>JBAIWX010000126.1:0-30296 GCA_037916975.1 Gemmatimonadales bacterium
GCGGCGGAGACTGTCCCGCCGGGCGAGGAGGGCCTCCGCCGAGGCGACGCCGGGGAGGACGGTGATGCCGCCCGGGGGGGCGTCCCGGCGGGCGAGCAACCATCGCGCGGCGTGGCCCAGCAGGGCCAGCGCGAGGAGCAGGAGGACGGCACGGCGCTCGGGCGTCATGCCGCGGAGGATGGGGCCCCGGGCGGCGCGCGGCGGGACCGGAACGCCGCGGGCCGGGTGCCGGCGGCGCCGGCTACTTCTCCTGGCGGCGGATCACCGCCACGGCGACGTCGCCCACCGCCTGCAGGCTCTGGGCGCTCACCTTGTCCAGCGTGTCGTCGGGGGTGTGGTGCCAGGGGAAGTCGAAGTCGATCACGTCGATGGCGCGGATCCCGACCTGCTGGAGGGGGACGTGGTCGTCGGTGAGGGTGTACTTGGGCTCCGCCACGAAGACGTCGCCGTGGCCCGCGGCGCGTGCCGCGTCCCAGACCAGTTGCACCACCTCGGGCGCGCCGAGGGAGGAGTTCCCCTCCTCGTAGATGCGGAGGTCGCGGTCCCCCACCATGTCCCAGAGCACGGCGTAGAGCGGCGTGGGGCCCGGGGCCTGGTGCCGGGCATAGTAGCGCGAGCCCAGGAGCGACTCGGTCGAGTCGGTGAAGCTGCCCCAGTCCTCCCCGTCCACGAAGAGCAGGTCCACCCCGACCGGCGACGGCTTCCGCCGGAGCGCCTCGGCCACGCCGACGAGGATGGCGACGCCCGAGCCGCCGTCGTTGGCGCCCGGGACCGGCTTCCCGCGGTCGGCGGGCATCGCCTTCTCGCCGTCGGAGATGGGCCGCGTGTCCCAGTGCGCGAGGTAGAGGATGCGGTCGCGGGCGCCGGGGTTGAAGCGCCAGAGCACGTTGTGGAGCGGGAACTTCGTTCCCTTCGCCGTCACATTCTCCCAGTCCTGCGTGAGGACGGTGTCGGCGAGGGCACGCCCGAGGGAGTCGAGCCACGCGGCCATCCGGCGCTGCCCGTCGGTGCCGGGAATCCGGGGCCCGAAGGCGAGCTGGGTCTCCACCGTCCGGAGTGCCGCCGCGCCGTCGAACTCGCGCGGAAGCGGGGCGGCACGGTCGCAGGCGGCGAGCGCCGTGGCGAGGAGGAGGGCGGCGCGGGCGAGGGGACGGCGGGGCATGGCGCTCGGGGCTCGGGGACGCTCGGGGCCGGCTGCCTGGAGGGGCGCCGGCCGGGTGCTCAACGATAATCGCCCGCGAAGAGCGAGAGGGTGAACGTCACGAGCAGGAAGAGCTGGGAGGTCTTCCGGTCGAGGTGGCGCAGCTCGTTGATCGTGTAGCCCGCCTGGAGGCCCGCGGTGAGCGTGCGCAGGAGGTCGGTGTCGAGCTGCGCGCGGAACTCCTGCCGGCGGGTGTCCGAGATGACGGGGCACTCCAGCTGCCCCTGGCGCTGCAGGCACTGGCGCGCGCGCGAGACGAGCATCGTCGCGGAGGAACGCAGCAGCTTCCGCTGCCGGCTCACCGATTCCGGGAGGCGGAAGGCGTAGCTGACGGTGCCGTTGACGTCGTCCTGGCGCAGCTCGGTCACGTTCCCGTTGTTCAGGTTCTGCTGCGCGAGCAGGTTCGCCGAGCCGACGAGGGTGATCCCGCTCTTGAGGCCCACCTGCAGCTCGGGACCGATGGTGCGCGAGCTGGTGGAGGTGACCGCGGCGCTGCCGTCCCGGATCGGCTGGAGGGTGCTGCCCTGCCGGCGGCGGAACGACGACCCGAGCACCACGACGCCGATGGGGCCGCCGCGGAAGGTGCGCGTGAGCCGTGCGCTGCCCGCGGGCCACTCCTTCTGGCGCGTCTCGCTCACGACGTACTCGTCGCCGACGAGCTGGTAGCGCTGCACGAACGAGCGGTTGTACGTCGCCGTGACCACGAGGCCGAAGGGGAAGTCGAGGCCGGTCCCGAAGGTGGTGCCGCGCTGGTCGCTGGCGCCGAGCGCGAGGCGCCCCTGCTGCGCGAGGAAGTCGCGGATGCCGCCGAGGGCGAGCATGTAGCCGAGGCCCGGGTCGAAGGCGGCGAGGTCGAAGGTGGACAGTCGGGTGCGCCGCACCGCGACGTCCACGGGGCGGAAGCGGCGGATGAGCGCCGAGAGGCCGGCGGAGTCGCCGAGCGCCTGGCGGAGCCCGCGCGCCCAGTCCACCGAGGCGCCGAGCTCGCGGCTGCGGAGGTTGTTGAGCGTCTGGGGCAGGAAGAAGGCGCCGGCCGTGTCGTCGATCTCCCGGACCACGCGCCGGCTGTTCAGCGTGCGGGCGAGGGTGAAGTTGCTCGACGTGAGGAAGCGCGGGCGGAGCCAGCTGGAGAGCCGCGGCGTCAGCGCGAGCGACGTGGTGAGCGTCCGGTCGCGCTCGACGCCCACGTCCACGCCGGCGAGGCGGCGCCGCTCCGCCGTCGCGAGGCTCGCGAGGCTGGTGCTGTCGCCGTACTGGCGGAGGTCGCGCGTGCTGGTGAGGTCGCCGTTCAGCGTGAGCATGCCGAACGGCTGCAGGGTGAGGCCGGCGCTGTTGCGCCAGAGGTGGCTGAGCGCGAGCGTCGGCGTGATGGCGCTGTCGGCCGCGCGGGCGACGGGCACCGCGTACGAGTAGACGTCGGTGCGGTCGCGCGTGAGGCCGCTCGCCATCCGCACCCGGGTCGGGAGGAGGCTGATGGTGGCGCCGGCGAGCCCCTTGCCCGTCTCGCTGTCGCGCAGCCACCCCGGGAGGCCCTTCACGAGCCCGCCGAACCAGGGGAGCCGGATGCCCTTCCGCGGGGCGAGGAAGTTGTAGGCGAGCGTGAGCGCGTAGTTGTCGCCGAAGGTGCGCGAGAGCTCGCTCTGGCCCGACCCGCTCGTGAGCGTGGCATTGGCGCTCAGCGGGTCGAGGACCACGCGCGACAGGAACGACGTGCCGCGCACGGCGCGCCGGATGGCGAGCGCGTAGGTGGTGCTCGTGCTCCGGGGCCGGCGGAGGCCGGGGAGGTTCGCGCCGAAGATGTCCGAGCCGGACAGGACCTGCGGGTCCACCGTCGAGCGCGCGTAGCTCACCGTGAGGGGCGCGGAGAGCCCGAAGCGCCTCGGCAGGAAGCGCTCGAGCCGCACGTTCGAGGTGACGGCGAGGCCGTTGGTGGCGCGGAAGGTCGGCTGGTCGCCGATCTGGCGGAAGTTCCCGTCCACGCTCGTGAAGACGGCGGTGACGTCCGCCACGTCCGAGGCCGCGAGCCGGGCGTCGAGGCTGATCGCGGTCCCGACGTCGCTGATCGGCTGGGCCAGGCGCACGTCGTCCACCCACATCTCGGCGCTGTCCGCGACACCCGTGCCGACCCGGAGGATGCCGGTGGCGATCTCCTGCACCGCGGCGAGGTTCGGGGGGTTCACGCCGGGCGTGCCGAGGTAGACGACGTACCCGCCGTCGCAGGCGACGTAGGCCGTCGGGTCGGGCTCGGAGCCGCACTCGACCGCCCCCGAGGGCGGGTCGCCGCGGAGCCAGCGCGCCTCCACCTCCGCCCGGAGCGTGCGCCACTTCCCGAGGTCCACCACGACCTCCGGCTCCCAGGCGGCCGGGCCGGCGGCGCTCTTGAGCGGGGTGCGGTAGAGGTAGAAGTTGCGGTCGTCGCTCCCCACCTTCACGAAGCCCTGCAGTTCCCCGCTCTCCCAGCCGGGCGTGCCCGGGCGGCCGCGCATCCAGACGCGCAGTTCCCGGTAGCCGATGAAGCGCTGCGGTCCCGCCGGGAAGCGCAGGTACGCCTCCGCGCGCGCCCCCTGCCCGAGGGAGGTGGCGACGAGCCGGAGGGAGCGCTCGTTGATGAGCGCCCCCTGGGACGAGCTGGCGGCGTCGCGCTGGTTGATCTGCGCCAGCACGCCCGGCGGCGAGACGTAGCCGAGGACCGTGCTGTCGAGCGTCGAGACGACGGAGGCGACGATGCTCCCGGCGGGCTCGGCCGTGGAGCCGGCCAGCCCGCGGATCGGCGCGTCCGCCCGCCGCACCCACGGCGAGCCGAGGAAGCGCATCCGCGCGAGGGCGAAGCGCGCGACGCGGTCGCCCGCGGCCTCGCCCAGGTCGGGCGCGGCGAAGGTGATGCGCAGCTGCTGGATGAGCCGGAGGTTCGGCGTGCCGATCGTCGCGTCGGGGCTCCGGAGCGGGACGCGGAAGAGCCGCCACCCCGCGCCCGTCGCGGCGTCGCGCACGCCGTCGCGGACGAAGTAGCGGGGGTCGCGGAGGTCCACGACGTAGCGGAAGACGTTGTCGGCGGCGCCGCGCGCGTTCAGGGCGTTGTCGCCGTCGAGGTCCTCGGTGTCGAGGCGCCCGTTGCCGACGGTGCAGTGGCTGGAGAGGTCGCCCCACGGGAAGATCGGCACCGTGAAGCCGAGGGTGAGGCGGCAGAGCTCCCGGCGCGGGAGCAGCTCGCCGGCGGGCCCGACGAGGTCCGGCACGTCGCCGAGGATGCCGATGTCGTCCGTCTCGGCGTTGAAGATGCCGTTCGGCCGGCGCTCGGTGTCGAGCCGGCCCGCGCCGACGTACTGGCGCCCGGTGTAGAGCGTGTCCCCGTTGGGCGCGACCTGCAGCGACTCGGGCGCCACCGCGAGCGCGTCCTCGTCCACGGCGCCCAGGTCGATCACCATGCGCATCTGCGCGCTGTCGGCCGGGCGCCGGCCGTCCTCGTACACCCAGAACTCGAGGTACTCGTTCCGCGAGAAGTCCGTCCCGGTGGTGCTGAGCGCGGAGACGAGCGAGCGCCAGCGCGGCCGGCCGTCCCGCCGCGGCTGCGACCAGCGGGAGCGATTGTTCCGCTGCACGATGCCGCCCGCCGTGTCGGCGTGCAGCGTCAGGAACAGCACCGTCTCCGGCGTCGGCGAGCGCCCCGCCACCCGGATGAACGGGTCGATGTCCTGGGACTGGAACTCGACCGCCGCGCCCGCGGCGTTGGGGATCAGGTTCTGCCAGGTGAGCTGGACCGCGTCGTCCCGCTCGAACGTGCCGCCCACCACCGGCTCGACCCCGGCGGCGGACTGCGGCCGGCTCCCGAACTCCCACGAGCTCTCGCGCAGCGAGACGAAGCCCCCCGACTCGCCCTCGAATTCCTCGAGGTAGGCCTGCCCCGAGCGGTTCGGGTCGGGCTTGCTGAAGGCGACCTCGGCGTTGAGGTCGAGCCGGGACTCCGCGTTCGTCGGCGAGCTCGTCAGCCGGTTGAGGAACCGCGTGATGCCGTTCGGGCGGAAGTGCAGCTCGGTGTTGGCGCCGCCGACCAGGTTGGCGGCCGCCTCGAAGCCCAGCTGCGGCCGGTTGAACGCCGACTCCTGCCGCTGGTAGACGCCGATGAGGTTGATGGCCCCGGTGCGGCCGAGGCTGTAGCGCGTGGTGAGGCCGAAGATGGACGTCGGGGCGACGCTGAAGATCCCCTGCTCCTCGAACCGCGCCGTCACCGTCGCGCCGGCCGGCCCGAAGAGGTCGTCCGGGCTGAGGAAGGTCACGATCCCGGTCTCGTACTGGATCGTGTAGTCCGTCCCGCGCTCGAGCTTGCGGTCGGCGAGGAAGAGCTGCTCGGTCCCGTCGCGGATGCGCAGGGCGTTCAGGTTGAGCGTGGACCGGTCCCCGGCGCCGGTGGCGTTGTACTGGAGCCGGAAGCTGAAGCGGGCCGGCGGGCCCTGCTGGAAGAGCAGGTAGATCGGCGTCCGGTAGAGCGAATCGCTGCGCTCCTCGGTCGTGAGCGCGGTCGGGGAGGCGAAGGGCTGCGCGGTCGGGAAGACGAGGTACGACTCGCGGATCGTCTGGTCGGCGCCGGGGTCGCGCGAGCGCGGGAAGAGCCGGTTGTCGCGGTCGAAGCTCTTGGGATCGGTCGGGACCGCGAGGCCGAGGGCCGCGAGGTAGGTGGGCGCCTGGCCATTGAGCGGCCGCTCCGACCGGTTGAGCGACAGCGAAACGACGAGGGACGCCGGGTCCAGGTCGCGGCCGGCCACGCGGTAGAACTGCCGCATCTCGTGCCGGAACGAGGGCTGGTCGGGGCCGACGAGCGGCTCGGCGACGAGCCGGAGGCTGTCCACCGAGGCGCAGGTCGTCCCCGCCTGCGGGTTCGGCGCGCTCGGGAAGCTGCCCACCCGCGTCCCCGCCTGCGTCACGTAGCTCACGGCGAGGAAGTCCGACCGCGTGTCGATCTTGCTCGAGAGCGCGATCCAGAGCCCGGAGGGGTCGAGCCAGTAGTCCTGCCCGAGCACGAGCAGCTGCCAGAGCACGGGACCCACCGTGCGCCCGTCCGGGCCCTGCCGGCCGCAGGCGGGAATGCCGCCCAGGTTGGGGTCGGTCCCCGTCGCCCCGGAGGGGACGCGGTAGCGGTAGAGCCGGACCTGCGCCGGCCGGACGTCGGCCGGCACGGCGAGGTTGTCGAGGGTGAGCGCGTCCACCGCGGGATACCCCGGGAGGAGCGCCGGGTCCACCACCCAGAAGAAGCGGCCGTACTCGAAGTCGAGGTCGCGGAGGGCGCGGTCCTGCGGGGACGTCGTGGTGGCGCCGACCACGTACGTGCGCGTGCCGACGGTGCTCCCCTTCTGGGTCGCGGCGAGCGCCTGCACCTGGACCGGGCCCACCTCGAAGGTGGCGTTGACGCCGAAGTTGCTCGTCGGGAGCGCCGCGGTGATGAAGCGGGACGGCGGGGGCCGGAAGGTGACCGTGCCCACCTCGATGCGGCGCACGATCTCGTCCTCGAGTCCCTCGTAATACACCTGGAGCCTGTTAGTATTCGCGTAGTCGCGCTGCGAATCCCAGTCCACGTTGACGTGGACGCGGCGGCCGATGATCCCGCCGGCCCGCACGGTGAACTGGTTGTCGAGCCGCGGCGCGGTGAACGAGCCCTGGCAGCCGCTGCCCGGGTCCGCGAGGGCGGCCGGCGTGCAGCGCTCGTTCTTCAGGCGGTCGGTGCGGAGCTCGAGGCGGAGCGTGCCGTCGATCGCGAGGTCCACGAGGTCCCGCGAGAGTCCGAGCACCCCCCGGCGTGCCACGCCGGTGTCGGCTACCCCCGCGAGCGCGCGGGTGCGATAGAGCCGCCGGTAGAGGTCGCCGCGCGCGAAGGCGGCCCGCGCCGAGTCGGTGCGGGCCGTGACGGCGGAGTCCCACGCCGCGCGGAAGGCGGGCGCGAAGAGGCGCGGGCCGGCGAGCCAGGGGGCGGTGAGCGCGCGGGGCGCGCGGAGCGGCGGCAGCGCGCCGAGGGCGCCGAGCACGCCGGGCACGAGCGTGTCGCCCGGCGCGCGCACCGAGTCCGCCTGGGCGGCCAGGGCGGCGGGGATCGCGACGAGGAGCCCGAGGGCGGCGACGAGGCGCGCGGCGGCGCGCGGGCCGGGAATCCGAGCCACGGTAGGAATGGCCGATAATAACCCCCGCGCCCGGGGGCTACAACCAGAGCCGGGGCCACGCCCCAACACACGGTGCGCGTCCTCTCCCGCTACCTGCTGCGCCAGCTGGTCCTGCCCTTCCTCTTCGGCCTCGCGGCGCTGACGGGGATCATGCTGCTCAACGTGATCAGCCGGAAGTTCGGCGAGCTCATCGGCAAGGGGCTGCCGTGGGGCGTCATCGGGGAGGTGCTCCTCCTCAGCCTGCCGTTCATCGTCGCGATGACCCTCCCCCTCGCCGTGCTCGCGGCGGTGCTCTACGCCTTCAGCCAGCTCGCCGCCGACAACGAGGTCACCGCGATGCGCGCGGGCGGCGTGAGCCTCTCGCAGATCCTCCGCCCGGTGCTCGCGTGGGCGGCGGTGATGGCGGTCCTCACCTTCCTCTTCATCGACCAGGTGCTGCCGCGGTCGAACGCGCGGCTCCGCAACCTCACCTTCGACATCGGCCGCAAGCGGCCCACGTTCGCGCTGCAGGAGCAGGTCATCAACCCCGTGCCCTCCTCGCAGTACTTCCTCCGCGCGAGCCGGATCGAGCCGGGCACGGGGCGGCTCCGCAGCGTGACGATCTACGACGTGGGGCTCGCCGACCGCCGGCGCGTCATCTACGCCGACAGCGGGCTCATGGCCTACACCCCCGACGGGCGGAACCTGAACCTGCGCCTCTGGGACGGGACGGTGGAGCAGACGAGCACCGGGCAGCCGGGCGAGTTCCAGGTGACGCGCTTCGACGCGCAGGCGATCGTCGTCCGCAACGTCTTCGACACGTTCGAGCGGGGCACCGAGGAGCTGGAGCGCGGGGACCGCGAGATGACGAGCTGCGAGCTGCTCGGCGTGGTGGACAGCGCCCGCCGCGAGTGGGACGCCGCGCGCGCCTGGCGCGACGGCCTGGCGCGCCACGACCTGCGGGTGCTGCTCGACCTGCCCGCCGCCGCCCCCGCGCCGGCGCCCCCCGCGGCCGGGCCCGCGTCCTACCGGGGCCTCTACTGCGGCGCCTTCGCGGCGGTGGCGCGCGCGCTGGCCCGGGAGACGGCCGGGGCCGCGCCGCCTGCACAGCCGGCCGCTCCCGCGACCGCCGCGGCGCCAGGTGCTGCCGTGCCGGCCCCCGCCCCGGGCGTCGCGGGGCCCTCCACGACGCCCAACCTGGACAAGGTGACCCTCGCCGCCGCCCAGCCGCCCCGGCTCGCCGAGTGGGGACTCGTCGTCGGCGCCACCGAGCGCGAGGACCAGGCCGTCAAGCGGGCCGACCGCTACCTCGTCGAGACGCACAAGAAGTGGTCGCTGAGCGCCGCCTGCCTGCCCTTCGTGCTGATCGCGGTCGCCATGGCGCTCCGCTTCCCGCGCGGCGGGATGGGACTCGTGCTGGGCGGCGGGATGTTCGTCTACGCGATCTTCTACGTCGGCCTCACCGCCGGCGAGAGCCTCGCCGACCGCGACTTCGTGAGCCCGCAGCTCGCCATGTGGTCGCCGAACCTCGTGCTGGCGGTCCTGGCCCTCGTCGGCCTGTGGGTCGTGAATCGCGAGTCGGGCTCCACGCGCGGCGGCGACCTCGGCGAACTGGGCGACCTGCTGCGGCGCCTCCTCCGGCGGGGGCGGTGACGGTGCGCCTCCTCGACCGCTACGTCCTCCGGCAGTGGACCCGCCTCTTCCTCGTGACGGCGGTCGGCTTCCCGATCGTCGCCACGATGATCGACCTGACCGACCGCCTCTCCCGCCTCCTCGACCGCGGCATCCCGCTCCGGGACATCGCCCTCGGCTACGTCTACCTCATGCCGCAGAAGATCTTCGAGGTGATGCCGGCGGCGGTGCTCTTCGCGACCGTCTTCACCGTGGGCTCCCTCGGCCGGCTCTCCGAGCTCACCGCCGCCAAGGCCGGCGGCGTGAGCTTCGGGCGGCTCATGCGCCCGCTCTTCCTCGCGAGCGCCGCCGCCGCCGTGCTCTGCCTCGTGGTCGGCGACCTGGCCCCCGTCGGGAACGCGAAGAAGCTCGAGCTCCACGGCGAGAAGGCACGCGCCAGCCAGCAGCGGTACAACTTCGTCTACCGCGGCGACAAGGGGTGGGTCTACACCATCCGCACGCTCGACGTGAGCCAGCGCGCGATGCGGGACGTGGTGCTCACCCGGCAGGGGACGGGCGAGCGCTACCCCTCGCTCGTGGTGAGCGCCGACAGCGCCGTCTGGGACAGCACCGGCGGTTGGCGGCTCTTCCACGGCGTGAGCCGCGCCGTGGCGAGCGGGCGCCAGCAGGCGGCGTTCGCGTTCGCGACCCTGCGCCTGCCGGCGATGACCCAGGAGCCCGCCGACCTCCTCGCCGAGCCCAAGCGCCCGGAGGAGATGCGCTGGGCCGAGCTGGGCCGCTACATCGACGCCGTGGAGCGCTCGGGGAACGATGCCGCCCGGCTCGAGGTGCTCCGCGGCCTCAAGCTGGCCCTCCCGGCCGCCTGCATCGTGATCGCGCTCTTCGGGGCCCCGCTCGCGGTGACCTCCTACCGCTCCGGCACTGCGGTGGGGATCGGCATCGGCCTCGGCACCACGATCGCCTACCTCCTCCTGATCCAGCTCTCGCAGGCGATCGGCACCGGCGGCGTGGTGGCCCCGGGCCTCGCCGCGTGGATCCCGAACCTCCTCTTCCTCGCCGCGGCGCTCCTGCTCCTCGCCCGCGTGCGGAGCTGAGCGCGTCCGCGCGCGCGAGGCCCCCCGCCGGGCACGCGCCGCGGGCCGCCGCCGGCCGCAACGACACGGGCCCCGGGGGGATCCCCCGGGGCCCGCGCCCTTCACGACGGCCGGTCCGCGCCTAGAACCGGTACTTCGCGCCCAGCTGGAACCGGTACCGCGAGCGGTCGATGCCGCCCGTGGCCTCGCCGTAGACGATGTTCTCGATCACCGCCGGCGGCTGGAAGCTGTAGATCGGCCGGTTGTTCACCTGGTCGTAGCCGACCGCGCGGAGGAACGACCCGCCCGCCTCGAAGGCGCTGACCGACTTGGTGAGGCCCCAGTCGCGGTCGAGGAAGCGGAGCACGTTGAAGAGGTCCAGCGTCAGCTCGACCTCCTGGCCGCCGACCTTCGGCGTGGTCCAGGAGAGGCGCGCCGTGGTGAAGTTCTGCCAGGGGTTCCGGCAGCTGTTGCGCTTGAGCAGCCCGCCGCGCGCCGCGCGGAGGCAGGTCTGGCCGTCGATGAAGTCGCTCAGCGCCTGGTACTGCGACGGGTTCTGGAGCGAGATCTGGGCGGCCGAGGCCGGGATGAACGGCAGGTCGTTGCCCGAGACGCCGTCGGCGTTCACGTCGCCGCCCACGGTCCAGGTGTAGGGCGAGCCCGAGTTCCCGACGTAGATCGCCGAGAAGGTGAAGTTGTACGGGAGCCGGACCGAGCCGCTCAGGGTGACCTTGTGCGGCGTGTCGAAGAACGACGTCCGCACGTTGCGGTCGGCCAGCGTCCCGTCCACCGCCGAGAACTGGAAGTTCGAGAAGGCGATCGAGCTCGTGAGCGACATCACGTCGGTCGTGTTCGAGTAGGTGTAGCCGGCGTTCAGCTGCACCCGCCCGCCGAGCGACTTCTGGAGCTGCCCGGTGACCGAGAGCGTCCGGCCGCCCGAGCTGTTGGTGTGCCGGATCGCGGCGCCGGCGTTCGTGGTCAGGCGCGTCGGCGTGGCGCGGAAGCCCGTCGCGGCGAAGGTGCCGTAGACCGCGCGGCCCTCACCGTCGGTGCCGGTCTTCTGCAGGTTGGCGTCCTGCAGGTAGAACTGGTTGACGTTCTTCGAGAAGAGGAAGTCGAGCGTCCCGACGAGGCCGTGCGCCAGGTTCCGGTCGAGGCCGAGCGACGCGCGGAAGGTCTGCGGGAACTTGAGGTTCTTGTCGTAGTAGTTGATCGTCGCCGTCGCGGCCGTGGCACCCGCACCGTTCGCACAGGTCGTGGGCTGCGCCGCCGCGTCCGCGGTGAAGGTCGGGACGTTGGCGCCGGTGCAGTAGAGCGTGGCGGTGTTGCTGCCGGTGTTGGTGAAGCCGTTCGAGAGCCAGACGTACGGGGGCCGGCCGGCGAACCAGCCGAGGCCGCCGCGCACCACGGTGCTCCGGTCACCCTGCACGTCCCAGTTGAAGCCGACGCGCGGCGAGACGAGCAGGTTGCCGGTCGGGAACTGCGCCGTGTTGATCGGCAGGTTCGGGTCGTTGAGCAGCGCGGCGTTCTGCAGCGGCTTGTCGGCGGTCGGCAGGTCGGCGCGGAGGCCGTACGTCAGCACGAACCGGTCGGTCACGCTGAACTGGTCCTGCGCGTAGAAGCCGAAGAGCTTCGCGTTCCAGTCGGCGACCCCGCCGTTGGTGCCCGGGATCGGCACGTTCCGGAGGAACGCCGCCGGCGTGCCGGCGTCGAGGCTGTCGGCGCTGTTGAACTGCCAGACGCCGATGCTGCCCTCGGCGAAGACGTTCCGGAACTTGAAGAACTCGCTCTGGGTGCCGACCGTGAACCGGTGGGCGCCGGTGCCGAAGGAGAAGTTCTCCGTCACCGAGAAGATGTCCTGGTCGAGCGCGTTCGCCTGCGAGAAGCGGTCGCCGCCCGCGGCCACCCAGGTGTCGTTCGCGCCGACGCGGCCCGAGCGCACGAGGAAGAGCGGCAGGCCGTTGAAGTCGCGCTTGTCGCGGATCCGCTGGTAGCCGATGATGAACTCGTTCGACTTCCCGCCGGCGAGGTCGGTCGTAAGCTTCGCGCGGACGGTGTTGGTGTTGTTGGCCTGCACGTAGCCGCTGCCCGAGAGCTGGATGCCGTCGCGCATGTTGGCGACGCTCAGGATGCCGCCGCTCGCGTTGCCGGGCCGGCTCGAGCTGCGGACGTAGGAATCCTGGTCCGCCTTGGCCCAGTTCCAGCTCACCTCGAGGAGGCCGAGCTTCCCGCCGGCGTAGGAGAGCTTCCCGAACACGTTGTAGGTCGGGTTGCCCACGTCGGGCGTGGCGGCCGTGCCCACCCCGCTCACGCCGTACTTCGTCGCGAGGATGTCGGCGACCCGGTTCGCCTGTGCGGCGGTGAAGCCGACCGTGGCGACGTCGGTGCCGTCGTTGCCGGTCAGGTTGAGCGTCGAGAAGAACGGCGTGCTCCTCGCCTGGATGTCCGCCGCCACGAAGAAGTGGAGCCTGTCCTTGATGAGCGGGCCGCCGAAGGTGCCGCCGTACTGCGTGATGGAGAGGCCGGCGTAGGTCGGGTCGTTGCGGTACGCGGTGAGGCTCTTCGCCTGCCGGTACGCGAACGCCGAGCCGCTGAAGGTGTTGGTGCCGCTCTTCGTGATCGCGTTGATCAGGCCGCCGGTGAAGTTGCCCTGCCGCACGTCGAACGGCGAGACCTGGATCTGGAACTCCTTCACCGCCTCGAGCGAGATCACCCGGCCCTGCGACTGGCCGCCCGGCGTCCCGTTGCCGGCCAGGCCGAAGAGGTCGTTGTTGACGCCGCCGTCGATCTGGATGTTGTTGAAGCGGTTGTTCTGCCCGGCCACCGAGCTGCCCACCACCTGCGGCGAGGTCTGCGCGAGGTCGGTGAAGTTGCGGCCGTTGAGCGGGAGGCGCTGGATGAGCGTGTCGCTCACCGTCTGCGCCGGGCCCGTCCGCGCCTGGTTCGCCAGCAGGCTCGGCGGGGCCGTGACCGCGAGCTCCTCGAGCTGCACCGCCTCGGCGACCATCTGCACGTCCCGCGTCGCGCGGAAGTTGAGCACGAGCTGGATGTTGCCGATGCTCGCGGGCCGGTAGCCGATCGCCCGGACGGTGAGCGTGTAGTTCGAGCCCGGTGCCACCTGGTCGATCAGGTAGCGGCCGTTGGCGCGCGTGGTGGTGCGCCAGGTGAAGCCCGTCTCGCCGCTCTTGAGCTCGACCTGGGCGTCGGCGATCGGCGCGCCGCCGCCCTGGCCGGTGACGACGCCGGTGATCGCCGACGTCGTGACACCCTGGGCCCACGCCCGCGGGCCGGCGGCCAGGAACGCCGCGGCGGCCAGCGTCATGGCCCCCCATCGCACAACGAATCGTCTCATCGCAGTCCTGCTCCCCGCATGATGGAAGGTGGCCCGCACCGGGACCCGGTGGCGGGCGGATGGAACGAGGGTGCCGGGTCCGTCCGGCGGCCATCGACGGCCTTCGATGGCACGGCCGGGCCCGGTCAACGCGCCGTGGTACTCCTCGGGCGCGGACAAGTTACCGCCCATGCACGGGCGGTCAAGTTGCACGTCAATGCAGTTACGGCGGCGTTACCCCCGGCTTACGCCGGGGACTGCCCGAACCGCCGCCAGAGGAGCCAGGCGGGGAGCCCGGCGAGGATGATGAGGAAGGTGATGCCGGTGTCCACCGGTTCGGTCACCAGCGCATTCAGCACCATGGCCAGCGAGGCCAGCAGGAAGAGCGCCGGCACGACCGGGTACCCCCACGTCCGGTAGGGGCGCTCCAGGTCGGGACGGCGGCGGCGCAGGACGTACACCGCCCCCACAGCGAGGGCGTAGAAGGGCCAGATGCCGAGGATGAACTTGTCGGCGAGTTGCTGGAAGTCGTTGAGCAGGACGTAGATGACGCCGAGCACCGTCGCGAGCCCGATCGCCACCGAGGGGCTCTGGAAGCGCGGCGACACCCGCGCGATGCCCCGGAAGAAGAGCCCCCGGTCGGCCATGGCGAAGAAGATCCGCGGGCCGGTCATCATCGAGCCGTTGAGCGTCCCGAAGCACGAGAGCATCACGATCCCCGCCACCACCGCCCCGCCCTTCCCGCCGAAGGCCGGGATCCGGTCCGCCGCGGTCGAGGCGATGAGCGGCGCCCCCGCCATCTCCGGCAGCGGCACGAGCCAGATGTAGGCCACGTTCAGGAAGAGGTAAACGAGGACGATCGCCCCCGTCCCGACCAGCAGCGCCAGCGGCAGCGTCCGGCCCGGGTTCCGCACCTCCCCTCCCATGAACGAGAGGTCGGCCCACCCGTCGTAGGTCCACATGATCGCGATGAGGGAGGTGCCGAGGAGCGAGAGGTCCAGCCCGTGCGGCCAGGCCGGCGTGAAGTGCGCCGCCGACCCGCCGCCCCCCAGGAAGGCGAGCCCCACGAGCCCTGCCAGCGCCCCGTACTTGAGCACCGTGGTCAGGTTCATGACCACGGCCGCGAAGCGGACGCCCACGTAGTTGAACAGGCCGACCAGGGCGACCGCCGCCGCCGCCACCCACCGGACCGTACCGGCCTCCATGGGGACGAAGTAGCCCAGGTACTCGGCGAAGATCGTGGCGATCGCCCCGAGGGCCGAGGCCCGGATGACAGTGAGCTCGGACCACCCGAAGAGGAAGGCGGGCACGGGCCCGAACGCCTCCAGGATGTAGGCGAACACCCCGCCCGACCGCGGGAGCGCCGCCGCCAGCTCGGCGTAGGTGAGCGCCCCGAACAGCGCGATCAGGCCCCCCAGGGCCCACGCCAGCAGCACCGGCCCCGGATCGTCCAGGCGCTCCGCGACGCTGGCCGGCACCCGGAAGATGCCGCTCCCGATCGTCGAGCCCACGAGGACCGCGACGGCACTCCAGAGCCCGAGCCGGCGCGGGAGGCGCTCCCCCCAGCTGTCGCGCGTTGCCGCAGCCCCCTCCCCGCCGGTCGCGGGGATGGCCGGATCGTGTTTCATGGCGTAACGTTCCCGGAATTGACGGTCGCGCGTGCGCCGCCGAGTGGACAGATTTGTCGGAACCCGCGCGGCCGGCTGCTCGCGGGAAGATCCCTGCCCGACCGGAGTCCCGATTTGACGACTGCCCAGACGATGGAGCGGGATGCGTCGCCCCTCCCGGAGCGCCGCCCCTCCATTCTACAGGACCTCATCACCCTCACCAAGCCGCGGATCATCTCGCTCCTGCTGGTGACCACGGTGGCCCCGATGTTCATGACCGACCGCGGCCTCCCCTCGCCGTGGCTCGTGCTCTGGGTCTGCGTGGGCGGCTACCTGATGGCGGGCGGCGCCAACGCGATCAACATGTGGTTCGACCGGGACATCGACGACCGGATGGCGCGGACGCGCCTCCGGCCGGTGCCCTCGGGCCGGATCAGCGCCCCGGCGGCGCTCACCTTCGGCGTGGCACTCGCCGCGGCGGCGTTCGCGCTCTTCTGGCTCAAGGTCAACCCGCTGAGCGCGTGGCTCGCGCTGGGCGGGCTCCTGTTCTACGTCTTCATCTACACCTTCTGGCTCAAGCGGACGACGACGCAGAACATCGTGATCGGCGGGGCGGCCGGGGCGTTCCCGCCGCTCGTGGGGTGGGCGGCGATGGCGGGGAAGCTCGACCTGGCCGCGATCTACCTCTTCGCGATCGTCTTCTACTGGACGCCGCCGCACTTCTGGGCGCTCGCGCTCCTCAAGCAGAACGACTATCGGAAGGCCGGCGTGCCGATGCTGCCGGTCGTGCGCGGGGAGCGGCGCACCAAGTGGGAGATGCTCCTCTACAGCCTCCTCCTGCTCCCGCTCACGCTGATGCCGGCGGTGTTCGGCGCGCTCGGCCCCTTCTACGCGGTCGCGGCGCTCCTCCTCGGGCTCCGGCTCGTCTGGTACGCGGTGGTGCTGCTCCGCGAGGCGGGGGTCGGCGCCACGGCGTGGAAGATGTACAAGTACTCCTTGCTCTACCTCGCGCTCCTCTTCGCCGCGATGGGCGTGGATCGCCACCTGCCCCTCGGACGCCGCCCTGCCGGGCCGACGCCCCCCGACGAGATGATCGTCCTCGACCGCCCCGGCCCGCCGCCGGCACCCCTCGGCGGTCCGGTCGGGCGCTGAACGCGCGCGACCCGCGCACGCCGCGAACGACGACGGGGGCGGGATCCGACCGGATCCCGCCCCCGCCTTGCATCCACCCCGCCCGCGTCAGCGCGGCTGGTCGGAGCTGCCGTAGAAGTCCTGCCCGACGAACCGACCCACGTCGCGGACGCCGTCCTCGGTGAGCACGGAGCGCCAGTCGGGGCGGCCGGTCTCGCGGAGCTCGTTCGTGGCCATGAGCCGGTAGTTGCCGTTGCCGCGGTTCATGTCGGCGAAGACGAACCAGCGCTGCCGCCCCGCCGTGTAGCGCCACACCTCGTACGGCGGAGACTGCGCCTCGTTCGGCCGGCTGAGCACCTGGTCGGGCGCCCCGAACTTGATGAAGATGCGGCCGCGGTCGGTGCGCCATCCGGGCACGCCGCGCTCGCTGTAGGCGCTGTTGGCCTGGTCGATGGCGCGGTAGAAGGCGAGGCGCCGCTCGTTCTCCGGGGTGCCGGGCGTCGGGTCCCGGTCGGTCCAGAACTTGGTGAGGAACCGCCGCTTCGCCGCCTCGGGGAGGCGGCCCTTGTTCCAGAGCTTCATCTCGGCGCTGGTCGCGATGTACTGCAGCGGCGCGAAGGCGCTGTCGAGCTTCTCGGCGGGCATGTACTCGAAGAAGCCCTCGTCCGTCTGCCGGGCGGCGGCGATGCGCATCGTGTCGCGGGCGAGCGCCGCCTGCAGGTCGGCCATGCGGAGCGGGGCGGAGCGCTCCTGCTTCGCGTCGGGCAGGGTCACGCTGACCTTCATCGAGTAGTCCCCGGGCGGCAGTCCCTCGAGGTCGAGCTGGCCGCGCAGCACGCCGCCCCCCTCGCCGACCTTCACCGGTGAGGGGGAAGTCTGGAGCAGCTGGCGCCCGGACTGGTCGAGGACGGCGACCGACATCTGCCCGACCTGTTCCCCGGGGGAGCGGCTGTAGACCTCGAGCAGGTAGTAGGCCCGGGAGCGGAGCGCGGTGAGGCTGAGCAGCGCCGAGGCGGTCATGATGGTGTTGCCGCGCCGGAGCTCGCCGGGATTGGGGACGCTGTCCTCGGCGCTCACCGTGCGCATGGCGGAGGCGAGCAGCAGGTCGGAGGCGCCGGGATTGCCGCTGAAGGCCTCCATCGGGACGGTGCGCGTGAGGGTCGTGCCGGTCACCGAGTCCTGCACGTCGATCTGGAGGCGGTAGGCGCCCGGCTGGAGCGCGACCTCGAGCATCTCGATCGCCCAGGCGTCGGCGCTGCTGGCGTACGCGGCGTGGCTGCGCCAGCTCTCCTGGTAGTTGGTGAGGCCGCTGCTGTCGCGCACCGTGACGCCGACGGTGTAGGTGACGCGCCCGCCGGGGGCCGCCCCGAAGGCCGAGACGGGGACCTGCACGATCGCCTTCACGCGGGTGTTGGGCGCCTCGGGTCGGTAGTAGCGGATGGCGCGCACCTCGAGGCGCGGGCCGTCCTGGGCGTGGAGGGCGATCGGGGCAGCGAGCGCGAGCGTCGCGAACAGCAGGGGCAGCAGCATGAGGGTCAGGCACTCCGGCTTGAGGCCGGGCCGCCGCCTGGCGTGCGGGGCCCGTGATGCGTGAGGGGACGATCCCCCCCGGTCGAATGACACAGGCGGGCGCCCCCGGAGGGGGAGCCCGCCTGTGGGCCATCCGCGAGGGCGGACGGGCTCAGAACCCGAGGCTGAACGTGAAGAAGTTCGTGTTGCCCAGGATGCCCATGTACCGGTAGGCGTAGTCCAGGCCGATGCTGAACTTGCCCGACTGGTAGTTGAGGCCGCCGCCGAGCGCCGACCCCTGCCAGTTCTCCTTGCTGGAGAGCTGGGTGAGGGTGGTCGGGACGGTGATGTTGTTGGCCGGCGCGTAGCTGTAGCTGGCACGCACGGCCGCGCCGAAGCCCGAGCCGCCGAGGCGGTTGAGGGCGAGCTCCGTGCCGAAGCCGAAGCCGGCCTTGTTGCTGGTGGCCTGGTTGAACTCGCCGAGCACCGTGACGCGGGTGGACGCGGCGGAGATCACGTCGTACGCGAGGCCCACGCGGAAGGTGGTGGGCAGCGGGAAGGCCTTGGTGCGGAGCTGGCCCGGCTGGGGCAGCGTGGGCACGCTGTCCGGGTTGTCCCGCGGGACGTTCACGTTGATGGCCTTGCCGCTGTACGAGATGTTCGTGCCGAGGTTCGCGAGGGTGAAGGCGAACTGGATCGGCTTGCCGCCGAGCTGCGAGTGGAAGTTCGTGCCGAAGTCGATGGCGAACGCCGAGCCGTTGACGTTGCCGAGCTGGTCGAACACGAACTTGCCGGTGAGGCCCGCCGAGAACCGGTCGGAGAAGTTCTGGGCGTAGGTGACGCCCGCGAACGTCTGGTTCACCGAGTAGAACGCCCCGGTGCCGTCCGGCTGGTCCACGGTGTAGACCGGCTGCTTGTCGAAGCCGAACGTGCCGAGCTGCACGCCGAAGGCCTTGCTGCCGCCCCCGAAGGGGAAGGCGATGCCGCCCCAGCTGTAGCGGGTCTCGGCCACGTAGTCGTACGTGGAGATCTGCGCCTGGTTGGTCTTCAGCAGCGAGATGCCGGCCGGGTTGTAGTACAGGGCCGACACGTCATTGGCGATCGCCGTGAAGCCGCTGCCGAGGGCGGCACCACGGGCGCTCGCGCCGAGCAGCAGGAACTCGGCCGACGTCGTACCGTAGCCGGTGTTGTCGGACGAGCTCTGCGCGGCGAGGAGCGTCGGGACGCCGGCGACCAGCGTCCCGGTCAGCGCCCATCGCCGAAGGGTCGAGTGGAACATGTCCTGGTGTCCTCCTTGGGCTCGTGCGGTGGGGCCCGGGACCTCCGGGCCCCCCCTGCAGCGATTGGGCTACTGCGCGAAGTTGACGATGGTGAACCGGCCCACCTTGCGGGCGCTGCCGGACTCGACGTGGTAGAAGTACACGCCGCTCGCCACCGTCTGGTTGTTCCGGTTGCGGAGGTTCCAGGTCTCGGTGCTCGTACCGTCGGTGTGCGTGAGCACCTGGACCAGGACGCCGCTCGCCGAGTAGATCCGGATTACGCTCGGGCTCGGCAGGTTCACGAACTTGAGGATCTTGTTGTCCGTGGTCTGCTCGAAGCCGTTCGTCACGTAGTACGGGTCGGGCACCGTGTGCACGTTCGCCACGTCCGCGGCCACCGTGGCCCGCGGCCGGGTCGCGTTCGGCACCGAGAAGACGACCTTCAGCCCCTCGATGTTCGGCGACCGCACGTACGGCGTGAACTGGTAGCCGCCCGGCGTCAGCGAGTTGTTGAGGTTCGTGCTGGCGCGGACGCGGCCCGTGTAGGTGCGGAGCGTCCACACCGTGCCGGCCGGCGGCAGCTGGCCGCCCGTGAGGGCGAAGATGTAGCGCTCGCCGTTCACGTAGAGGCCGAAGCCCTGGAACTGGCCGGTGGCGGGGGTGTTCTTCGCCACCGTCGCCTGGCTGAACCGGACCGGCTGCACCGTCACGACGTTGGTGAGCTGGACCGTGTCGGCCGGGCTGACCGGTGCCGGCTGGCCCGAGACGTTCGACGCCCACTCGGCCACGTTCGGGATGTAGGCGAAGTCCTGGAAGTTGATCACGCCGTTGTTGTCACCGTCGCGCACCACGCCCCACGTCGTGTGGGCCGAGGTGTTGAAGTTGACCGGCAGGTGGTGCGTCACGTCGCGCAGCGAGATCTGGCCGTTCGCGCCCCAGGTCAGCTGCACGTCCGCCTCGCGCGAGAGCATCGCGAAGCCGTAGGTGAACACCTGCGAGACGGCGTTGTTCGGCTGCACCTCGGCCACCGCGTTGCCCGGGTTCGGGTCCACGTGGTGGATCGGCGCCCAGACCGAGTCGGCGCCCGGCAGGCCGCCGCCGACGGCGATGCCGACCGTCGGGTGCGGCCGGGTCTCGTTGGCCCCCGCGAACCAGCGCGAGCCGCCCACCGAGATGGCGCTGGCGCAGTTCGAGGTGTTGCCGCACTGCCCGGCCGCGTTGTTGTTGCTGAACAGGCCGCGCCGCGCCGCCTGGCCCTCGAGCGAGGAGAAGTCGATCGCCTCGCGCTGGGTGATGCCGACGCCGGCGTTGGCCGTGCGGAACTGGCCGTTCGTCGGGACGCCGAACTTGGTGGCGTTCGTGTCGTCCGGCGTGATCGGCAGCTGGCCGAGCGCGGCATCCTGCTGCGCGGGGTCACCGAAGCCCGTCCAGTACGGGTAGGGCGAGACCACGGTGAACCGGCTGACGTTCGGGCCCTGCGTGAAGGACACGTAGTAGATCATGCAGACGCCCACCCCGAACACCGCGTTGAGCGCGTTGCTCACGCCGCCGCACTTCGCGTTCTCGGAGTAGAAGGCGCGGATCGAGTCGATCTTCGCCTCGAGGTTGAGCGCCGGGAGCAGCGCCGGCACGAGCGGCGCGAAGGCCGCGGCCACGCCGTTGGTGGGCGGCGGCGTCTCGAGGAAGACGCCCGTGTTCGGGTCGATCTCGAACGGCGCATCCGGGTTGAGCTGCACCCCGTCGTCGCCGAAGAGGCCGAAGGAGAGGGTCGCCTGGTCCTCGTTGGTGCCGCCCGGCACCGGCGTGACGGCCTTGGTGCCGCCCTTGGTGCTCTCGAGCGAGGACGGGCCGCCGTTCGCCGCGGAATTCACGTCGAAGGCGGTGACGACGTAGAAGTACCGGAAGTTGTTCCGGACGTCGCGGTCGATGTAGACGAACGGGACGCCGGTGTCCGACAGCTCGGGGTTGCCGGTGCCGTTGCCGGTGATGAGCGTGTCCACCTTGGTCAGGATCGTGCCGCCGTTGAGCAGCGCCTGGCGCGCCGGCGTGCCGCCCGGCTTGACCACGACCTGGAGGATCGGCCCGACGAGCGGGTAGTCCACGTGCGCGGTGCGCGCGACGCCGGCCACGATCGGGTCGAACGTGATGGCGCAGTCGTCCTGGATGTTGAGTTCCGGCGCGCACCCCGGGGTCGGGTTGATGGCGCCCGAGAAGTCCGAGATGCTGGTGCCGCTGTAGTCGAACTGCGCCACGAGCTTGAGCGCGTCGGGGTTGTCCACCCGGCCGCGGTAGATGCGGTAGCCCTCGACGTCGAACTGACGGTAGTTCGGGTCGTAGAGGGTGTTCGGGATGGTGTTGCCCTGCTCGTCCAGCGCGGTGGGCTGGCTGGTCACCTGGAAGTACGCGTCAGGGTTCGTTTCCGACGCCGAGGCGCGCCAGAGGACCGTCACCTGGTTGTTGCCCGGGACGAGGTAGAACTCCGGGGCGGTGGGCGCCTGCGGGAGCAGGAAGCCGGTCTCGAAGACCGCCTGCGCCAGGAGCGCCTTGTCGAGGAGCGAGCCGGCGACGACGCCGAACTCGTTCTGCTGCACCTCGCCGTCCTGGTTCGCGTCGCTCCACGTCTTGAAGCCGGTGAGCGAGTCCACGACGTTCGCGCTGCCGCCGTTGGCGCCGAGGAGCGAGGGGTTGACGAGGCGGAGCGGGTCGGCCGGCTTGATGTCGGTGCCGGGGCCGACCGGCGTCCCGACCTTGACCGGGGCCGCGAAGAGGTAGGCCACCACGATGCTCTTGAACTCGCCCGGGGCGAGCGCGAGCGGCGTGGAGGACTGGAAGAAGCGGCTGTCGGACGGGGCCTGGTTGATGAAGCAGACCCGGTTCACCAGCGGGCCCTGCGGCGCGTTGTTGCAGGCGCGGTCACGGCTGTCGAGGCGGCCGCTCAGGAAGCGCCACAGCTGGCGGACGTCCTGCGCGTCCGGGAAGGCGCCGCCGTTGGTGGTGTTGGAGAAGAGCTGGATCTCGCCGGGGCCGGACGGGCTCCGGAGGTACTTCACGCCGATGAAGCCGGCGCCCGGGAAGAACGGCGCGCCGAACAGCGCCGGCGGGAAGATCCAGCCCGGGGGCTGGTCGAACGACTCCTCGTAGGTGTAGCCGAGCGCGAAGGGCAGGTTCACCGAGGAGTAGTTGATGCCGGCGTCGGCGACGTCGTTGTCGGCCGAGAAGGCGGCGTACAGGTCGGAGATGGTGTAGCCGGCGGTCGGCAGCGTCACGTTGAACGCGGCGCTGTTGCGCTGGACGAACTGCGTGCCCAGGTCGCAGAGGATCGGCTGCATCGCCGGCCGGGCGGTGGCGTACACCGTGCAGTCGGACGAGGTGACGTTGTAGAACGTCAGGATGTAGAAGAACAGGTCCTCGAGGCCCGACTGGTTCCAGCCGAGCAGGCGGCTCTCGACGAGCACGCCGAGCGGGTGGGGCCGGCCGGCGATGAGGGTCGGGTTGCCGTCCCAGGTCAGGAACCAGACGTCGCCCTGCGACGCCGAGATGCTGCCGCGGAGCGTCGGGTTGAAGAGCGTCTCCGAGGCGTCACCCTGCGGCACGCGCGCGGCGTCGGGCCAGTTCGCCACGTCGTCCGCGTTGAGCGCGTTGTAGACCGGCTGGACCTGGTCGCCGTGCTCGGTGGTGCCCTTCGGGTCGAAGAAGAAGGCGCCGGTGGTGTCCTTGTCCCAGGCACCGCCCGGGTTCGAGATCACGCCCGCCAGCTGGAGCCCCGAGTTGAAGACGTACTGGTCGGGGGTGCCCTTCGGCCAGAAGCCGCCGCCGATCGTGGACGACCCGGAGGAGTCCACGCAGACGTTGCCCTTCTGGGCGTCGATGCCGCAGTACACCCGGTTCACCGCCATGGCGCCGAGGGTACGGGCGAAGAGCCGGAAGCCCCGTGCCTTGGCGCCGGGCTGGGGCTTCGCGTGCGCGGTGCCGGGCACCGCGAGCGCGAGCACCAGCAGCGCGAGGAGCGCCGCCAGCGGCCCGGGCCGTCGAATCGAGGAACGCTTCATGTTGTGCTTTCTCCGTCAGGTCCCGGCGCCGTGCCGGCGGCCCAGGGGGTCGCCGGCACGCACCGGAGCGGTTGGACTCAGAAGTTGACCTCGACGCCGAGGCGCAGCCGCCGCCCGGCACCGTAGAAGTTGAACGGACCGCCGCGCACCGCGTCGTACCGCGCGCGCACGGCGTTCTCGAACTCCTGCTGCGTGAAGATCAGGTCGCCGTTGCCGTACCGCGCCTCGGCGCGCACCAGGTTCACGCAGGACGCCGCCCCGCCGGCCCCGAGCCAGTTGCTGCAGCCCTTGAGGCCCGCCCCCGAGAACCGGAGGTCCGCGGAGTTGTCGGCGGTCAGCACGCCCGTCGTCGCCGCGTCGTTGGTGAAGCGGGTGATCGGGTCGGTCTTGAAGTTCGTGAAGTCCCCGCCGCTGTTGATGTCCTTCGTCGCGATGAAGATGTCCGTGATGTTCTTGAAGTTCAGGATGTTCCGCGCGTCGAGGTAGAAGCTCAGGTTGCTGCCGCCGAGCTTGAGGCCCTTGACGAAGCGCATGTCCAGGAACTTCTGGTCCGGGAGCCGGGCCGAGTTGATGCCGTCCTCGAACGGGGCGTTGCGGGGGCAGCCGCCGCCGCGGACCTCGCTCGCCTTGATGAACTCGGCGCCACCGACCGTGCCGCAGGTCGTGTAGGCCTCGCCCGAGAGGTACCGGAACGTCGTGAAGACGCTGAAGTTCCGGAGGATGGCGCCCAGCGCGCTCCCCTGCTTGAAGTCGTTCGGGAACGACAGCGCGAACGCGCCGGCCAGGTTGTGCGGACGCGACTGGTCGGTCGGCGACGCCGCCTGCGGCGGCGGCTGGTTGCCGCCCGAGAGGGCGTTCAGCACGCGCGAGCCGTAGTTCGCGTAGGTGAACGGGTCGGAGCCGGTGTTCTTGGCGTCCTGGTAGCTGTACGCCACCGTCCCGTTGAAGTACTGGCCGAAACGGCGGTCGAGGCGCAGGTCGATGCCGCGCGTGTTGCCGAAGTCGGCGTTGGTCATCTGGCGGATGTCCACGCGCTTCGGCGGCAGGCTCGGGTTGTTCGGGTCGAAGGTGTTCGGGTCCGGCACGTTCACGAGCCGGGCCGCCTGGTTGGCGACGTTGTCCTTGTTGTACGCCGCGATGTCGAGCACCATGTCGTCGCTGAACGCGTGCCGGATGCCGAACTCGAAGAGGATCGACTTCCCGAAGTCGAGGTCGCCGCCGTAGATCTGGTTCGTGTTGGCGCCCGCGTTCAGGTCGGCCCACGTGCCGCGGTAGATGAGGTCCCAGTCCGGCGACTGCACCTGGTGCGCGTAGGAGAGGCGGAAGTTCGTCTTCTCCGTCACCGGGAACGACACCTGGATGCGCGGGCTGAGGTAGTTGTGCGTCTTGTCCCGCACCTGCAGCACCCGCGGGTCCGTCGCGTTGCCGAGATCGGTCCGCGTCGAGAGGCGCGGGAAGAAGTACTGCTCGCCGGTCTGCGGGTCGGTGAAGATGGACCGCGCGGCCCGCGAGTCGTACCAGTCGTACCGGAGGCCGCCGACCACGATCACGTCACCGAGGTCGAGGCGGTCCTCGATGAACGCCGCCGCGCGCCGGGGCTTCCCGGCGTAGAAGTTGGCGAAGTTCGACGACAGGATGCCGTGGCCGTAGTTCGCGATGTCGTACCGCGTGAACTCGCCGCCGGCCTTCAGGCGGTTGTAGCGGTCGAACTGCCAGTCGAGGTTCCCGCGGGCGATGTAGCGGTCTTCCTTGTACAGGTTCGCGAAGACCGTGTTGCCCACGATGCCGCCCACGCCGCCGCCCGTGATCGTGGCGATGGTCGCGAGGCCGTACGGGTTCGCGATCCCCTGCGACACCGACGTGGTGTAGCTGTTGACGAGCGCCGAGTTCGTCAGGTCGATCGGGCCGCGGCAGGTCGCGTCATTCGTGACGAAGCAGAGCTCCTTCGCCGCGTCGAGCTTCACGTTCTTGAAGTCGAACTCGAACGGCAGCGACTGGAAGTAGAAGCCCAGCGTGCCCTTGCCCGCGCCGCCCAGCTGCAGCGGCCCGTTCACGTTGCGGTCCGTCTGGTACGAGAGCGACAGGTCGATCGCGAAGGCCCGCTCCGACGACTTGCTCAGGTTCTGCGTCCAGTTGAGCACGTAGGCGCGCGACCACGACCGGTTGCCGTTCTGGTAGCCGAGCGTGTTGAACGCCGCCTGGTAGCCGCGGGCCTGGCCCTGGCTCGCCAGCGCCGTGAAGCGCAGGCGCGACCCGGTGCCGAACGAGTAGTTCAGGTTGCCCGAGGCCTGGTACGACGACGAGGAGCCGAGCGTGCGGGCGCCCTCGCAGGCCTGGCCGTAGTTGTCCGCGATGCCGGCACGGACCGAGTCCGTCTTGCCCGCGAAGGCGTCGCAGCGGCCGTTGTAGACGGCGTACTTCGCGGTCTTCACGACGTCACCGTTGATCATCGTGTCCACGAGGTCGCCGGCGTACGTGAAGCCCGGGAACTGGTCGCCGGTCGGCGCGAGGACGCCGCCGAAGCGGTTGCCCTCGACCGCGCCACCGAGCGCGAAGGTCAGGCCCTTGAGGCCGAGCGGGCCCGAGAGGTTCCCCTCGATCCGGTTGAACCCGTTGCTCGTCGTCTTGCTGAAGGGCTCGTCCGACTCCGCCGCGAGGCGCGCCGAGAGCTTGGCGCCGCCGGTCGCCGACTGGAACGAGATGATGCCGCCCTGCGCGTTGCCGAACTCGGCGCTGGCGGCACCCGTCGTCACCTGCAGCTGCTCGAACTGGTTCGTGCCGACCGTGAGCCGCACGCCGTTCGCGCCGCGCACGCCCGACTGCACGCTCACGCCGTCCACGTAGACCGCCGACTCGTCCGTCCGGCTGCCGCGGATCGAGAGCGTGCCGTTCGACCGGCCGCCCGGCGTGACGCCCGGCTGCAGGAGGACCACCGCGTCCACCCGGTCCACCGGGAGGTTCTGGGTCGCCTGGCCGTCGATGCGCTGCTTGGTGGTGACCTCGTCGCGCGGCACCAGCGGGTTCGTCGCCGCCGTCACGGTGATGTCCTCCACCTGCACCGGCGACGACTCGAGCTGGATGTCCTGCGTGATGGTCTGGCCGGCGAGGATCTTGACGCCCTCGACCTCGCTCCGCTTGAAGCCGATGAACGAGGCGCGGACCGCGATCGTGCCGGCCGGCACGTTGTTGATGAAGTAGTAGCCCTGCGGGTTCGTGAGGGCGCTGAACGCCGTCCCCACGATGATCACCTGGGCATTCTGGATCGGGGCGCCCTTCTCGTCGCGCACCCGGCCTTCGAGCTTACCAGTCTGTGCCGCGAGCGCTCCCGCGCTCACGAGCAGCAGCACTGCCGACGCCGCCAGCCACCTGGCGAGTCGGGCGAAGGCGCCAACTCCGCTTTGCTGCATACGGGACGTCCTCCTTCAGGCGTGAACCTGCACGAACCCACTGCAACGGCGGCACACGGAGCGCCACCGGGCCGGGGAGGCCCAAGGACGTGCCGGGTGCGATGATGAATGCGTCGCGATGACTCGCGGGTGCGCCGCGCCCCGAGCGGGTGCGCGCGCGCGATGCTCCTGCGCTGTGCTGCGATGTAGCGTGGCTTGTGGGCCGAGAAGCGCCGCCCAGGCCCGGGCGACGGCACATAGTATGAACGACCGTGCACGAGGTGTCAAGGAAGGGACCGGCCGGCCGTCACCGCCCCGTTACCGGATGTAACCCGCTGGCCAGCTTGAGGATGCGGCCCGAAACGTGTCGCAATCCGCGACGGGCGGCCGCTCCCCCCTCACCCCGCCGTGACGAGCTGCGCCTGCGGCGCCCCCGGCGTGACCACCGCCTCCCCCCCCGCGAGGTACACGTTCACCTCGCTCCGGACCCCGAACTCGCCCGGCAGGTAGATCCCCGGCTCCACCGAGAACCCCACCCCGGGCACGAGCACCCGGTCGTCGTGGGTCTCGTAGTCGTCGAGGTGCGGCCCCGAGCCGTGCAGCCGGTGGTCGATCGAGTGCCCCGTCCGGTGCACGAACCAGGCGCCGTACCCCTTCGCCTCGATCACGTCGCGCGCCGCCCGGTCGAGCTCGTAGCCCGCCACCGCGGCGCCCGCCGCCACCCGCTCGCGGACCCGGCCGATCGCGGCATCCCGCGCCGCGCGCACCGTCTCCCAGACCTCGACCACCCGGGCCGGCGGGGTCGAGCCCGCGAAGCCCATCCAGGTCTGGTCGGCGTTCACCGCCCCCGCGCGCACCCCGCCCCAGAGGTCGAGCAGCACCACGTCCCCCGGCCGGAGCTCGGCGTCCGCCCCGGCGACCGGCTCGTAGTGCGGGTTCGCGGCGTTCGCCTGGAAGCCGACGATGGGCGGGTGGTCGAAGGTGAGCCCCGCCGCCTCGAGCGCCTGCATCACCTCGCGCTGCACCTCGGCCTCGCGCACCCCCGTCCCCGCCTGCCGCACCACCCGCGCGAGCGTGGCCTGCGCCACCGACGCCAGCACCTCGGCCGCCCGCCGGTGGTCGGCCACGTCGGCGGCGCTCCAGCGCGCCGCGAAGGCCGTCACGAGTCCCGCCGAGGGGACCACGGTGCCGCCCAGCCGCGTCACGAGCTGCACGACCCCGTGCGGCACCCGGTCGAGGTACGGTACCGCGTCGTCGGGGGAGACCTCCATCGCGAGGCGCTTCCCCCGGACCAGCGGCCCGAGCGCCGCGTGCAGCTCTTCCCAGCGCGCGTACGGCACGATCCGGCCGGGGAACCCCTGGACCGGCTGGAGCTCGATCTTGTGGGCGACCGCGACCGGCTCCCCCTCCCGCGGCAGCAGGACGAAGAGCCGCCGGCTTCCCATCCCGCCGATCCCGAGCACCTGGCCCAGCACCGGGTTCATCCCCTGGAAGTCGAAGAGGAGCCAGCCGTCCACGCCGGCCTCGGTGAGCGCGGCGCGGAGCGCCGGCAGGTCGAGCGAGTTCATTCGTAGCCCTCCGCGTCCGCCCAGCGCCAGCCGCAGGCGGCGTCGCCGCGACCGCGGCAGTGGTCGTGGGTCATGGCGCCCTCGAGCCCCGCGAGCACCCGGAGGAGCTCGGCGAAGCAGGAGCCGTAGAAGCCGCACGCCGCCCCGTCCGGCGCCGCGGCGATCGTGAGCGGGTCGGGCACGCGCGCCTCGAGGCCGCTCGTCCGCTCGACGAGCTCGGCACCGAGCGCCTCCTTCGCCACGCGTCCCGCGGCGCGCAGGCCGAGGCGGCGGCCCATGCGGCCCGGCGAGACCTTGAGGAGGGTGCGCGTCGAGGACCCGGCGGACCGGGCGGCGTAGCGCGCGGCGCGCCGGCCGGCGTCGGCGAAGGCGAGCGCGGCGTCGGGGCGCCGGGCGACGAGGCGGAAGACGCCGAGCGCCTCGTCGTGGCCGACGCGGTCGCCCACCCCCAGCGCCTGCTGGTAGCGCTCGATCTGGGCGGCGACGGTGGCGCTCAGGCCGAAGCGCTTGGCGACGATCTCGGGGGCAAGTTCCTCGAGGCCGTCTTCCACTGGGGTGTCCAGGTTGCGCATCGCCTCGAGGAGGCTGAGCGGCACGAGCGCCGGGACGTCGGATCGGTTCACGTGGTCTGGGGCCGGGTGGCGACGGCGGAAGGTAATCGGCGGCCCGAGGCCTCCGTGAGGGGTGCTTGCGCCCCGGTCGCCGCCCCGCCCTTCTTGCCGCATGGCCCAGCCCGGCCCTGCCGTCGCCCTCGCCCTGGCGGCGCTCGTCGCCCTGGCCGCCTGGCGCCTGCGGGCGCTCGGCGGGGCCGGCGCGCTCGCGGCGGTCGTGGTGGGCACCGCCGTGCTCGGGGGCGCGGGGTGGGCGGGGGGCCTCGTCCTCCTCGCCTTCTTCGTCGGGTCGAGCGCCGTCGGCCGCCTCCTCCCGCGCCGGCTCCCGGACGCGACCGACGCGAAGGGCGAACGGCGGGACCCGTGGCAGGTCGCCGCCAACGGCGGGGCGGCGGCGGTGGGCGCGCTGGTGGGCGGTCCCGCGGCGCTCTGGGTCGTGACGGGGGCCCTGGCCGCCGCCGGCGCCGACACCTGGGCCACCGCGTGGGGCGCGGGGAGCGCGACCGCCCCCCGGCACCTGCTCACTGGACGGGTGGTGCCACCGGGCACGAGCGGGGGTATCACCCCCCGCGGCACGCTCGGCGCGGCCCTCGGGGCCCTCGTCGTGGCGGGCGCCGCCGGGCTCGCCGCCGGGGCGCGGCTCGCGGTCGCGGGCACGCTCGTCGGGCTCGTCGGCATGTTCCTCGACTCGGCGCTCGGCGCGGCGGTGCAGGGCCGCTTCAACTGCCCGGCGTGCGGCGTGCCGAGCGAGTGGCGGCGCCACCGCTGCGGCGCGCGGACGGATCACGCGGGAGGCTGGGCATGGCTCACCAACGACGGCGTGAACGCCCTCGCCACCTCGGCGGGGGCCGTGCTCGGCTGGGGCGCGTGGCGGTGGCTCGCGGCGGCCTGAGGACCGGGTGACCCGCGACGCCGACGTGCTCGTGATCGGCGCCGGCCCAGCCGGGAGCGCCACGGCCGCGTTCCTCGCGCGGCAGGGGCGGCGCGTCGTCGTCGCCGACCGCGACGCCTTCCCGCGCGAGAAGCCCTGCTCCGAGTACATGAGCCCGGAGGCGGTGCGCCTGCTCGAGCGCCTTGGCGTCGTGCCGGCGCTCGAGGCGGCGGGGGCGGTGCCCCTCGCCGGCACGAGCGTCACCGCGGCGCACGGCGCCCGGCTCGCCGGGCGTTTCGCGGCGGCTCCCCTGCCGCCCGCGCGCCCCACGGGGCTCTCGGTGGCGCGCCGCGTCCTCGACGCCGCGCTCGTGGACGCCGCCCGTGCGGCGGGGGCGGAGGTGCGCGAGCGCACGGCGGTCGCGGGACTCCGGCGCGAGGGCAATCGCGTCGTGGGGGCGACCCTCCGCGACGCCGGCGGCCGCACCCGCGACGTGCGCGCCGCGCTCGTGGTCGGGGCCGACGGCCTCCGCTCGCGCGTGGCGCGCGACCTGGGCCTGCGGCGCCAGGGGCCCCTCCGCCGGCTGGCCTTCGTGGCGCACGTGGCCGGCGTCCCCGGCCTCGCCGACCAGGCGGAGATGCACGTCGGGCCGGACGGCTACGTGGGGCTCAACCCGGTCGGCGGCGGGGTGGCGAACGTGGCCCTCGTCGTCCCGGCGGCCCGCGCGCACGCCGCACGCGGCCGCCCGCTCGGCTTCTTCCTCGAGGGGCTCGCACGGTTCCCGGGCGTGGCGGGGCGCGTGCGTGCGGAGCGGATCGTCCGCGAGGTGCTCGTGACCGGGCCCTTCGACGCCTGGTCCGCGCGCGCCGCGGTCCCGGGCGCGCTCCTCGTCGGAGATGCCGCCGACTTCTTCGACCCCTTCACCGGCGAGGGGATCTGCTCG
>JBAIWX010000127.1:0-22532 GCA_037916975.1 Gemmatimonadales bacterium
GCCTGGTCCGCCGCGGCGGCGAGGCCCGGGCTCACCCCCGCCTGCGGCGCCTCCAGCAGGCCGCCCAGGGCGCCGCGCCGGAACGCCCCGTCGCGCTCGAGCCGCTCCGCGAGCGCGCGCGGCGCGAAGGCGGCGAGCCAGCGCCGGCTCGCAGCGGCGAGCGCCGCCCCACCACCGAGCGCGAGGAGCCACGCGACGAGCACCCACGCCGGCGTCGCCATGCCCCAGAGCCGGGCCCCCCAGGCGACGACCCCGAGGCCCGCGAGCGCCGCGCCGAGCGACGCGCCGGCGACGGCCACCCAGCCCCGCTGGCGGAGCGGGGTGCCCAGGCGCCGGAGCGCCGAAAGGGTCTCGCCGCCCGGAGGCGTCACCGGCCGTACCCCACGGCGTAGGCGAAGAGGTTCACGCCCATCCGCAGCGCCGCCTCGTGCTTCTCGGGCGGGTCCTTGTGGACCTCGAAGTCCTCCCACCCATCGCCCAGGTCGCTCTGGTAGCTGTAGAAGACCGCCAGCCGCCCGTCCAGGAAGATCCCGAACCCCTGCGCGGGCTTGCCGTCGTGCTCGTGGATCTTCGGGATCCCGCGCGGGAAGTCGTACACGAGGTGATAGACGGGGTGGTCGAGCGGCACCTCGACGAGCGGCGCGTCGGGGAAGAGCCGGGCGAGCTCGCGCCGGATGGACGCGTCCATGCCGTAGTTGTCGTCGGCGTGCAGGAAGCCGCCCCGGCGCAGGTACTCCCGCAGCGTGCGCAGCTCCTCGTCGGAGAAGTGCACGTTGCCGTGGCCGGTCATGTAGATGTACGGGACGTTCCAGAGGTCGTCGCCGGTGAGCGTCACCACGCGCTCCTCGCGCGCCACGGGCATCCCCGTGCGGTCCCGGAGCGCGGCGAGCAGGTTGGGCAGGCTCGACGGGTTGGCGTACCAGTCCCCGCCCCCGTCGTAGTGCAGGCGGCCGATCGTGAGGAGCGGGGGCCCCTCCTGCCGCGCGGGCGCCTGGGCGGACAGGAGCGCCGGGAGGGCGAGCGACGCGAGCAGGGGGACGATCCGGCGCATCAGGGCAGCTCCGTGACGAGGCGATAGGCGTCGTTCCGCGAGAGGCCGAGCTCCGCCGCGAGCTGCTGCGCCACCTCGCGCCGCGTGTGCCCCTCGGCGAGGAGCGCCACCGCCCGCTCCGCCGCCTCGGCACTCCGGTCGGGCGGAGCCTGCGGCGTGCCGGTGCCGGCGAGCACGACGGTGAACTCGCCGCGCGGTTCCATCCCGCTGTAGTAACCGGCGAGCTCGTCCAGGGATCCGCTCCGGATCTCCTCGTGGAGCTTGGTGAGCTCGCGGGCCACGGTGGCCCGGCGCGCCGGCCCCGCCACGTCCGCCAAGTCCGCGAGCAGGTCGGCGATCCGCCCCGGGGCCTCGAAGAACACGACGCTCCACTCCTCCGCCGCCGCACGCTCCAGCAGGCGCCGTCGCTCCGCCCCCTTCCGCGGCACGAAGCCGAGGAAGAGGTACCGGTCGCCCGGCAGGCCCGACGCCGAGAGCGCCGTCGCCACCGCCGAGGGACCCGCCACCGGCACCACCACGTGGCCCGCCGCGCGGACCGCCGCCACGAGTTCCGCCCCCGGGTCGCTCACCCCCGGTGTCCCGGCATCGGTCACGAGCGCCACGTCGCGGCCCTCGGCCAGGATCTCGAGCAGGGTCTCGAGCCGGTGCGCGCCCGAGTGGGCGTGGAAGCTGAGGAGCTGCGGCGATGCGCCGAGGTGGGCGAGCAGGGTGCGGGACCGCCGGGTGTCTTCCGCGGCGACCACGGCCACCGTCCGCAGGACCTCCGCGGCCCGCGGGCTCAGGTCGCCCAGGTTGCCGAGCGGCGTGGCGACGACGTACAGCGTGCCGTGGCGCATCGGGGAGCCTCCCGGTGGGACGGGTGGGAAGACGAGCGGGGCGGCGGCCGCGGCCACCGCCCCGGTCATCCGCCCCGCCCGGCGCTCAGGCGAGGTGTTGCTTGATCTTCTGGTCGAGCATCGGCTTCGGCACCGCGCCGATCACCGTGTCCACGTGCTTGCCGTCCTTGAAGTACAGGATGGCCGGGATGGACCGGATCCCGAACCGCATCGCCGTCGCCTGATTCTCGTCGACGTCGAGCTTGAGGACCTTGAGCTTCCCCTGGTACTCGCCGGCGAGCTGCTCGAGCACCGGGGCCACCATCTGGCAGGGGCCGCACCAGGTCGCCCAGAAGTCCACCATCACCAGGCCCTTGGCGTGCTCCACCTCGGCGGAGAACGAGGCGTCGGAAACCGCCGCCGTCAGCGTGTTCGTACCAGCCATGACACCGTTTCCTTTCCCGTCGTGCCGGGACCCGCGGGGCACCCGGCCGCTTAGATTCCCTGGGCGCCGCCGGATGCGGCGCCGGACTGCCTCAAAGATAATCGCGGAGGAAGGGTGGACGACCAGCCGCGGATCGCCCATATCGGGGTGGCGGTGGAGAGCATCGACGGGGCCCTGGCCTTCTACCGGGACGTGCTGGGCGTGACGCCGCACGCCCCCGAGCAGGCCGACGGCGCCGCCATCGTCTCGCTCCCCTTCGGCGGCCCGGAGGTGGAGCTGCTCGAGCCCCGGAGCCCCGAGAGCCCCATCGCCAGGTTCCTCGCGAAGCGAGGGCCGGGCATCCATCACGTCTGCTACGAGGTGCCGGACCTCGACGCGGCGCTCGAGCGCTGCCGCACGCTGGGCTACCGGCTCGTGGACGAGGTCCCCAGACGCGGCGCGGGTGGACGACGCATCGCGTTCGTCCACCCGAAGTCCACCGCCGGGATCCTGCTCGAGCTGACCGAGCGCGCCTGAGGCTACTGCTTCGGCGCCGCCGAGGAGTCGGCCGGGGCCTCCTCGGTGCACGACCGGCCCGGCGCCCCGACGGCCCGCAGGTCGATGGCGTTGACGATCCAGCCGTCCTTGGGCGTCTTGACCGTGACGAACGGCACCGACTTCACGCAGTCGCCGCGCGTCAGCTCCACCACCAGCGCCGTGCGGTCCTTGCGGTCCTGCACCGACTGCTTGCCCAGCACCTTGGCGCTGGCACCGCGCAGGTAGCCGAGGATGATCACGAGGCGCCGCTGGTAGTCCGGCGGGCTGTTGGTGCGGGCCGCCGGGCCCTTGGCGGTGCCCCAGAGCTGGGCGAGGCGGTCCAGGTTGCTGTCCGCCACCGCCTGCATGAAGGCGGTCACCGCCCCGCTCGGGGTGGACGGCGCCTGCGCCGCGAGCGGCGCCGCGACGAGCGAGCCGAGGATCACCGGAACGAGCCAACGACGCTGGGACACGAGGGCCTCGTCATGCTACCGTTGAGTGTGCGAACCTAACCGGACCGGCCTCGACCCTGCAAATACCATGCGCCTCTACGTCAACGTCGATCACGTCGCCACCATCCGGCAGGCCCGCCGCACCGACGAGCCCGACCCGGTGGCCGCCGCCCGCCTCGCCGAGGCCGCCGGCGCGCAGGGCATCACCGTCCACCTCCGCGAGGATCGCCGGCACATCCAGGACGACGACGTCGAACGGATGGCGGCGGCGGTGACCACGGTGCTCAACCTCGAGCTCGCCACGAGTCCCCTGATCGTGGACCTCGCCTGCCGGCTCCGGCCCTACCAGGCGACGATCGTCCCCGAGCGGCGCGAGGAGGTCACCACCGAGGGCGGCCTCGACCTGAGCCGGCCCAGTCCCCGCCTCGCCGAGGCGATCGAGCGCCTGATGGCGGCGGGGATCCACGTGAGCCTGTTCATCGACCCGACCCCGGCCGCGATCGACGCCGCGCGCGCCCTCGGTGTCCCCGCGGTGGAACTCCACACCGGCGAGTATGCCCACCGGTGGCGACAGGGCCCGACCGCGCTGGAGGACCTCGCCGCCGCCGCGCGCCATGCCGCGGCGCAGGGGCTGGCGGTCCACGCGGGGCATGGGCTCACCTACCTCAACGTCGGTCCGGTGGCCGCGATTCCCGAACTCGAGGAGCTCAACATCGGGCACAGCATCGTCAGCCGGGCGGTGATGGACGGGATGCACGTCGCGGTGGCGGAGATGCTGCGCCTCGTCCGCGCGGCGCGGCCGTGACCGTGCTTGCCCGGCTCGTGGGCGCGCCCTAACCTTCCTTCCCACCGCACCTTACCGGGGCCCATGACGCAGCCCGTCGGACCCAGCGACTTCTTCGCCCTCGAGGCGGGCGAGTGCCTCAACCGGCTCGAGGCACTCCTCGGCGGCCGGGACGCCCCGGGCGGCGACGAGTTCGTGCGCCAGGTGCGGCTGCTGCGGGGTGCGGCGCTCATGGCGAACCGCCAGCCGATCGCGCAGGCCGCGGCGGTGTTCGAGGCCCTCGCGCGCGCCGTCCGGGACCGCGAACGGACATGGGACGACGCGACCCGCGAACTCGCCCTGCAGGCCGTGGACGACTTCCGCGCCCTCGTGCGCCGCGTCCCGGCATGGACCGACGCCGACACCACCCGTGCCCGGGAGGTCGGCGCCGGCCTCGACCGCGCCCTTGGCCGTACCGCCGGCCACGGCGCGCCGCCGCCCGGCGACCTCGGCACCGGGGTCCGCGCCTTCGTCGCGCGGGAGGGCGCCCTCATCGCCTCGGCACTCGACCGGGCCGCCCGCGCACTGCGCAGCACCCCCGACGCCCACGAGCCGCTCCACGCCGTCCTGCGGCGCATGCAATCGCTCCGCGGCCTCGCCGAGCTCTCCGAGCTCGCCCCCCTGCCGGACATCCTCGACGGCGTCGAGCTCGCGGTGAGCGACCTCACGCGCCAGTTCGCGCCGCCCCCCGACGTCCACGAGGTGATCGAGGCGGCGGCACACGCGCTCACGCGCGTCTGCCGGGACGTCACCGAGTCCGAGCGGCCCGTGGCCGATGCGCCCGAGGCGCGCCGCTTCACCGACCTGCTCCTCCGCGCCTTCGCCGACGAGCGGGACGTCGTGCCCATCGAGGCGCTCTTCCGCGCCGACGATCCGGCCCCCTACGTCGTCGCCGGCTCGCCGCAGGGCGCGGCCCCGCTGGGCGAACTCGAGCTGACGAGCCACGGGGAGCACCTGGGCCAGGCGGCGGACCGCGTCGAGCAGGCCCGCAGCGCCACCGAGCGCGACCTCCGCCTCTTCACGCTGCTGGCACCGCTGCGTGCGCTCGGCCGCGCCGCGCCCGACCAGGCGGGCGAGGCGGTCGGGGCCTTCGCGCACGAGGCCCGGGCGCGCATCGCGGACGGGCGCGCGTCCCGCGACCCGGTCCGGTTCGCGGCCGCCCTCCGCGGCGCCGGCGTCCTGCTGCGGGGCGCCGCGGAGGCACGCGATGGCCGCGCCGTCGTCAGCGCGTGGACCGGCTGCATCGCCGCGCTCCGTCAGGTGGGCGAGGGAGCCCCCGCCGTCGCCGCACCGCCGCCGGCCGCCGAACTGCCGATCGTCGCGATCGAGACGCTGCTGTACGACGGCGAGCCGGTGCCGGGACGCGCGCCAGCGCCCCGTGCGGCCGAACCGCCGCCGACCGCAGCGGTCGCCGCCGAGGCCGTCGTCCCGATCGAGACCCTCGTGACCGCCGCGCCGGCGTCCGTCGCCGAGGGTCCGGACGAGTCCCGCGGCGACCTCGAGGGCAGCTTTGCCCGCTACCACCGCCTCGTCGAGGAGGGCGCGACGCTGCCGCCCTCGCTCGAGGCGTTCCTCGCGGGGACGCCGGCGGAGACGCCGGTCGTGCCCATCGCAGAACTCGTCGCCCCGGAGCCCGTCCCCCCGGCGACAGCCCCGGAGCCTGCACCGCCGCCGATCGCGCTCCCTGCCGTGGCGGAGCGCGTCCCGGCGCCGCCCATCCCGGTGGAGGTGCCGGCGCCGGCCGCCGTGCCGGAGCCGGAGCCCGTGCCGATCGCCGAGCTCTGCTACCGCGGCACCTCGGCGATGCAGCGCGTCCTCGCGCTCCGGAACGAGCTCCGTGCGCGCCTCGACGGCCCCCTCGCCGCCGCCGACGTCCGCGCCCTCCTCGACGAACTGCTGGACCTGATCCCCGCCGCGAGTGCCCGCGACTGACCCGCGCCGCGGCCGCCTGCTCACGGGGGTCGTGGGCGTCGTCGTGTCCGTCGCGCTCCTCGCGTGGGCGGTGCGCCACGTCGAGTTCCGCGACGTGGCGTCGCGCCTGCGCGAAGCGCGACCGATGCCGCTCCTCGCCGCGGTGGCCGTCGCGACGAGCACCTTCCTCCTCCGCGCCCTCCGCTGGCGCGTCCTCGTGCGCGCGGAGGACGGGAGCGACATCCCGTTTCCGGCCCGCTGGCACGCGACGGCGATGGGCTTCATGGCCAACAACGTCCTGCCGCTCCGCGCAGGCGAGCTCCTGCGCGCCTTCGCCCTGAGCCGCCTGGGCGGCGTGCGCCTCGCCACCGCCCTCACCTCGCTCGTGGTCGAGCGCGTGCTCGACGGGCTCACCCTCGTCCTGTCGATCTCGCTGGGCCTCGCGCTGGCCGGCCTCCCGGCGACCACGACGGTCGCGGGCATCTCGCTCCGGCGGATCGCCCTCGTGAGCGCGGTGGCGGGCCTCGGCGCGGTGGCCGCCGCCCTCGCGCTCGTGCTCCGCCCCGCGTGGGGGGAGCGCGTCATCCGCGCCCTGCTCCCGGCCGGCCCGCTCGAGGCCCGGCTCGTCCTGCTCCTGCACGGCGTGCGCGACGGCGTCACCGTGCTTGCCGACCCGGCCCGCCTGGCACTCGCGGTCGGCTGGTCGGTCGCGCTCTGGCTCGTCAACGCGCTCTCGTTCCACGTCGCCTACGGCGCGTTCGGCATCGCTGGGAGCTTCGGGAGCGCGCTCCTCCTCCAGGGCCTCCTCGCCTTCGGGATCGCGGTGCCGTCCACCCCCGGCTTCATCGGCCCCTTCGAGGCCGTCATCGTCGCGGTGCTCGGGCTGTTCGCCGTGCCGGACGCCACCGCGTTCTCCTACGCCCTCGCCTACCACGTGACGACCTTCGTCCCGATCATCGTGCTCGGCCTGTGGTCGCTGGCCCGCTCCCCCGTCCGCCTCGCCGACCTGCGCGACGGGACCTCCTGATGCGCCTCCGGCTCGCCGCGCCCGCCAAGCTCAACCTGTTCCTGCGCGTGCTGGCCCGCGAGGACGACGGCTACCACGGCCTCGAGACGCTCTTCTGCCTCGTGGACGTGGCGGACACCCTCGAAGCGGAACGCCGCGAGTCGCCCGAGGTGACGCTCGAGGTGGCCGGCGCCGACTGCGGCCCCGCCGCGGAGAACCTCGCCGTGCGCGCCGCCGAGCGCGTCCTCGACGCGACGGGCCGGCGGTTCGGCGTCCACCTCCGCCTCACCAAGCGCATCCCGGTCCAGGCGGGACTGGGTGGCGGCTCGAGCGACGCCGCCGCCGCGCTCGTGCTGGTCAATCGCCTCGCCGACGACGCGGTGCCGCGCCACGAGCTCCTGCAGTTCGCGACCCGGCTCGGGGCCGACGTGCCGTTCTTCGTGGCCTCGGCGCCGCTGGCGCTCGCCTGGGGGCACGGCGAGCGGCTGCTCCGCCTCCCGCCGCTGCCCGCAGCCCCGGGCCTCATCGTGATGCCGCCCGTCTCGGTCCGGACTCCTGAGGCGTACGGCTGGGTGGACGAGGCACGGGCGGGCCTCGGCCGCCGCGGGGCGGTGGCGCTCGACCTCGATGCCCTCGGCGCGTGGGGCAGCGTGGGGCGGCTCGCGGGGAACGACTTCGAGTCGCCGGTCTTCGGACGGCACGCGGAGGTGCGGGGAGCGTTCGAGGCGCTGTGCGGGACCCGGCCGCTCCTCTGCCGGATGAGCGGTTCGGGGGCGTCGGTGTTCGCGATCTACCGGAGCGACCGGGACCGGGACGACGCGGCAGCCCAACTGGGCCGGAAGCACGGGCAGCTCCTTCCCTTCCGGACCCTCGCCACGACGCCGGCCGGCATCGAGCGCCTCGACGCCAGCTGAGGCGTCTCGGCCGGCCCCTCTCGCGCCCGGCCGCCATCGGTGTACCCTTCTACCGCTCTGCCCCTTCGTCCAACTGGCAGGACAGCGGACTTTGGATCCGTCAATGCTGGTTCGAGTCCAGCAGGGGCAATCGGGCTCGCGCCGCCGGGGCCGCCGGGGCGCGGGCCGTCCGGTCCCCTCGCTCCACGGCCCGCCCGCCCCCCGATTTGACCCAACCCCTTCCGCCCGCTATGTTTCCGGGCTCGTTATGACTGAGATCTCGCTCTCGCGCAGCCAGATGCTGCTCCTCAGCGGCACCGCCAACCGGGCGCTCGCCGAGGAAGTGGCCGAGCACCTCGGGCAGCCGCTCTGCCAGGTGACCATCAAGCGCTTCGCGGACGGCGAGATCTTCGTCAAGATCGACGAGAACGTGCGGGGCCGGGACGTCTACATCATCCAGCCCACGAACCCGCCGGCGGAGAACATGATGGAGCTCCTGCTCCTCATGGACGCGGCGAAGCGGGCGAGCGCGGCACGGGTGACGCCGGTCATCCCGTACTTCGGGTATGCGCGGCAGGACCGGAAGGACCAGCCCCGCGTCGCCATCAGCGCCAAGCTGATGGCCAACATGGTCTCGATGGCGGGGGCCAACCGGGTGCTCGGGATGGACTTCCACCAGCACCAGATGCAGGGGTTCTTCGACCTGCCGGTGGACCACCTGTACGCGGCGCCGGTGTTCGTGAACCACTTCCGGCAGAAGCAGCTGCGGGACCCGGTGGTGGTGGCGCCCGACGTCGGCTCGGCCAAGATGGCGCGCGGGTTCGCGAAGCGGCTGAACGCCACGCTCGCGATCATCGACAAGCGCCGGCCGTCGGCCAACGTGGCGGAAGTGGTGAACGTCGTGGGCGAGGTCGCCGATCGCGACTGCGTCATCCCCGACGACATGATCGACACCGCCGGCACGATGTCGGAGGCGGTGCACGCGCTCAAGCGGCTCGGGGCGCGCGAGGTGTACTGCTGCGCGACGCACGCGCTCCTCTCGGGGCCCGCGGTCGACCGCCTCACGGCGGCGCCCGTCACCGAGGTGGTGGTGACCAACACCATCGCCATCCCCCCGGAGCGCCGCTTCGAGCGGCTCAAGGTTCTCTCGATCGCCGGCCTCCTCGCCAAGGCGATCGGCTACACCCACAGCGACCAGTCGGTGAGTTCGCTGTTCGACTGACCAGGACAGGAAGCGGACAGATGGCACAGCAGGCGACGTTGCGGGCCGAGGCCCGCCAGCACACGGGCAAGGGCGCCGCGCGCGCGCTTCGCCGCGCCGGCAAGATCCCGGCGGTGATCTACGGGCACAACCGCGCGGCGGAGGCCGTGCAGGTGGACGCCCCCGCCCTCGGCCGGCTCCTCGCGGGCCTCAAGAGCGCGAGCACCCTGCTCGACGTGACCATCGGCAGCGGGCAGCCCGTCAAGGCGCTGCTGCGCGAGATCCAGCGCGACCCGCTGCGGCCGAGCGACATCCTCCACCTCGACCTCTACGAGGTCCGGGCGGACGAGAAGATCTCGCTCAACATCGCGGTCAAGCTGGTCGGCACCCCCGAGGGTGTCCGCACCCACGGCGGCGTGCTCGACCAGGTGCTCTACTCCCTCGAGGTCCGCTGCTTCCCCGGCGACATCCCGGAGAGCATCGAGGTCAACGTCGACGCCCTCGGCATCGGCCAGTCGATCCACGTGAGCGACCTCAAGGTCGCCAAGGTGGACATCCTCACCGATGCCGGCCAGACGGTCTGCGTCGTCGCCGCGCCGCGCACGGAAGAGACGCCGGCAGGCGAGGCCGCCGCGACCGCCGAGCCGGAACTCATCCGCAAGCCGAAGGCCGAGGAGGCCGAGGCCGGGGAGTAAGGGAGCGGCCCGCTGCTCACCATCGTCGGCCTGGGGAACCCGGGCCCGGAGTACGAGGAAACCCGGCACAATGCCGGGTTTCTGCTGTTGGACCACTGCGCCCGCCGCTGGGACGTCGGGCGCTTCGAGCGCGGCGACCGCGCGCGCGTCGCCACGGGGAGCTGGCAGGGAAAGCGCCTCCGCCTGCTCAAGCCCTGGACCTACATGAACCGCAGCGGTGCCGCGCTGGCCCCGCTCGTGGCCGCGGGGCTCGACCCCGCGAGCGAGCTCCTCGTCCTCGTGGACGAGGTGGCGCTGCCGTTCGGGAAGTTCCGGCTCCGCGGCGCGGGCTCGCCGGGCGGGCACAACGGCCTCAAGAGCATCGAAGCCGTGCTCCGGCGCCAGGACTACGCGCGGCTCCGCATCGGCATCGGGCCGCAGCCGCCCGGCGAGGACCTCGCCGACTACGTACTGGCGCCCTTCGCGCGCGAGGAGCGTGCGGCGCTCGACGCGCTGCTGGACCCGATGGCCGACGCCGTCGAATGCTGGCTCGCCGAGGGGATCGAGCGGGCCATGAACCGCTTCAACCGCTGACCCGTCCGGCGGCCCCGCCGGGGCCGCCGCGGAGGGACCGATGCTGCGACTCGGGATCGTCGGCCTGCCGAACGTCGGCAAGTCCACCCTCTTCAACGCCCTCACCTCGGCCGGCGCGCTGGTCGCGAACTATCCCTTCGCCACCATCGAGCCGAACACCGGCGTCGTCACCGTCCCCGACCCGCGCCTCGGGAAGCTCGCCGAGCTGGTGCAGCCGGAGCGCAGCGTCCCGGCCACGGTCGAGTTCGTGGACATCGCCGGGCTGGTGAAGGGCGCCAGCCAGGGCGAGGGCCTCGGGAACCAGTTCCTCGCGAACATCCGCGAGGTGGACGCGATCGTGCACGTCGTCCGCTGCTTCGAGGACGACGACATCCAGCACGTCATGGGGAGCGTGGACCCGGTCCGGGACCGCGACGTCATCAATCTGGAGCTCGGCCTCGCCGACCTGCAGGGCGTCGAGAAGCGGCTCGACAAGTCGGCGCGCGCCGCGAAGTCGGGGGACGCCCAGGCGAAGCTCGAGGCCGGCCTCCTCGCGCGCCTCAAGGACGCCCTCGCCGCCGGGAAGCCGGCGCGGAGCGTCGTCCCCACCGACGAGGAGCGCCCCGCCTACCGGAGCTTCAACCTCCTCACCGCCAAGCCGGTGCTCTACGCCGCCAACGTCCGCGAGGACGAGATCACCGGCGGCAATGCGCTGGTCCGCGCCCTCGGCGAGGCGATCGCCCGGGAGCAGGAGGAGGCGGAGATCGTCACCTTCTCGGCCAAGGTCGAGGCGGAACTCGCCGAACTGCCCCCCGAGGACCGCGGGGAATTCCTCGAGTCGCTCGGCCTCACCGAGTCGGGCCTCGACCGCCTGGCCCACGCCGCCTACCACCTCCTCGGCCTGCAGAGCTACTTCACGGCCGGCGAGAAGGAGGTCCGGGCGTGGACCATCCACCGCGGCGACAAGGCGCCGGCGGCGGCCGGGGTGATCCACTCCGACTTCGAGAAGGGATTCATCCGCGCCGAGACGGTCGCGTACGACGACTTCGTGCGGGTGGGCGGGTGGAAGGCGGCGCGCGAGCAGGGGCTCGCACGGGCGGAGGGCAAGGAGTACGTCGTGCAGGACGGCGACGTGATGCTCTTCCGGTTCAACGTCTAGTCGCGCGGATCCGCTCCACCCAGTTCTCGGCCAGCGCCGGGCACTCGGCGAGGAGGAGGGCCTCCTCCCAGCGGCTCTCCCGCGCCTCCATGACCTGCCCGGCGCGGCGCACCGTCCACTGCGGGAAGGGCCGGTCGGCGAGGCGGATCGACACGCCCGGTTCGACCCACCCCTCGCGCTTCACCCGCAGGTACCACCCGCCCCGGCCGTTCTCCTTCACGACCCCGACCAGGTCGGGCTTCCGGTGCCGGCGCGCCAGGGTGCGGCAGGGCTCGCGCGGCTTGGTCACCTCGAGGACCGCCTCGCCCAGCTCGAGGACGTCGCCCACGCAGACGGTGTCCTCGACCAGGTCGGTCACCGTGAAGTTCTCGCCGAAGGCGCCGGGCCCCAGGTCGTCCTGCTGCCACTCCCGGCGCCAGGCCGGGTAGTGCGCGGCGCCGTACATCAGGACGGCCTGGTCCCGGCCGCCATGGTGCTTGTGGTCGGCGACGGTATCGCCGGCGAGGCCGAGGGCACCGAGCCAGATCCGTCCGGCCACCGGCTCCTTCCAGATGGCGCTCGTGAAGACCCGGTCCATGGGATCGGCCGAGCCGGGCACCCCGGCGGTCCGGGGGGTGCCGATCTGGATCGAGACGACGCGCACGGGGGCTCCTCGGTCGGGGAAGCCCCAAGTCTAACCGCCCCGTTCCCTTCCGTTAAGTAGCTGCCGGGGTTAGTTTTCCGGGCTCTTGAAACCCTCCTCGGCCTGCACCGGGCCGGGGCTTACGTCCACAGGACAGGTGCCATGGTCAAGCCGTACGAAGTGGTGTACATCTTCGACAGCACGCTCGAGGAGCCGGCGATCAACGAGAAGCTCGAACGCTTCCACGCGCTGGTCGCCGCCGAGGGTGCCGAGGCGCCGCGCCTCAATCACTGGGGCAAGCGGACGCTCGCCTACCCGATCAAGAAGCGCGAGATGGGCTACTACGTGGTCGCGAACTTCTCGACCGCGCCGACGGCCCTGCCCGAGTTCGAGCGCGCCATCAAGCTCGACGAGGGCGTGCTGCGCTTCCTGGTCGTCTCCGACGACAAGGACTACACGCCGAGCCGCGCGCCCGCGGATCGCAAGTTCGAGGAGGACGAGGAATGAGGCGGTCGCGCAAGGGTGATCCGTTCGCCGAGGCGGGGATCCGCTACATCGACTACAAGGACGAGAAGCTCCTCCAGCGCTTCCTCACCGAGCGGGGCAAGATCCTGCCCAGCCGGCTCTCGGGGATCAGCGCGCGGCACCAGCGCCAGCTGAGCATCGCGATCAAGCGGGCTCGCTACCTCGCGCTGCTGCCGTACGTGAAGCGGGGCACGAGCTGACCGACGGCGGCACGGCGGCCGCCGGTCAGCGCCGCGTGCCGCTGGGTTGGCTGGCGCTGGTGGCCGTCTTCGTCCTGACGGCCCCGGCGCTCTTCGTCCTCGGGCCGCTGGCCGGGCTGCTCCTCGTCGCCCGGCCGGTTTCGCGTCGGGCCGCGCTGTGGTTCGGCGCGACCGCCGCCTGGTCGGCCTGGTGGGTGGCACAGCCGGGCGGGCTGGGAACCCGGTTCGTGGCGGCCTTCGGCCTCGCCCTCAGCGGCGCCGCGATGGTGAGCCTGGGCCTCTTCCCGGCGCGGCCGTTTCGCCAGGCGTGGGTCGCGCTCGCGCTGGCGACCGCGGTCACCGCGGGATGGTGCCTCGTGTTCGGGATCGGCTGGGGCCACCTGACCAGCGCCGCGGCCAGCGCGCTCGGCGACGCCTTCCGGGCCCAGGCGGACGCGATCACCGCACTCGGCGGCTCGGCCGGCGACGAGACGGCGGCGGCCCTCCGCCAGATGGCGGGCCAGGCCCGCGCGGTGGTGGCGTACCTCCCCGCCGCCCTCGCGATCTCGGCGCTCGCGGGGCTCGCCCTCGCCTGGCGCGGGCAGCAGTGGATCGCGCCGGCGCCGCTGGGTGGGCCGCCGCGCCCGTTCGCGGCGTTCACCTTCAGCGACCAGGCGGTGTGGGCCGTGGTGCTGCCGGTGGCCGCGCTGGTGATCCCCGGCACCGGGGCCGTCCCGGGGCTGCGGGTCGGCGCGGCGAACGTGCTGGCGGTGGCGGTGGCCTGCTACGCGGTCCGCGGCCTCGCCGTGCTGCGGGCGGGCGCCGGGGCGGGCCGGGTCCCGGCGGCCTCGATCGCCCTGTTCGCGGCGCTCGTGCTGTTCATGTTCCCGTTCGTGGCGAGCGGGCTCACCGTGATGGGCCTCGCCGACACGTGGCTCGATTTCCGGCGCCGGCTGGCGGCGCCGACCACCGGAGGGTTCGACCGATGATGGAAGTGATCCTGCGCGACGACGTCACGTCGCTCGGCAAGGCCGGCGAGCTGGTGCGGGTCAAGCCCGGCTACGCGCGGAACTACCTGCTGCCGCAGGGCCTCGCCTACGAGGCCACCGAGGGCAACAAGAAGCGCATCGCCGCCGAGGCGAAGGCGCGTTCCACGCGGCTCGCCGCCGAGAAGTCGGGCGCGGAGGCGCTCGCGGCGCAGCTCGCGCAGGTGTCGCTCACCCTCACCGGGAAGGCCGGCGAGGAGGGGAAGCTCTTCGGGTCGATCACCGCCCAGGACATCACCGAGGCCCTCGCGAAGCAGGGCCTCACGGTGGACCGCCGCCGCGTCGAGCTGGCGCACCCGATCAAGCACGTGGGCTTCCACACCGTCACCGTGCGCCTCCATCCCGAGGTGCACGCCGAGGTGAAGGTCACCGTCACCGCCGAGTGACCCGGTGACGGTCGGCATCGCGTACCTCGACGGCCCCCGCCTCGCCCGCTCGCTCTTCGCGGCGGCCGACTGGGTGGCCGCCGGGCGCGAGGAAATCAACCGCATCAACGTGTTCCCCGTCCCGGACGGGGACACGGGCACCAACTTCAGCCTGACCCTCCGCGCCGTCGCCGACGCCCTCCGGGCGCTCGGCGACGCGCCGCTTCCGGACACCGCGCGGACCATCGCCCGCGCCGCGGTGCTCGGCGCCCGGGGCAACTCGGGGATGATGCTCGCCCACTTCCTGATGGGCTTCGCCGAGGAGATCGGCGACCGCCGGACCGCGACCGTGCGGGAGATGGCCCGCGCCATCCGGCACGGCGCCAGCGCGCTCGAGGCCTCGCTCGACGAGCCGCGGGAGGGCACCATCCTCACCGTGGCGCGCGAGGCCGCCTGCTCCGCGGAGCGCGCCGCCGACCGCACCGACGACATCGGCGAGTTCATGCGCATCATGCTCCGGGACGGCGAGGTGGCCCTCGCGAAGACTCCCGAGCTGATGGCGGCGCTCCGCGAGGCCGGGGTCGTGGACGCCGGGGGCAAGGGCTTCGTCCGCATGATCGAGGGGGTGGTCCGGTTCATCGAGGGCGACCCGATCCTCCCCGCCACCCCGATCGGCGCCGGGGAGCACGCGGAGCTGGCGCCGGCGGCGCTGGCCGACGTCGCCGCCGAGCGGGACTGGCAGTTCTGCACCGAGGTGCTGGTCCGGGGCGAGGCGCTGCCGCCGGCCAACGAGGTGCGGCTGGCGATGCACCAGTTCGGCGGGTCCATCGTGGCGGCGACGGTGTCGGACGTCCTCAAGATCCATGTGCATACCGACACCCCCGAGGCCGTCTTTACCTACTGCGCGCGCTGGGGCGCGGTCGTGGCGACCAAGGCCGACGACATGCGGGCCCAGCACCGGCGCCTGGCGCACGGGTCGGCGCGCCGGCCGGTGGCGGTGGTGCTCGACAGCGCCTGCGACCTGGCCGACGCGATCCTGGACCGGCACCACATCGCGCTCGTGCCGATGCAGGTCGTCTTCGGCGACCAGGTCTTCAAGGACCGGCTCGAGCTCAAGCCGGAGGAGTTCTACCGGCGGCTGCGCGCCGCGAAGGAACTGCCCACCACGTCCCAGCCGGCGCCGGCGGACTTCGTCCGGGCCTTCCGGGACGCGCGCGAGGTGGGCGACGAGGTGGTGGCGCTGCTCGTCTCCGGGGCGCTGTCCGGCACCTTCCAGTCGGCCACCGCGGCCGTCCGAGCCGCAGGGCTCGACCGGGTGCACCTGGTGGACAGCCGCACCGCCTCGCTCGGCCTCGGGCTCCTGGGCCTGCGCGCGGCGGAGCTCGCCGAATCCGGGTGGACCGGCGCCGAGATCGCCGCCGAGGTCGAACGGGTGCGGCGGCAGTCGGGGATGTTCCTGACGGTGGACACGTACGACAACCTGCTCCGCTCGGGGCGGGTGAGCCGGGGGAAGGCGTGGCTGGCAGGCCTGCTCGACGTGAAGCCCATCCTCAGCATCGGCCAGGACGGCCGCGTGGCCCCGGTGGACCGGGTGCGCGGCCGGGACCAGGTGGTGCCGCGGATGCTGTCGCTCGTCGAGCGCGAGCTCACCCCGCGCCCGAAGGCGGTGCGGTTCGGCGTGGTCCACGCCGACGCGCCGGAGGTGGCGGAGCGCGTCCGCACCGCGCTCCTGGCGGCGTACCAGCCGCGGGACGTCTTCGTGGCACTCGCGACCGGCGTCCTGGGTACCCATGTGGGGCCCGGCGCGTGGGCGATCTTCTACCAGGTCGAGGACGGCACGCCGGCGCGCGCCCGGGCGGGGGAGCCCGCGTGACGCGGCCAGGGAGCGCGCGACGGTCCCCCGCCCTGCCCGAGCTCGTGGCCCTGGCGGTCGAGGCGATCGACGGCCGGAAGGGGCACCACATCACCGTCCTGGACCTGCGCAGCGTGAGCGACGCGACCGACTTCTTCGTCATCGCCTCCGGCACCTCGGACGCCCACGTCCGCGGCCTCGCGGACGCGGTGCTGGAGGCGCTGGGCCGCGCCGGCCACCACGCCTATCACGTCGAGGGGCTCCCCGCCGGCCGGTGGGTGCTGCTCGACTACGTGGATTTCGTGGTCCATCTCTTCCACCCCGAGACGCGCGGCTTCTACCAGCTCGAGCGGCTCTGGGGGGATGCCCCGGTGGTGTACTCCGCCGCGGGCGCGTGAGGCACCGCACCATGCTCCGTCCCGCCGCCCTCGCCGGGCTGCTCGCGCTCCTCCCCGCGGCCGCGCTGGCGCAGGGCTTCGGCAACGCCAGCGGCTACTTCGGGCAGAACAAGGTCCAGTACTCGACCTTCGACTTCCAGGTCATCCAGACCGACCACTTCGACGTGCACTTCTACCCGCGCGAGCGGGCGGCGGCGCTCGAGGCGGCGCGGATGGCCGAGCGGTCGTACGCGCGGCTCTCGCGGCTCCTCAACCACCGCTTCCAGGAGCGGAAGGTCGTCATCCTGTACGCCTCGCCGACCGACTTCGGCCAGACGAACACGAACGACGTGGGCGAGGGGACGCAGGGCGTCACCGACTTCTTCAAGCAGCGGAACGTGCTGTACCTGCAGGGCGCGGGGGCGGAGACGGAGCACGTCCTCACGCACGAGATGGTGCACCAGTTCCAGTACGACATCTTCTCGCGCGGGCACGCCGGGGCGAACCTGCAGGCGCTCATCCAGATCGCGCCCCCGCTCTGGTTCATGGAGGGGATGGCGGAGTACCTCTCGCTCGGGCCGGTCACGCCCGAGACGGCGCTGTGGCTCCGCGACGCGGTCTTCACCAACACCCTCCCGACGATCGAGCAGCTCACGCTCGACCCGCGGATCTTCCCCTACCGGTACGGCCACGCGCTCTGGGCGTACGTGGGGGAGCGCTGGGGCGACGAGGCGGTGGGCGCGATCCTCCACGGCGCGCTCACCGGCGGCATCGAGAGCGCGGTGCGGCGCACCCTTGGGCTCACCCTCCCGCAGCTCTCGCAGCAGTGGCGCGACGAGGTCTTCCGCCGCTACCTCCCCGAGGTGGGCGACCGGAGCGCCGCCAGGCTCGTGGGCACCCCGATGCTCACGAAGGCGCGCTCGGGGGGCCGCCTGCACCTCGCCCCCGCCCTCTCGCCCGACGGCACGCAGGTCGCCTACTTCAGCGAGCGCGGCGGCTTCTCGGTGGACATGTTCCTCGCCGACGCCGCCACCGGCCGGGTCACGCGGCGGCTCCTCAAGCCGACGTGGAGCAGCAACTACGAGACGTTCCGCTTCCTCAACTCGTCGGCCAGCTGGTCGCCGGACGGGAAGTTCCTCGCCTTCGCGGGGAAGCGGGGCAGGTACGACGACCTGGTGATCCTCGACGTCGCGCGCAACAAGGAGGTGCGGCGGGTCACCTTCCGCTTCGACGGGCTCACCACGCCGTCGTGGAGCCCCGACGGCCGCCAGCTCGTCTTCACCGGCTACGACGGCGGCAACAGCGACCTCTGGATCGTGAACGCGGACGGCAGCGGCCTCCGGCGCCTCACGAACGACCCCTACGCCGACCTGCACCCGGCGTGGTCGCCCGACGGGCGGACGATCGCCTTCACGACCGACCGCGGGCCCGGCACCGACCTCGCGCACCTCGCCTTCGGCAACTACCGCATCGCGCTCCTCGACGTGGAGACCGGCGCGATCGAGGCGCTCCCGGGCATGGACGCGGGGAAGAACATCAACCCGGTCTGGGCGCCCGACGGGAAGAGCTTCGCGTTCGTCTCCGACCGCGACGGCGTGAGCAACATCTACCTCTTCGACGTGGGCGACCGGCAGGTCTACCAGCTCACGAACCTCCTCACCGGGAGCGCGGGCTTCTCGCCGCTCTCGCCGGTGCTGAGCTGGGCGCACGCCAGCGACCGGCTCGCCTTCATGTACTTCGACCGGGGCGCGTACGACGTGTACGCCCTCGACGACCCGCGGAGCCTGCGCGGCCGGCCGTGGCACCCCGCGGCGCCCGACTCGCTCCGGCAGGTGGTGCGCACCGTGGAGCCCGCCGCGGCGCCGGCGGCCGCGCCGCGGCCGCAGGTGGGCGAGGGCGGGTCCATCTACCGCGACCGGCAGGGCTTCCGGGCCGCCGACCAGGTGCAGCGCCCCACCGACTCGACGCCCCCCGCCCCGCCGCTCTCGGTCGTGCAGCTGCTCGACTCGACGACGCTTGCGCTCCCGGACACGAGCGAGTTCACCTTCCGTCCCTACCGGAAGCACTACACCCCGGATTTCGTCGCACGGCCGCAGATCGGGTTCGTGCGCGACAATTTCGGCAACGGCGTCTTCGGCGGCACCGCCGTCGCGCTGAGCGACGTGCTCGGCAACCACCAGCTCCTCTTCGCGGGCTCGGTCAACGGCCGGCTGCAGGAGGCGTACGTCCAGGCGGTGTACGCCAACCTCTCACGGCGGATCAACTGGGCGACCGGCATCGGCCAGGTGCCGTACTTCTACTCCGAGACGTCGGAGATCCGCACGACCGACAACCCGTCGGTGAACGAGTTCCGCACGAACATCCGTCGGCTCGTCGTGCGCTCCGCGTTCATCAATGCCTGGTACCCGATCAGCCGCTTCCAGCGCCTCGAGGCGGGCTTCAGCGCCGCCAACGTGGACGACGCGATCCTGAGCATCGTCGAGCCGTACGACGTGAACACCGGCTTCCTCGTGGCGGACCCGCGGCTCGAGACCGACTACCTGAAGGGCATCAACTACGTGCAGCCGTCGCTGGCGCTGGTCTACGACAACGCCATCTTCGGCTACACCGGGCCGTTCCGCGGGCAGCGCTACCGCTTCGAGGGGGCGCAGACCCTCGGCGGATGGGGCTTCACTCAGGTCACGGCGGACTACCGGCGGTACCAGCGGATCGCCGGGCCGGTGACGCTGGCCGGGCGCCTCCTCTACTTCGGCCGGATCGGCAAGCAGGCCGACCAGTTCCGGTTCTACCTGGGGAACCCGGACATCCTCCGGGGCTACACCGCCGGCTCGTTCCGCCGCAACGAGTGCCTCAGCGAGACCATCGACCCGGCCCAGACCGAGACCGGCTGCGGCGCCCTCGACCAGCTCGTCGGCACGCAGATCGGCGTCGCGAACGTCGAGCTCCGCTTCCCGATCCTCACCCCCGAGATGCACATCCTGCCCCCGGCCTTCCCGCCGATCGAGGGCGCGGTGTTCTACGACATGGGCGTCGCGTGGGAGCCCGCGAGCGTCGTGAAGTGGAACCGCGCCGCCGGCGACGACCCGATCCGCGTCCGTGTCCCGCTGCGCGCCTGGGGCGTCTCGGCCCGGATGAACGTGCTCGGCTTCGTCATCCTGCGGCTCGACTGGTCGTTCCCCCAGAAGCGCTCCGGCGTCAACTCGCTGGTCACGCTGAGCATCGGGCCCACCTTCTGACCGGCCGCCGGCCGGCGCCCGAGGGCGCTGGCCGGGCCCGTCGCACCCCCCTATTTTTGCGGGCGTGAACGCCCATCGCGCCCTGCTCGCGGGTGGCTTGGCGCTCGTGGCCGCCTGCGGCCAGGCGCCGAGCAAGCCGGCCCCCGGCCTGCCCCCCGCGCTCCACCGTCCGGCCCCGATCACGTTCCTCCGCCTCCCGCTCAAGGGGGGGACGGCGACGGCGTACGACGGCCAGACGCTGGCGCCGCTCGCGTGGAGCGCGGAGCGCGTTCCCGCCCTCAGGACCGTCGTGGGCGCCGACCTCGACCAGGACTTCCTGTACGCCCTCGACGAGGCCCGGACGCTGGTCGTGCTCGACCTCCGGACCCGACGGGCCCGCCCCCTGCTCCGGGGCGTCCGCCAGGCGGCCCTCGGGCCCGATGGCGCGCTCTTCGTGGTGGACACCGCGGGCGTCGTCACGCTGCGCGCCGGGCGCCGCGTGGTGCGGCTCGACGACCGGCTGCCGGCCGGGGCCGGGCACCTCGTCGGCGCCGCGGGCGGCCGGCTGCTCGCGTTGCCCGCCGAGCGCGCCCCCGGCCTCACCGTCCTCTCGGCCGCGCAGCCGGCGGAGAAGGTGCCGCTCCCCGCGGGCCGCGCCGACGCGACGCCGTTCGGCGACGCGATCGCGGTGGCGGCCGACTCCGAGGTCGTGCTCTACCTCCCGGGCGAGGCGCGCCCGCCCCGGCGGCTCGAGGTGGACGGCCACGCGCGGGACGTGCTCTTCTCCCCGTCCGGCCACCGCTTCTACGTCGCCCGGGACGAGGACGCGCTCCTCGCCTTCGACCGCTTCGGCGCCGGTGAGCTGGGCGACGTCCCGCTCCCGGGGCCCGCGGCGGGGCTGCGCGAGGACGTCTTCGGCCAGCGGCTCCTGGTTCGCCCGGCCCGCGGGGACTCGGTCTGGGTGGTGGATCCGGGCAGCCGGCGTGTCGTCGCGGTCGTGGCGTCCCGGTGGGCCTCGGACCTCCCGGCGGTGAGCCCGCCGGGGACGCTGCTCGTGCGGCGCGGCGGCGACGTTGTCGGCCTGGACCTCGCCTCCCCCCGGCTCGCGGAACGCGGGCGCGTGAAGGGCGGAGCGCAGGATCTCTGGGTCGCGCTCGCCTGGACTCCTGCCGCCCCGGCCCCCGCGCCCGAGGCGGCGGACGCCGCGGACGAGGATGCGGGGGCCCCGGTGTCGCGCCCGCCCGCCGGGGCCGGCGCCGACTCCGCGGCGGCGCCCGCCGCCCCGCAGCTCTTCCTGCAGGTGTCGAGTTCCCGGAACCCCGACTGGGCCCGGGACCTCGCCAGCCGGCTCGTGGCCACCGGCATCGAGGCCCGCGTGCTCGAGCCGGGTGCCGACTCGACCTATCGCGTCGCCGTCGGACCGTTCGCCTCGCGCGAGGCGGCCGACTCCGCGAGCCGCCGCCTCGGCATGCCCTCGTTCGTGATCACGGTGACGGCGCCCGCCGCCCCGTGACGTCCCCCGCTCTCCGCTCCAGGGACCCTCGATGAAGCTCACCAAGCTCGAGCTCTCCGGCTTCAAGTCGTTCGCCGACCACGTCACGCTGACCTTCGAGCCGGGGGTCACCGCGATCGTCGGGCCGAACGGCTGCGGCAAGTCCAACGTCTCCGACGCCGTGCGCTGGGTGCTCGGCGAGCAGTCGGCGCGCCTGCTGCGCGGCGGCAAGATGGAGGACGTGATCTTCCAGGGCGCCGCCACGCGCAAGCCGGTGAACGTCACCGAGGTCTCGCTCTTCCTGGACAACAGCGACGGCGACCTGCCCATCGCGTACCAGGAGGTGGTCATCACCCGCCGCCTCTCGCGATCCGGCCAGAGCGACTACCTCCTGAACAACGCCCCGGTGCGCCTGCGCGACATCCAGGACCTGCTCCGCGGCACGGGCCTCGGCAGCGACGCGGGCGTGGTCATCGAGGCGAAGATGATCGAGCTCCTCCTCTCCGACCGCGCCGACGAGCGCCGGTCGCTCTTCGAGGAGGCCGCGGGGATCAGCCTCTACCGCGACCGCAAGCACTCCACCGAGCGCCGCCTCGACGAGACGCAGCAGGACCTGCAGCGCGTCGAGGACCTCGTGGCGGAGGTGCAGTCGCAGCTGCGGAGCCTCGCGCGGCAGAAGGGGAAGGCCGAGCGCCACGCGAAGCTGACCGAGGAGAAGTTCGCCCTCCAGCTCACCCTCGCCCGCCGGCTGCTCGAGGACCTCGAGCAGCGCGTCGAGGGGCTCTCGACCCGGTGGACCGAGCTGCAGCAGGTGCTCCCCGCGCGCCGGCAGTCGCTCGCCGAGGCCGAGATCGCGCGCGAGGGGGCGGCGCGCGGCCGCGCGACCGCGGAGGGGGAGCGGACCGAGGTGGCGCAGCGCCTCGCCGCGGTGCGCGTCGAGCTCGGCCGCCTCGAGGGCGACCTCGCCCTCGCGGCCGAGCGGCTCGCGAACGCCTCCGCCCGCCGCCTGCGCGCCTCCGAGGAGCGGGCCCAGATGGCGGCCCGGGCCACCCAGGCCGCGCTGGAGCTCGAGCAGGCGGAGGTGGAGCGGAGCGACGCCGACGCGGAGCACGCCCGCATCCACGCCGAGCTCGGCGCGCGCGCGGAGGGCGAGGAGACGGTGCGCCGGCGCCTCGCCGAGGGGCGCGAGGCGGTGCGGCGGCTCGAGCAGGAGGCCCAGGCCGACCTCCAGCGCGCCACCGCGCTCGAGGGGGAGCACGCCGCGCTCGAGCGCGAGCTGGTCGGCCTGCGTGAGCGCCTCGAGCAGGCGCAGGCCCACCGCGGCCCGCTGCAGGGCGAGC
>JBAIWX010000128.1:0-5718 GCA_037916975.1 Gemmatimonadales bacterium
GCGGCGGGGCCGGATGCCTGGCATCCGGCCCCGATTCCGGGGGCGTCAGCTCCGCCGGCGCCTACTTCGCGCGCTCGAGGTACTCGCCGGTGTTCGGGTTCACCCGCACGCGCTGGCCGTTCTCCACGAACTCCGGCACCTGGATCGTGACGCCGTTCTCGAGCACCGCCGGCTTCGAGCTTGCCGTCTTGGTCGCGGTCTTCATGATCGGCGCGGTATCGGTGATGGCGAGCTCCACGACGCTCGGCAGCGTCACCGAGATCGGCTTCCCCTCGAGCCACTCGATCTTGACGATCGTCTCCGGCTGCATCCACGGGCCGAGGTCGCCGACGACCTCGCTGTCGAGGGTGAACTGCTCGTAGGTCTGGCCGTCCATCACGTGCACGTCGGCGCCGTCGTGATAGAGGACCTGCATCTCCTTCGTGTCGAGCCGGGCGGTCGTGAGCTCCTCGGTCGAGCTGAAGCGGGTCTCGAAGCTGTTGCCGGTCATGAGGTTGCGCATGCGCACCTGCACGAACGCGCGCAGGTTCCCCGGGGTCCGGTGCTGGAAGTCCATGACCCGGCAGGGGTTGCCCTCGTAGATGATGACCTGCCCCTTCCGGATGTCGCTCGCCTTCATGCTCGCTCCGCCGTCTCGTGATCCCTCGACACGCACACCCGCCGGCCACCCGGCCGACCCGAATCGCCGCCCAAGATAGCCAGCCGGGCCGAAAAGGGAACCGAGCCGCCCGACCCTGCGTCCCGCCCGCGGCGACCCGCCGTTCAGCCCCCAGCCAAGCGTGGCGGCCGTGGCGATGCGGCCCGCGATATTATGCGCCATGCGATCCTCCGCCTCCCTGTCGCTCCTCGCAGGCCTGCTGGCCGGCGCCTGCGCCGGTGGCCGTCCGCCCGCCCCGGCGCCCGCGCCCGTGGACTCGACGCCGGCCCCGCCGCCGCGCGTCACCCTCGTGCGGCCCGCGCCGCCCCCCGGAGCCGTGGCGCGCCCTGTCCGCATCCTCTACGGCACCGACCGCGCCCCCACCGGGCGCGGCGAGCCGTGGGCGCGCTACGGCGCCGACCCGGGCGAGCTCGAGGTGGGCGTCGCCACCGTCACGCTGCCGCTCGACCGCTCGGCGCGACCGGCCGGGACGCTCCCCGACGTGCCGTCGCGGTTCGGGCGGCGTGCCCCGCCCGACCCGGCGCGGGACGTGGTGCTCGATCGGGTCGCGCCGGAGCCGGAGGTCTACTGGGACGCGGACGTGCAGCAGGAACTCCAGTACGACTCGACGCGCACGGCGGTGGTCTTCATTCACGGCTTCGCGACCGACTTCGAGACCGCCGTGCGGCGCGCCGCGCAGGTGGCCGCCGACCTGCCCTTCCCCGGCGCGATGCTCGTCTATTCGTGGCCCTCGCGAGGGGAGGTGGGGCCCGTCGCCTATTTCCGCGACGGCAAGGCGATCGACGCGAGCCAGCCGATCCTCCGCGCCTTCCTCGAGCACGTGCTCGAGCGCGCCGGCGCCGAGCGCGTCTCGCTCGTCGCGCACAGCATGGGCACGCTGCTCCTCGCCCGCACGCTCAAGGAGATGTACGACGCGCGTCCCGAGCGCCGCTTCGACCAGGTCGTGCTCGCCGCGCCGGACATCGACACCACGACCTTCCGCCGGAGCCTCGCCCCGGCGCTCGCCGGCATCGCGCGCCGCGTCACGGTGTACGCCTCGCGCAACGACCGGGCGCTCGAGCTCTCGCAGGCGGCGAGCGCGCAGGCGCGCGTGGGCCAGGCGGGGCCCGGGCTCCTCGTCGTGCCCGGCGTGGACGTCGTGGACGCGTCGAGCGCCGGTACGAGCGACTTCGGCCACGGCTACTATGGCGGCAGCAACGCCGTCCTCGCCGACCTTCGGGACGTCCTGCGCGGCGTCCCCGCCGCCGGGCGCCGGCTCGAGCGGCACGAGCGGAACGGCCTTCCTTGGTGGGAGCTGCTGGGCGGGAACCGCTGAGGCCCCGCCCGGCGCGGCCGACGAACGGGCGCTGCCGATGAAGGCTTCGTCACATCCTGAAACTGGACGGTGCTAGCTTCGTAGGGGCGGACGCGGGTGGGGTGCCGCCCGCTTCGCGGAAGGAGCAGCAGATGGCGAACGACCTCGTCCCCGTCGGCGGGAGGACCAGCATGACCACCGGGACCACGGAGAACGTGCGCACCGAGCAGCACAAGGTCGCGGGCGACCGGCTCGTGGAGCGCATCAAGGAACTCATCCATCAGGGCAACATCCGGCGCGTGATCGTGAAGCACGACGACGGCCGCACCCTGATGGAGATCCCCCTCACCCTCGGCGTCGTCGGCGCGGTGCTGATGCCGATCTGGGTGGCGCTGGGGGCGATCGCCGCGCTCGCGGCGAGCTACACCATCGAGGTCGAGAAGGTCGGCGACTGACGGCCGTCACGGCGCGCTCACCCCGAGCGGGGTGAGCGGCGTCGTGCGGTCGAGGACGATCATCGCGTCGGCCGCCGTGCGGAGCGCGAAGCGCTCCGGGCGGAACCCCAGGCGGTACCCCTCCAGCACCACGTCGTGCAGCGGTTCCCGCACCGAGTCGGTCGCCTCCCCGAGCGGCAGGGCGAAGCTTCGGCCCGTGTGCGTTGCTGCCAGCTCGTCGAACACCCGGGTCGCCCCGTGGCCCGACTCCTGGCGCGCATCGGTGAGGATCGTGTAGACCGGCACCCCGCCCGCCTCGAGCCACCCCGAGAACCAGTGGTCGAAGGTCGCGGTCACGCTCCCGACCGTGACCTCGCCGCCTCCCGCCCGCAGCCCGTGGTACCCGCCCATGAAGACGAGCGTGCGCGCCCCGGGCAGCTCGCGGAGGGTGCGCAGGAACCGTTGCGCCATCCACTCGTCCCGGTTCGCGAAGCCCCCCGCCGCCATCGCGGCGGTGAGCGGCGCCATCGGCCAGCCCCTGAGGTCGGCGGCCAGGACGCGCACCGGCCGCCCGGGGTGCGCGCGGTTCCAGCGCCAGACCGCCCGGTAGATGCCGAGGTACTCGTGGCTCGCGCCCCAGTGCGAGCGCAGCGTCCGCGGGTGCTCGAGGAGGATGGTCGTGTCCTCGGGCGTCGAGGCGAGGTAGGCGTCGATCGCCTCCTGCTGCTCCGCGGCCACCTCGAGCGCGAGCACGTCGATGGGCCGGGCCGGGTCCATGCGATCGAGGACCTGCACCAGGATCTGCTTGGGTTCGGCGAGGGGATGCACGTCGCCCAGGAAGACGACCGGATGCTCCGCGAGGGCCGCCAGCACGAAGTCGGCGGGGTCCTGCTCCTGGGCGGCGGCGTGGCGGGCGGCGAGCGCGAGGCTCAGCAGGGCGAGGCGGATGGCGCGGCGCATGGGAGTTCATCCCCGGGACGCCGCGCTTTGTTCCGTGCCCGGGGGTGGCACCGGGCCCGGCGGCCCGGCACCCGTGCGTCAGGGCTCCCCCTTCCGCTTCACGGCCGGGACGGTGGCGGCCGGGTCCACGCGCAGGCCGAGGTACTCGCCCGCGATCGCGTGCCCGCTCACCCCGCAGAGGATCCAGTACCAGCCATCCTCCTCCGCCTCGAAGGTGGTGACGTCGGTCCGGTCGGTGGCGAGGCCCGCCACGAGCGCGCGGGTCATGGCGTTGGTGAACGCGGGCCGGCCGCCCTCCATCGGCAGCTTCTCCCGCTCGGCCATGACGACGAGGCTGTGGGGGCCGGCGGAGTCGTGGTTCACCCAGTTCCAGCGTACCGTCCAGCCGCGCGGGACCACGACCTGGAGCGCCCCGTTCGCCTCGCCGTTGAGGAGCGCCGAGGGGGCGCCGGCCGGGTGGGTGACCTCGAGGTCGAGCACCAGTGTCCGCGCCGCCGGATCGGCCTGGGCCCAGGGCGGGAGGGGGGCCTGGGCGGCGAGGGCCGCCGGCGCCAGGGCGAGGAGGAGTGCGCCGGCGCAAGGCAAGAAGGCTCGTGACAATAGCTTGGACATGGGCCAGTGGAGACGGGTGGGACGGCCGCGGACCTTGACACCTCGGTACACGGTAGGAAATTAGGGGGCCACAGGCCGTCCGGCCAACGCGTCCCCTGAGGCTCGTATCCACAGTTCCAGCAGGTCGTGTACCCGTGTCACTCGCCGCCGAGCTCGCAGGGCGGCGAAGGGGCCGGCCCGTCCGCGCCCCGCCGAAGGTTCCTCCCACACAGGAGTGCATCGGATCATGAATCGTGCTCGCCGATGGGCGTGGCTCCCGGCGCTGTTCCTCGCCGCCGGCACCGCCGCCGCCCAGATGCCCGCCGGCACCAACTGGACCACGTACGGCGGCAACGACTGGAACAACCGCTTCAGCGGGCTCAAGCAGATCACCGCGGCGAACGTCGGCTCGCTCGTGCCGCGCATGATCTTCCAGACCGGCATCTCGAAGCTCGGCAGCTTCGAGAACACGCCGGTCGTGGTCGGCAACATGATGTACGTCACCACGCCGTACAACACGGCGATCGCGTACGACCTCGACACGGGCAAGGAAGTCTGGCGCTACGAGCACAAGCTCGGCACCACGATCTACTGTTGCGGCCCGAACAACCGCGGCGTCGCGGTCCACGGCCCGCACGTCTACATGGGCACCCTCGACGCGCGCCTCGTCGCGCTCGACCGGATGAAGGGCGACGTGGCCTGGGACATCGAGGTCGCCGACCCGACCTACGGCTACAGCATCACCCACGCCCCGCTGGTGATCGGCAACACGGTCATCGTCGGCGTGTCGGGCGGTGAGTACGGCATCCGCGGCCACGTGACCGCGTACGACGCGGTGACCGGCAAGCAGGTGTGGCGCTGGTACTCGATCCCGGCCCCGCAGGGCGACCCGACCTTCGACGACAAGGCCCCGAACGGCTGGTGGGGCACCTGGCCGACCGCGACGCCCGACGGCGCGGACCTGCACCGCAACGTCTCGGCGGAGAAGGCCGACTCGGCCAAGTACGCCGACGCGTGGAAGCGCGGCGGCGGCGGCGTCTGGATGACCCCGGCCTACGATGCCGAGAGCAACACGATCTTCGTGGCCGTCGGCAACCCGTCGCCGGACCTCGACGGTTCGCAGCGCCCGGGCGACAACCTCTACACCGACGCCGTCGTCGCCATCGACGCCAAGACCGGCAAGACGAAGTGGTACTACCAGACCGTCCCCCACGACGTCTGGGACCTCGACGCCGTCTCGCCGCCGACCGTGACCAAGGTGGGTGGCAAGAAGGTCGTCGTGCACGCCGGCAAGACCGGCTGGGTGTACGTCCTCGACGCCGCGACGGGCAAGCTCGTCCGCCGCAGCGACGCGTTCGTGCCGCAGGAGAACATGTTCGCCCTCCCGACGGGCGGGCAGGGCACCCGGATGCTGCCGGGCGCCAACGGCGGTGCGGAGTGGTCGCCGATCGCGATCGACCCGACGCTCCAGTACGCCTACGTCGCGGCGCTCCACCAGCCGATGTGGTACCGCACGAACTACGCGCCGTGGGAGAAGGGCCGCCTCTGGCTCGGCTCCGCCTTCGTGGCGATCCCGGGTGAGGAGCAGTGGGGCACCTACACCGCGATCAACCTGGCCACCGGCAAGGTGGTCTGGCAGAACAAGGTGCCGCAGCCGATGATGGGCGGCACCCTGAGCACCGCGGGCGGCCTCACCTTCACCGGCGAGGGGAACGGCACCTTCGAGGCGCGCGACAGCCGCACCGGCCAGATGCTCTGGTCGTTCCACGCAGGCGCCGGGT
>JBAIWX010000129.1:0-10640 GCA_037916975.1 Gemmatimonadales bacterium
GCGGACCGGCACGCTCCGGGGCGGCTCGGCGGTCCACCTGCGGATCGTGCAGCCGGCGGCGGCAGGGGCCGTGGCGCTGCAGGCCGCCCCCGGCGGCGCGGCCGGGGCCTGGGCGCTCGCCTCGCCGCTCCTGGCAGTGGTCCGCGTGCGCTGACGCAGCCTGCCGAAGCCTGCCCCGGGGCCGACGGTGCGACAGGGCCATGTCGCCGGGTCGCCTCGGCGGTCCTGTCCTGCCAGATTTCCCTCCGATGCGACGACGGAGGGGATGCGTGTTCCTGCTGGCACTGGCCGCGCTGCTGCTCGTGGGCGGCGGCACCGCCTACGTGGCGAGCGACGACGTGCGCTACCTCTGGCGCTCGGCGGCGGAGGAGACGCGCATACTGGCCGACCGCCGGCCGCTCGCCGACGTGGCGGCCGACCCGCGCACGCCGGCGGACCGGCGCGCGCTGATCGAGCTGGTGCAGGAGGCGCGTGGCTACGCCGCCCGGCTGGGCTACGAGGCGAAGGCCACCTACACGCAGTTCACCGACGTCGGCCGGGACACCCTCCTCCTCGTCCTCTCGGCCTCTCCGCCCGAGTGCATCTGCCCCCACACCTGGAAGTGGCCCATCGTCGGGCGCATGCCCTACAAGGGCTTCTTCGACTTCCGCGCCGCCGAACGGGAGCGGGCGCGCCTCGAGGGGCGCGGGTTCGACACGTACCTGCGCCCGTCGGCGGCCTTCTCCACCCTCGGCTGGTTCGAGGACCCGCTGCTCTCGACGGCGCTCACGCGGGACTCGGTGGAGCTCGCCGCGCTCGTCTTCCACGAGATCGCGCACAACACCCTCTACGTGAAGAGCGCCACGCCCTTCAACGAGAGCTTCGCGCAGTACGCGGGCTACCTCGCGGCGGAACGCTTCTTCCGCGAGCGCGGTGACACCCTCCTCGCGCGCCGCGCCGCGGACCGCTGGCACGACGAGATCGTGCTGGGCGCCTTCTACCGCGAGCTGGTGGACCGCCTGAACGCCTTCTACGGCGGGCATCCCGACTCCGCGGCACTCGACTCGGGGCGCGTGGCGCTCGGTCGCTGGGCGCGGGAGCAGCTCGAGGGCCCCGTGGGGTCGCAACTCCGCACCTATACGGTGGGGAAGCTCGCCGACCGGCCGGTGAACAACGCGCGCCTCGTCGGCGTCACCATCTACCGCTCGCACCTCGACTGGTTCGACGCGTGGCATCGCCGGCACGGGGACGACGTGGCCGCCGGGGTCGCGGCGCTGCGCGGGCTCGTGCGCGGTGCGGAGGGGGACTCGGCCTTCGCGCGCCTCGGGCGCGCCGTCGCCGACAGCGGCTGAGCCCGCCCTCCCGTGGCGCGATTCGCGCCATGGCCGGAAACGACGCACGTAACAATGTCGAGACCCGTTCGTGATCATCCACGCCCGCGCCCTGCGGGCGTCGTCACTTCTCCACGCCCCGCCTGCAAAACTCGCCGCCGCGTGACCGACGCGTTACCGCGCGCCCCCTAGTGCCGCGCGCAGCGCGCGAGAGATTAGCCCCCGCCGGAAATCGAGCGTTCGATCGCTCGACGTCATGGCTCGCGACACTGCCGCGTTCCTGGTCGCGGGATCCGCCGAATTCTTCGACATGCGACTCGTTCGCCCGCTCTCGCTCCTCGCCCTCGTGGCGGCCTTCCCGGCGTGTGCCCGTCCCCCCGCGGCGCACGACCTGCGCGTCGCCGTGGCCCCGGGCGAGTCGCTGTTCGTGCGCGTCACCGGGACCGGGCCCGACACCCTCGTCGTGCTGCACGGCGGGCCCGGTGCCTCGCACGACTACCTGGTCGGCGCGCTCGCGCCGCTGGCGCGGCGGCACGTGCTCGTGTTCTACGACCAGCGGGGCCGCGGCCGCTCCGGCGACGTGCGCGACTCGAGCGAGCTCAGCCTCGCGACGGACGTCGAGGACCTCGAGGCGATCCGTGCGCACTTCCGGCTGGCGCAGCTGACGCTGGTGGGCCACCACTGGGGCGGCGCGGTGGCGGCGCAGTACGCCATCCGGCATCCCGGCCTCGTGCGGCGCATGGTGCTCCTGAGCCCCTTCCCGGTGCACCCGTCGTTCGTCTTCGAGTACGGGATGGCGAACACGGACAAGCCACTGGTGGACAGCATCACGGCGGCGCAGAACGCCGTCACGTCTCCCGAGGGGGCGCGGGCCTACTGCGAGCGCTACTGGCCGCTCTACTTCGAGCTGCTGCCGCAGCGCATCGTGCGCACCGTGCGGGACGGGGCACTGCGCCGGGCCGTCTGCGGTGGCGACGCGCGCCGCCTGCAGCAGTCGCACGCGGTGTTCTTCCGGCTCGTGAACCCGCTCGGCTACTGGTCGTGGCGCGTGGCGCTCAACGGCACGCGGGTGCCGACGCTCGTCGTCGAGGGCCAGGGCGACGGCATGGTGACCCAGGCGGCCGAACGCTGGGCGCAGCACCTGCCCGACGCGCGGCTGCTGGAGACCGAGGGACCATTCGGCTTCCCCTGGGTCGGCGCGGGCGCGCGGCGCTGGGACGCCGTCGAGACGTTCCTGGGCGGCGCGTGGCCCGACCGGGCGGTGCAGCCGAAGCCATTCGAGGCCGCCGCGGTCGCGAGCGGGAAGGCCGAGTGATGCGCGTGCGCAGCGTCCTCCTGGCGCTCGCGCTGGCCGCCGCACCGGCCCGCGCGCAGCAGGCGGCGGGGCCGATCGCCGGTCCGCCCGCGCCGCCTGCGGCCGTTCCGACGGGGCGCATCGCCGGGACCGTGCTCGACGCGGCGGCAGGGAAGCCCCTGATCCAGGCGCGCGTGCAGGTGCTCGGCCGGGAAGGTTCGTTCCTCACGGACCTGGACGGCCGCTTCCGCACCGCCCCGCTCCCGGCCGGGACCTACGGGGTCCGGGTGTCGGCGATCGGCTATACCGCGGTGCAGGTGGACAGCGTCCGCGTGAAGGCCGGCGAGACGGCAACCATCTCGGCGGCGCTCAAGAGCGCGCCGGTCCAGATCGGCGAGTTCGTGGTCCAGGCGGCGCCGGAGGTTCAGAAGGCCTCGAGTGACGCCGGGCTGCTCGCGGCGCAGCAGAACTCACCCGCGGTGACCGACGGCATCAGCGCGGAGACGATCTCGCGCACCCCCGACTCGGACGCGGGCGCGGCGGTGACCCGCGTGACCGGGATCTCGGTGCTCGACAACAAGGTCGTCGTGCGCGGGCTCTCAGAGCGCTACAGCAGCACCGTGCTCAACGGGATCGAAGTGGCGAGTCCCGAGCCGGACAAGAAGTTCGTGCCGCTCGAGATCTTTCCCGCGTCGCTCCTCGAGGCGCTGGTCGCGCAGAAGACGGCGACCCCCGACCGTCCGGGCGACTTCTCCGGCGGGTCGGTGGACATCGAGACGAAGGAGTTCCCGGACAGCCGGGTCGTCACGCTCAAGCTCGGGACGTCGGGCAACTCCCAGAGCGCGTTCAAGCGCTTCCCGCTGCCCCCGCGCGGGGGCACCGACTGGCTGGGCATCGACGACGGCCGGCGCGACACGCCGCCGCCCACCCCCGATGCCAAGCGCTTCTCGGAGGGCTTCTCCAACAGCTGGACGCCGGCGGCGGCCTACGCCTGGCCGAACGCCAGCGCCGAGTTCACGGTGGGCGACCGGCTCGACCTCGGAGGGGACGTCCTCGGCTTCGTCGCGTCGGCCACCTATGGGCGGCGGCGCGACTACAACCCGGCGCGGCTCGACGCGATCGGGTCGGGGGGGTACACCTTCCGCGACGCGTCGGTGGGCGTGGACTGGGGCGGCATCCTCAACCTCGCCTACCGTCTCGGCACGCGGAACAAGTTCGCCTTCAAGAACTTCTACACCCGCACCGCCGAGGACCTCGCCACGCAGGGGGGCGGGACGCCGATCGACCCCGCCGACGCGGTGTTCACGCTCTACCAGCGGCGCTACGTGGAGCGGTACGTCTACCAGGGCGTCGTCTCCGGCGAGCACCGGATCGGCTTCCTGGCGAACGCGCGGCTCGAGTGGCGCTACGCCTACGGGCGGGCCGGCCGCGCGGACCTCGACAACCGCCAGCTCACCTACATCGACCTGGCCGGCGGCCTCGGCTCCCAGCTGAGTGACCGGAATCCCAGCTTCCGCTACAACAACCGGTTCACCGACAAGACGTGGGCCGGCAACGTGGACCTGTCGATCCCCCTCTCGCTCCGGGAGCCGGGGGATGCGGGGCTCAAGTTCGGCGTGTCCGAGCGGATCAAGCGCCGTGACCTGCAGACGGATGCGTTCCAGCTCATCGTCGGCAACGCCCCGCTCGCGATCCGCCAGCTCCCCCCGGAGCAGGCGCTTGCGCCCGAGAACCTGGGTGCCGCGCAGGACGGGCTCATCGAGATCCGCCGGGTCGGCGGCGTGGTCTTCCCGTACAAGGGCCGCGAGCTGGTGCAGGCCGGCTACGGGCTGATCGATGCCGACATCCTCCCGCGGCTCCGCTTCCTCGGCGGTGCCCGGTTCGAACGGTGGAATTCCAACGTGGACGTCACCGTGGACGTCCAGGCCCCCGTCCCCTTCAAGCAGCAGAGCGACCTCCTCCTTTCGGCGAACCTGACGTACGCGCTGAGCGACCGCGCCAACCTCCGGGCCGCCGCCTACCAGACGGTGGCGCGGCCCGACCTGCGGGAGCTCTCCCCGGGCGGCTACCCGCCGGTGGTCGGCGGCCTCTTCGAGTTCGGCAACCCGGGGCTGCAGCGGGGGACGGTCAACAACGGCGACATGCGGTTCGAGCTCTATCCCGGCGCGGGCGAGCTGCTCGCGGTGAGCGGCTTCGTCAAGGAGTTCACGGCGCCGATCGTGAACGTCGTGGCGCTGCAGGGCGGCGACTTCAACTCGCTGCCGATCAACGCCCGCTCCGCGAGCAGCAGGGGGCTCGAGTTCGAGTCGCGCGTCGGTCTCGGCCGGCTCGCGAAGGGGCTCGGGAGCCTCTCGCTTTCGGCGAACCTGACGCTCATCAAGTCCCGCGTGACCCTGCCCGACAGCGTCGGCGCCTCGAGCCCGAACCTCCGCTTCCAGGGGCAGTCGCCCTACCTCGTCAATCTCGGCCTGACGTGGGCACCCGCCTCGGCGCGGATCGTCGCCTCGATCCTCTACAACCGCTTCGGCAATCGCGTCTTCCGCTACGGCGCCCTCATCGGCACCAGCCAGGGTCCCAGCTTCATCGAGGTCGGCCGTGGCACGATCGACGCGAAGGTGAAGGTCGGCCTCTGGTCCGGCCTCGAGCTGTCACTCGCCGGACGCAACCTCACGAACCCGTTCGTCGACTTCCGCGCGGACTTCGGCAACAACCGGCTCCCGGCGCGACGGACGCGCAACGGGGTGGGCTGGAGCCTGGGGCTGACCTATGCGCCGTAGCCGGTGGGTGCGCCTCGCGGCGCTCGGTCTCCTGCTCGGGTCGGCCTGCAGCACCTCGAGCGATCTGGGGCTCGGCATCTACGACGGCAGCGTGAGCGGCGTCACCGCCGAGGCGCTCGACCTCCACACGGTGCGCCTCCGGTGGCAGGCAGGGGGCTCCACCGCGAAGGTGAACATCCTGCGCCGCAAGGACCTGACGGGGCCGTTCCAGGTGATCGCCTCATCGCTCGGGCGCAACGTGACGGAGTACCTCGACACCGGCCTCGATCCCGCGAGCCGGTACGGCTACCGGATCGAGGCGTTCGACCCGTCCGGTGCCTCGCTTGGCGCCTCCACCACCGCGGCGGCCGACACCCCGCCCCTGCCGGGCATCGACGTCCAGACCGTGACCGACGCGCCGCCGGGGGCGGCGGACGCCGACGGCTACGCGCTCACCATCGCCGGCCCCCGCGACACGACCGTGGCGACCCTCGCCGCCTCGGGGACGCGGCGCTTCTCGCCGCTCGCGACCGGCCGCTACCGGCTCACCCTCGGCGGGCTCGCGGCGAACTGCCTCACGCAGGACAGCCTGCAGCGGACGCTCGACGTCACCGACCAGGGGGTGCAGACGATCCGCCAGGCGGTCTTCAGCGTGGCGTGCAGCGATCCCTCCCGGGGCGACATCGCGCTCACGCTCTCGGCCTCCGGCGACCTCGTCCCGGCGACGGTGACGGTCCGGCTCCTCGGGATCACCGACTCGCTCCAGGCGGTCGAGCTGACCCGGAACACGCCCCCGACCGGGGTCCAGCGGTTCAGCGCGCTGCGGCCCGGCAACTACCAGGTCCGGCTCGAGAACCTGCCGGCGAACTGCACCGCGGCGCCGGGAGCGGTCCTCGACGACGTGATCGTGAAGGCGCAGGAATCGACGAACCGGGCGATCGCGCTCACCTGCACCGACCCGGATGCGGCCAACAAGCCGTTCATCCTGGTCAACACCTTCTCACCGGCGAGCGCGGCGCCCGGGGCGGTCGTGTCGCTCACGGTGCAGCTCGACCTGCGCGCCCAGCCGGACAAGCGGGCCAACACCGCGCAGGCGACGATCCGGTTCGACCCCGCCGTCCTGCAGTACGACAGCGCGCAGGCCGGTGGCCTCGCGACCGTCTTCGCGGTGGGCACCGCCAACGTCGCCGACGGGATCCTGATCCCGGGCGGCGTCCGGGCCGGCCTCGGGCTCCCCAACCTCGTGACGCTCACGCGCCTCTGGTTCACCGTGAAGGCGGGCGTCCCGAACGGCGCGACGTTCACGACCGCCTCGAGCGACATCAAGGTCACGGTCAACACGCAGGCCGACCCCGCCACGAGCGTGGACGTGAGCGGCCAGTTCCGCCGGACCGAGGGGACGTTCACCGTCGGCACCAGCGGCGGGGGCGGGGCGAACCAGGCGCCGACAGCGCGGCCGGGCGGCCCGTACTCCGGGACCGCGGGTTCGCCGATCAGCTTCTCGGGGGCCGCCTCCAGCGACCCGGACGGGACGATCGTCTCGTACCAGTGGAGCTTCGGCAACGGCGCCACGGCGACCGGGGCCACGCCGTCCTACGCCTACCCCTCTGCCGTCGGGAGCCCGTTCACGGTCACGCTCACGGTGACCGACGACAAGGGCGCCACCGCGTCGGCGACCACGTCCGCCACCATCGGCGCGACGAGCGGCAACCAGGCGCCGACGGCGCGACCGGGCGGGCCCTACTCCGGGACGGTGGGCGCGCCGATCGCCTTCAACGGCAGCGCATCGTCGGATCCCGACGGCTCCATTGCCGGCTACGCCTGGACCTTCGGCGACGGCGGTACCGCGTCCGGTGCCTCGCCCACGCATGCCTATGCGAGCCCGGGCACCTACACCGCGACGCTCACCGTGACGGACAACCTCGGGGCGCAGAGCACGGCCAGCGCGACGGTGACCGTCGCGTCCGGGGGCAGCGCCCAGCCGCTCGTCTGGACCGGGACCTTCTCCGCGGTGACGGCGACGCGCGTCCAGCTGACGATCACCTACGACCTGACGACCGACCTGAGCCAGACGCCCGGCATCGAGGCCCTCGGCGCTTGGGGCGTGACCCAGCTCAAGTGGGACCCCGCGGTGCTGCGGTTCGTGTCGCTCAGCGTGGATTCCGGCCTCCCGGGCGGCTTCAACTTCACGAACGCGAACCAGGGCAGCATCAGCTTCAGCGGTGACGTCGCGGCGGCGCGCTCGACGGGCGTGGTGCCCATCGCGCGCGTGGTCTTCGACGTGATCGGCGCCTCCGGCAGCAGCACGACGACGCAGACGACGCTCGGCCAGCTGCAGGGCACGGCCGACACCGGCTTCTTCGGCTACAACCCGTACACGCGCGTGGTGGAGGGCACCTACACGGTGCCGTGACCGCGCCGGTGCCCTGCACCGGCGGCGGACGCGGAGACCGCGCGGCGATGCGCGGGGGCACGGTCGCGCCCGCGCGTGGATCGTGAAGATCCGGTCACTGATCGTGACGTCGCGCCTTACACGAGCGCGACATCGAAGGAACGGGACCGTGGGTTGCGCAGGGGATGTTTGGCGCACGCGAGGAGCAGGCCGCACCTCGCCGATCGCACCACCACCCCTTCTGGAGGCAGCATGTCGTATTCCGTCTTCCCGCGCCGGGAAGTGCGCAGCCGCGCGTTCGCCGCGTTCGTCGCGGCGGCCGCGGTCTCGCTCGCCGCGTGCAGCGGCGGCGAGAGCGCCGCGCCGGCCGGGCCCACCCTGCCGGGCGACCCGACTCCCACCCCGGGCGTCTCGCAGGCGGCGTTCATCCTGGACGTGAACGTCGGCAAGCGCGAGGTCAAGATCACGCCGGCGACCCAGTCGCTGAGCGCGAGCCTCACGCGGCTCGGCATCGGCGGCTTCGGCCGCACCGACAAGGCCCCGGCGTCCGGCCCGAGCTACAACCTGCTCGGCGGCGACGTCGTGGACATCCAGGCGTCCAACTTCAATCCCGGCGCCGTGGGCGTGAACGCGCCCCCGGGGAAGATCCGCGTCACCTTCGACGTCACGCTCATCAACAAGCTCAACGGGATCGAGCTCATCCGGCCCGGCGGCAACAGCCTCCAGCCCTTCCCGACCCCGCCCAGCACCACCGCGAACCTCGTCTACGCCTTCCCGTTCCGCGACGTGGTGACCACCACCACGGGCGGCGTGAGCAACGGCGAGAACGAGGTGATCGTCGAACTGCCGAACCGCGGCGCCGTGGCCCCGTCCGACGACTGGAACGGCGACGGCTCGACCGGCATCCCCGGCACCGCGTGGAACTGGTTCAACGACACCGACTGCTCGGCCACCCCGGCCACCGGCACGGCGAGCGACTGCTACCGCTATGAGGGCTTCGCGGCGCCGATCGGCACCGGCGTCGGCCCGACGCGGAACGTCGGCTACATCATCGACCCGACGGTGAGCCGCTTCCGGACCTACATCCTCGTCGCCGCCGACCTGCGGAACGCGGGCCCGGCCGTCGCGGCCGCGGTCAAGACGCGCGTCTCCTCGCCGCAGCGCGGCGTCCTGACCGGCGTCACGGCGACGATCAACCCCGGCGGCTTCATCGGCACGACCGACGGGACCGCCGCCCCGGGCTACAACCTCACGATCGCGAACGTGACCGGCGCCTCGCCCAAGTCGCTGACGCTGTCGAACCTGCCGTCGGGCTGCACGGCGCCCGCCGCGGTCACCGTGCCGGGCACCACCTCGACGGCCGACATCATCCTGCCGGACATCAGCGTCACCTGCACGGCGCTCTCGGGCACCGTCTCGGGCTCGTTCACGGTGAACCTCACCGGCGGCCTCTCGACCGCGCCGAGCCTCGCCGGGGCGACCTACTCGATCACGAACGCCGTGGGCGCTGCGGTCACCGGCAGCCTCGCGGCGAACGGCGCCTTCTCGGCGACCGTGCCGTACCTCGCCCCCTCGGGCGCGGGCACGGTGTCCATCGCCGGCCTGCCGGCCGGCTGCACGCCGAACGGCTTCTCCGGCCCGACCGCGGCGGCCTACACCGGCCTGACCTCGGCCGCGCCGCAGGCGGTGTCGTTCACGATCAGCTGCGCGCCGCCGCCGAGCTTCTACCAGCTCTACTCGAGCTGGGGCGCCCCGTCGGGCGGCACGATCCAGCTCGTCTTCGAGATCGACATGACCACGCGGAACGACCCGACGGACCCGCAGCCGGACTCGCTCCAGACGCTGCAGTTCGACGCGACGTTCCCGGTCGCGCGCCTCTCGGCGGGTGCCGACCCGCTCACCGGCAACTTCTGCGACTTCCCGGGCTGGTCGGTCGGCAGCGTCGGGGTCTCGCAGCTCGCGAGCGGCATCATCACCCCGGGCGTCGTCTCGCCGGGCCGCCGGAACGTGAACCCCACGCCGCGCCTCCGCGTGGGCCAGTGCACGTTCAACATCACGGGCACGGGGCCGACGCCGGCGACGTCCACCATCACGAACATCCAGGCCAACATCAAGAACGGCACGGGCTCGCTCAACGTGAACAGCTTCGTGCAGGCCAACAACGGCTCGACCACCATCCCGTGACGACCTGATCGCGCTCCGCCGCTCCCCGGGTTCCTGCCGGGGGGCGGCGACGCGATCCGGGCACGGCGTGGTGTCACCCCAGCGAAGGAGTCAGACCAGATGCAGCCCAGCTTCCTCTCCCGCCTCCGGCTCGGCGCCGCGTGCGTCGCGGCCGTCGCGGTGGCGGGATGCTCCAACGCGGACCGCAGCGTCGGTCCGTCGCCGGAGCAGCAGCCGGCCAGCGCGCCGGGCGCGGTGATCGCGCTCGAGCTGTCGCAGGCCAACGCGGCCGTGGGGTCGCGCATCGCCGTCGGCATCAAGGCGACGGTGCCGGGCGCCACGCTCGGCGCGCTCCAGGGCGTGCTCCACTACGACGCCACCCGCCTGCACTACCTCGGCCAGCCGCTCGACGCGGCGACGGCGACCATCGTGAACGATGCCCAGGCCGGGCAGGGCATGCTGCGCCTCGGCTCGCTCAATGGCCGGGGCCTCGCCCCGCGCACCGCGGTCCTCGTCTTCGAGGTGGCGGGCGCCGACTACGCAAAGTCGCTCAACTACGAGTTCCAGGTGGCCGGCACGGCGGGCAGCCGCCTCATCCCGATCAGCCGTGCGTCGGTCGTCCCGGCCGCGGCGGTGGCCGACCTGCAGGTGCCGGCGGAGTACCGGACGCTCGGCCGCGCCGACTGGGACCGGGCCCTCGCTCCGGAGAAGGTGGGCCTCCGGCC
>JBAIWX010000130.1:0-1540 GCA_037916975.1 Gemmatimonadales bacterium
CATGGCGGCGGGGCTGGCCGGCGCGGTCGCGGTGGGCGCCGCGACGAACGTGCGGGCGGACGTGCGGGAGGTGGGCGACGAGCCGGCCGCCGCCGCGCTCGTGGCGGCGGCCGAGCGCGCGGTGGCCGAGGCGCGCGGCGACGCCTAGTCGGGGAGGGTCAGGATCCGCGGCCCGTCGGCGAGGATCGCGACGGTGTGCTCGAAGTGCGCGGAGAGCGAGCCGTCGGCGGTGACGACGGTCCACTTGTCCGGGAGGGTGCGCGTCTCGGGCCGGCCGAAGGTGATCATCGGCTCGATGGCGAGGGTCATCCCCTCCTGCAGGCGCGGGCCCCGCTTGGGCGACCCGTAGTTGGGCACCTGCGGCTCCTCGTGGAACCGCGCGCCGATGCCGTGCCCCACCAGTTCCCGCACCACCCCGAACCCCGCCCGCTCCGCCACCTCCTGCACCGCGTGGCCGATGTCGCCCACGTGGTTCCCCACCCGCGCCTGCGCGACCCCCGCGGCGAGGCACGCCTCGGTCACGTCGAGGAGGCGCTGCGCCTCGGGGGTGATCGTCCCGACGGCGACGGTCGTCGCCGCGTCGGCGTGCATCCCGTCGAGGAAGACCCCGCAGTCGATGCTCACGACGCTCCCCTCCCGGAGCACCCGCTTGCTCGAGGGGATGCCGTGGACGATCTCCTGGTCCACCGAGGTGCAGAGGGTCTTCGGGAAGCCGTAGAGCCCCTTGAACGAGGGCTTGGCGCCCTTGTGGGAGCGGATGAACTTCTCCGCCTCGGCGTCGAGGTCCTCGGTGGTGAGGCCCGGGCGCACGAGCTCGCGCAGCATCCGCAGGGTCTGCCCGACGATCCGGCCCGCGCGGGCCATCGCGTCGACCTCCCGCGGCGACTTGAGCGTGATCATGCCGGCCGGGTCAGCGGCCCACCGCGGCGCGCACGCGCGCGGCGATCTCGTCCACCGGGCCGATGGCCGGGACGCGGCGCACGAGGCCGCGCTGCTCGAACCAGGCGAGGACCGGGGCCGTCTGCTCGCGGTAGGCGCGGAGGCGCACCGCGACCGCGGCGGGGTCGTCGTCCTTGCGGCCCTCGATCGCGCGGCGCTTCTCGAGCCGGGCGAGGATCTCCTCGTCGGTCACCTCGAAGGAGAGCACGTGATCGAGCGCGCGCCCCGTCTCGGCGAGGAGCGCGGCCACCCCCTCCGCCTGCGGGATGGTGCGCACCACGCCGTCGAAGATGACCCCGTGCTGCGCCATGGGCTTCGCGAGCTCCTCGCGCACGATCCCCATGATGAGCTCGTCGCTCACCAGCTGGCCCGCCTCCATCACCGCCTGCGCCTGGCGCCCGAGCGCCGTGCCCCGCTTCACGTGGTCGCGGAGGAGGTCGCCGGTGGCGAACTTGGGGAGGCCGAGGGTCTCGGCGAGGATGGCGCCCTGGGTGCCCTTGCCGGCGCCCGGGGGGCCCATGAGGAGGATGTCCATGGGGACGCTCCCGTGAGGGGGAGGAGGGGCGGCGCGCCGGGGCCCGGGAGGCACGAGGGGTGAAGG
>JBAIWX010000131.1:0-3851 GCA_037916975.1 Gemmatimonadales bacterium
CCCGTGCGCCCGCGGGGCCGGGCCACCACGCCTGGTGCCGGGGCGCGCTCTGGTACTCGGCGAGCGGCGGTACCGTGCAGGGCGACGAGGATCCCGTCTTGGGGCCGGGCGACGCGGAGGCCTTCGACCGATTCCTCGCCGACTGGGGACCGGAGGCGCGCGGATGACGGCACCGGCACGCCGGCGCGCGCGCGGCGTGCGGGGCATGACGGCCGGCGCGCTCGCGTTGGCCGCGGCCCTGCTGGCCGGGCCGCTCCACGCGCAGGACGACCAGCCGCAGCCCATGGGCGTCTGGGCCTTCCCCGAGTGGGTGATCCAGGTCCGTGGCCAGGTGACGCTCAGCGGCGTCACGGTGAACGACGGCCGCCGCACCCAGGCGACGCTCGTCGTCACCGGGCCCGACGGCGCCGTCACGCGGCTCGTGGCGCCCGTGTCGAGCCAGAGCGGGGCCTTCGAGCTCCGTCTCCGGCCGTACACGGCACCCGGCCGGTACACCGTCCTCGCGCTCGCCCCCGACGGCCGGGGCCGCGACACCACGAGCTTCCGCGTGCTCACCGCCGCCGAGGCGGCGCAGGAACCGATGGACGAGTACGAGGACATCGAGGAGGCGGCCGACTCGGCGGTCCGCACGGTGCGGAAGCTCCTCGACCAGCTGCCGACCTCCCCCGCGAAGCAGGAGGCGACAGCGAAGCTCGACGCGCTCGCCAGGGAGCTGGCACGACGGCCCGAGCGCACGGCCGCCTTCCGGGAGGCGCTGGGCGGCATCCGCGCCCTCGCGACGAAGTACCCGCAGGCGCTGCCCGCCCTCGCCCCCGGGCTCGGGCGCCTGGCGCAGTGGACGCGCGCGTCGCGGCTCTCGCGCGAGGAACTCAACACCCAATTGCTCAACAGCGCGGCGCAGGGCATCCAGTGCGAGCGGATCAACGCAGCGAGCGAGGGGATCAAGGTGGCGTCGGCGGTGCTCAACCTCGCCGGCAGCGCGGTCGCGGTCGCCACCGCCTTCTTCAAGGACTTCGCCGCCGACCTCGCCGCGGCGAAGCTGCCCGCGTCCGTCGCAGGCGATGCCGGCTTCCAGTTCGCCACCGCGCAGATGGTGAAGAACGGGAACACCTACCTGGAGCAGGTGCGGAAGTTCGTGGGCCGGGCGCCGGTGCCCGAGTTTGGGGAGTCGGCGGAAGGGGCGGTGGCGCAGTCCGCGCGGGCGGGCGCCGGGCGCCACGAGTTCGCGGCGACGGTGGGCGGGACGATCCCCGGGATGCTCTACGACCTCGCCGGCCTCGTGACCGCCAAGGTCTTCGCGCGCTACTGCGAGAAGTTCGAGGGCCCGGTGCAGGCCGCCCTCCACGTGGACTTCTTCACCGCGACCGGTGCGCGGTTCTGGAGCTACGACATCGAGCTGGAGGGGCGCCTCGCGCTGCGGTACGCGAAGCCGGAGCCGGGCCAGCGGGCGGTACGGGTGACCGGCGAATTCTACGGCTCCGGCACCCGCTTCGGGGCCTGGGAGGACGTGCTGCGGAGCCTCGACCCGAAGCTCATGACCGGGAACGTGGTCTTCAAGCGCGTCTTCCTTCCCGCGGGCGCCCCCTTCACCGAGCTCGAGGGCCGCTACCTGGGTGCGCTCGGGCCCCGGGCGTTCCTCGTGCCCGTCACCGGCGACCTGGTGGACCGGCGCCTCACGCTCACGATCCAGCCCGCGCGCACCGACTTCACGGGCCTGGAGGCGAAGGCGTTCTACGTGATCGCGGGGCTCCGCACGATGGGCTTTCCCATCACGGTCACCGTCCCGCTCCCCTACAAGGACGCCCACTTCGTCCTCACCCGCGCGGCCGACGCCAGGGACCGGCCGCTCGTGCTCGACGTGAAGGTCCCGACGGGCACCGGCGCCATGACGGTGGACACGCTCCTCGAGCGCCCGAAGGTGAAGGGCGACGGCAACGAGGCGGGCTACCGCATGAAGCTCAGGATCTGCAACCCCGGCTGCTGACGCGGCCGCCACTTCCGGAGGCACCCCATGACCCGTCCCGCTCCCGTCTCCCCGCGGCTCGCCGCCGTCGCGCTCGCCGCCGCGCTCCTCGGCACCGTCGCCGCGGCGCCGCTCCGCGCGCAGACCTTCGAGGGCGTCGTCACGATGACGCTCAACCCCGGGCCCGGGCAGCACGTCGCCACCACGTGGGTGAAGGGCCGGGCGATGCGGATGCAGCTCGCGGGGACGGGGGCGTCGGGGCTGGGCGGGATGGTCGTCCGCGCGGACGGCACGATGCTCATGCTGAATGCGCAGGCCCGGCAGTACGTCGTCATGGCGAACACCGCGGACATCCGGCGCATGGGACGCACCGGCACGGGCGCGGTGGACGCGGCGTCGCTGGGCCGCTCCGAGCTCGTCGGCGGCACGCGCTGCGACTGGTATCGCTTCACGCGCGCGGGCAAGCCCCTCTCGGAGATGTGCGTGGCGCAGGGACTCGGCGATTTCGGCACGCGCGACCAGAGCCCGCTCGACGACGCCGACCTTGCGCGCCTCCGCGCGAAGTTCCCGCGCGGCTTCTTCCCGCTCAAGAGCCGCGAGCCGGGGACCGGCAAGGTGGCGTTCGAGGTGACGAAGGTGGAGCGCCGGGCGGTCACGCCGGCGGAACTCGACGTGCCCGCCGGGTGGACCGAGATGAAGGCCCCGCGGGCGCCGGGGCGCTGAGCGTGCCCGTGCGCGGCGCCCTCCTCCTGCCGGTGCTCCTCGCGGGCGTCGCGGCGCTCCCGGCGCAGCAGGTGCCGGTGCGCGCCGGGCTCGGCCTCGTCTATGCGCACCGCAACTTCGGCGAGGAGCGCGACCGCGAGCTGCTGGTGCGCGTGCAGGCGGTCGGCCCGGACGAGATCGTGACGGTGAGCCGGTGGCTCGACCCGAAGGCGCCGGGCACGCCGGTGGAGGAGCACGTCTCCCGGCGCGAGATGGCCGGTGCCCGCAACATCTCGTTCGGGCGGGTGATCCCGTTCGACACGATGGGCACCCGGCCGCGCACGATCGCGATGGCGTCGCAGCGCCTGCTGCGCCTCCTCCGCACCGAGGGCCGCGCGGAAGCCTCCATCCCCGTCACGCTCGACGGCGGCTACACGATGGTCGTGGCCGGGACCCTTACGCTCGCGTCGCGGGAGCCGGAGGTGCTCGAGCTGGTGGTCGAGGGTGCGCCCAGGAAGCTCCGCACGCTCCACGCGCGGGGGACCTTCGCCAACCTCGTGCAGGGCTTCCGCGAGACGGGCGACTGGTGGTTCCTCGACGACACGACCGACGCCTGGATGGTGAAGCACGAGGGGCGCGACGCCGGCGGCCACACCTTCCGCATGGTGCTCGGCGCCGCGGGCGCCGAGGCCGGCGCCGACGGGGAGGCGGCGCTCGACCGGGCGCTCGCCGATGCCTGCCGTGCAGCGGTGTACGGCTTCTACTTCGCCACCGGCAGCGCCGACCTGCAGCCGGAGTCGGCGCCGACGTTCCGCACGGTGGCCGCGGTGCTCGCGCGCCATCCCGACTGGCGGCTCACGGTGGAGGGGCACACCGACTCGATCGGCGTTGCCGCCGCGAACCGCGCGCTCGCCGAGCGGCGGGCCGCCGCCGTGGTGCGCGAGCTGACGGGCCGCCACGGGGTGGCGCCGGGGCGCCTCGCGCCCGCGGGCTTCGGCGCGAGCCGGCCCGTGGCGAGCAACGCCACGCTCGAGGGGCGGGCGCGCAACCGTCGCGTCGAGCTGGTGCGGGCCTGTCCCGCCGGGAGGTGACCATGCGATCGCTCCTCCGCGCCGCACTCGCGGCGCTCCCGCTCCTCGCCGCCTGCGGCGGCACGAAGGAAGGTGGGGTGCCGGCGCCGCCCCCC
>JBAIWX010000132.1:0-5756 GCA_037916975.1 Gemmatimonadales bacterium
GCGCCGCCGGGCGCGCCCGCGCCGGGGACCGCGCCGGCCGTCCCCGCCGACACGGTGGAGGTCACCACCCCGCTCGCGCGGTACGGCGTGAGCACCGAGGGCGGCGCCCTCGTGTCGCTCGCCCTCACGCGCTACACCTCCATGGTGAAGGCCGACCAGGGAGCGCCGGCGCAGCTGGTGGAGCGCGGCGAGCCGCTCCTGGGCCTCGTGGTGATCAGCGGCGCCGACACGGTGCGCTTCGATCGCGTGGCGCTCACGCCGTCGGCGACCGAGGTGCACGCGACCGGCGGCCCCGCGACGCTCACCCTGCGCGGGCAGCAGGGCCCGTACGGGCTCGAGCTCACCTACCAGTTCGTCCCCGACGACTACCGCGTGAACGTCTCGGGCACCGTCACCGGGCTCGGCGCCGCGGGGGGCCAGCTCGTGCTCGGCCTCGGGCGCGGCCTGCCGAACACCGAGGCCGACTCGAACGAGCACCACCGGCTCTCGGCGGTGGTGACGCACCGGAAGGAGGCCGAGCGCCACGACTTCGCCGGGCTCACGGCGGGGCGCACCGACACCCTCGCGGGGCCGTTCGACTGGGTGGCGCTCAAGAGCAAGTACTTCGTCGCCGCGGTGGTGAGCGACGACTCGACCGGCGGGCGCATCGCGGCCACGACGGTGGCGCCCCGGCCCGACGCCGGGAAGCGGCCGGCGCACGCGGCGGTCGCGCTCCGGCTCCCGCTCGCGCAGGACGGCCGCTTCACCTGGCAGGTCTGGGCGGGGCCGATGGAGTACAGCCGGCTCGGCAAGGTGGCGCGCGACTTCGACGACGTGAACCCCTACGGCTGGCCCGGCTTCCGGACGCTCATCCGCTTCTTCGCGGTGCCGCTCCGGTGGCTCCTCGTGTGGATGCACGCCTCGATCGGGCTCTCGTACGGCATCGTGCTCATCGTCTTCGGCCTGCTCGTGCGGATCGTCCTCTGGCCGCTCAACCAGAAGGCGATGCGCGCCAACACCGCCATGCAGGCGATCCAGCCGCAGCTCCAGGCGCTGCAGACCCAGTACAAGAACGACCCGCAGAAGCTGCAGCAGGAGATGTTCCGGCTCTACAAGGAGCACGGCGTGAACCCGCTCGGCGGGTGCTGGCCGATGCTGCTCCCGATGCCGGTGCTCTTCGCGCTCTTCTTCGTGCTCGGCAACACGATCGAGCTGCGCGGCGTGCCGTTCCTCTGGTTCCCCGACCTGGCCCGGCCCGACCCGCTCTACGTCATCCCGGTCGTCAGCGGCCTCTCGATGTTCGCGCTGAGCAAGGTCGGGCAGATGGGCATCACCTACACGCCGCAGACGAAGGCGCAGGCGCAGATGATGCTCTACATGATGCCGGTGATGATCACCTTCTTCGGCTTCCAGTTCGCCTCGGGGCTCAACCTCTACTGGACGGTGAGCAACCTCGCGAGCATCCCGCAGCAGTGGATGATCGCGAAGGAGCGGATGAAGAGCGCCGCCCGGCAGATGGTCGAGGTGAAGACGAGGCCCGACGAGACCGTCACGCGGACGCGCCCGAAGCGCTGACCGGCGCCCCGCGCCGGCGGCCGACGGAGGCACGGGGGTCCCCCTCCGTGCCTCCGTCGCGTCCGGGGGATAGGTTGCAGCCATGCTCGCCGACCCGATCTGCGCGCTCGCCACGCCCCCCGGCCGCGGCGCCCTCGCCGTGGTGCGCCTCTCCGGCCGCGACGCCCTCGCGGTCGCCGAGCGCGTGGTGCCCGGGGTGCGGCACCTCGCGCCGCGGCACGCGACGCTCGCCACCTTCCTCGGCGCCGACGGCCGCCCGGTGGACCGCGGCCTCGTGACCGTCTTCCCCGGGCCCGCGAGCTACACCGGCGAGGACCTGGTCGAGTTCTCCTGCCACGGCGGGCTCGCCGCCCCCGCGCTCCTCCTCGCGGCGCTCGAGGCCGCGGGGGCCCGTCCCGCGGCGCCGGGGGAGTTCACCCGGCGCGCGGTGCTGCGCGGGAAGCTCGGGCTCCTCGAGGCGGAGGCGGTGGGCGACCTCGTGGACGCGACGACGCCGGGGCAGGCGCGCGCGGCGCTCGCGCAGCTCGACGGCGGCCTCGCCCGGCGCGTGGCGGCGCTCCGCGAGCGGCTCCTCGAGCTCGAGGGGCTCCTCGCCTACGAGATCGACTTCCCCGGCGAGGACGACGGCCCGCAGCCTCCCGCCCGGCTCCGCGCCGCGCATGCGGCCCTGGTCGCGTCGCTCGACGCGCTGCTCGCGACCGCGGGCGACGGCGAGCGGCTCCGCGAGGGTGCGGTGGTCGTGCTGGCGGGGCGGCCGAACGCGGGGAAGTCGTCGCTCTTCAACGCGCTCCTCGGGCGCGACCGCGCCATCGTCGCCGAGCTGCCGGGCACGACGCGCGACGCGATCGAGGCCCCCGCCGAGCTCGACGGGTGGCCCGCGCGGCTGGTGGACACGGCGGGGCTGCACCACGCCGGGGACGCCGTCGAGGCGCTCGGGATCGAGGTGAGCCGGCGCTGGCTCGCCGCGGCGGACGTGGTGCTCGTCTGCGTCCCTGCCGCCCTCGCGCCGACCGAGGAGGAGCGGACGCTCGCCGCCGATCCGCGCGCCCTCGTCGTGCGCACCAAGGCGGACCTCGGCGGGAGCGTCCCCTTCGCGCCGCCCGCCGCGCCGGCGATCGCCGTCTCCGCGCACACCGGCATGGGGCTCGCCGAGCTCCGCTCGGCCGCGGCACGACGGGCGTTCGGCGCGCTGCAGGCCGGGGCGCTCGAGCCGATGCTCTCCCGCGCGCGCCATCGCGAGGCGCTCGCCCGGGCCCGCGCGGCGGCGGCGGCAGCGGGCCGGGAACTGCCGCCCGGCGGCGACGCCGTGCTCGCGGCCCACCACCTCCGCACGGCGGTGGTGGCGCTCGACGGGCTGGTGGGCGTCGTGGACGTGGAGCAGGTGCTGGACGAGGTCTTCGGGCGGTTCTGCGTCGGCAAGTGAGGCGGGGCTGTCCCCGGGAGGCGACATTGCCGCCAGGGGTCTCCCGCATAAGGTTGGGTTCATGTCCGGGGCGAAGGCCCCTCAACGCATAAGGCGACAGGGATGTCACACATCCGATTCGACGACCCGCACGTCGTGACCGTGACCTGGAAGCCCTCGGGCCCGCTCATCGTCGAGGGGCACGCGATCATCCTCGACAACGAGGGGCGCCCGATCGAACCGCCGCCCGCCAAGCACCCGGGGCAGATCAAGCTCTGCGGCTGCGGGCACTCGAAGACCCGGCCGTTCTGCGACGGGAGCCACAAGCGCTGACTCCCGCCGGCACGGCCGGCCTCTCCCCCTGGAGGTCGTGATGCCGAACGCCGCCGTTGCCACCGACTGGCTCGTCCTCGCCGGCGAGCTGTCCCTCCGATTCGCCGAGCGGGCCGCCGAGCACGACGCGACCGACCGGTTCGTGGGCGCGAACTACGAGGACCTCCACGCGCACCACGTCTTCGGCGCGCCCGTCCCCGCGGAGCTCGGCGGCGGGGACCTCGACTACGCCGGGCTCTGCGAGTTCCTCCGCATCCTGGCGCGCGGCTGCGGTTCGACGGCGCTCGCGCTCTCCATGCACTCCCACCTGGTCGCGACGCAGGCCTGGCGCTGGCGGAAGGACCGTCCCGCGGCGGCGGAGGCGCTCCTGCGGCGCGTGGCGAAGGACGACCTGGTCCTCGTCTCGACCGGCGGGAGCGACTGGATCGCGGGCTCGGGGCGTGCCGAGCGCGTGGACGGCGGGTGGAGGGTGAGCGGCCGCAAGATCTTCTCGAGCGCGAGCCCCGCCGGCGACGTGCTCGTCACCTGCGCCATCGCCGAGGACGGGGACCGGGGCGCGACGGTCCTCCACTTCCCGGTGCGCCTCGACGACCCGGCGGTGCGGGTGCTCGACACGTGGCACACGCTCGGGATGCGCGGCACGGGGTCGCACGACGTGCTGATCGACGGTGCGTTCGTCCCCGACGCGGCGGTGTCGGGGGAGCGGCCGGCGGGGCAGTGGCACCCGATGGTGCACCTGACCTCGATGATCGCCCTGCCGATCATCTACGCCGTGTACCTCGGCATCGCGGAGGCGGCGCGGGACCGGGCGCTCGCGCTCACCGGGACCAAGCGCTCCGCCGACGCGGACATGCCGCTCCTCGTGGGCGAGATGGAGAACGAGCTCGCCGTGGCGCGACTCGCGCACGCGGACATGGTGCGGAACGCCGTGGAATCGCAGCCGGGGCCGGCGACGACGAACCGCACGGCGATCGGCCGGACGCTCGTCGGGCGCCACGCGATCCGGACGGTGGAGAAGGCGCTCGAGGTGGCGGGCGGGGCGGGGTTCTACCGGGCGGGCGGGCTCGAGCGGATGTTCCGCGACGTGCAGGCGGCGCGCTACCACCCGCTGCAGGAGCGCGCCCAGCTCCGCTACACGGGACGGCTCGCGCTGGGGCAGCCGCTCGACTGAGGCGGGGCGGGCACCCCGCCCCTCAGGCCGTCCGGATCCCGGTGGCGCGCTCCTCGGCGTCCCGCGCGTCGCGCGGGTCGGCGCGGAGCGCCTCGGCGATCCCCACCTCGGCGACGAGCGCCTCCGTCATGCGGTGGCCGAGGTAGTAGCCGGCGCGCTCGGGAAGGACGCGGCCCATCACGAGCCGGGCGGAGGGGCTCATCCCGCCGGAGAGATAGCGCAGCCGGAGGCCGAGGCCGGCGCGATCGAGGTCCGGCTCGGCGGCCCGGCGGAGGAAGGCCTCCAGCTCGCGGAGGCGGTTGTACTGCCGCCGCGCGTAGCCGAAGTAGTCGGCGGCGTCATGGCCGGGCGCCACCGCCTGCGCGGCGTGCACCGCCAGCCCCTCGTTCACCAGCAGCTCCCGCAGCGTCGCCCTGCTCCCCACGTCCCAGTAGTCGTAGTGCCCGCGCTCCGCGACGAGCCGCGCCACCTCGCTCCGGCTCCGGGGCGAGCAGTAGCGCGCGACGTGCGCGAGCTCGTGCGCCACCCAGAGCGGGATGAGCCTCGGCGAGAGGCCGAGGCCGAAGGTGTCGGGGTTCACGCGGCCGGTGAAGTGCTCCAGGCAGACGAACGCGACGCCCCGCCCGTTGATGACGAGCTCGCCGGCGTTCGCGGCGCCCATCCCCACCATCAGCACGACGTCGGCCGGCCGGTCCAGCCCCAGCACGTCGCCGGCCCGCGCGACCGCCTCCTCGACGAGCGACTCCACCTCGACCTGCTCCAGCATCGCGACGAGGTCGCGGCGGTCCGCCTCGAGCGCGGAGCGGATCACGCGCTCGGCGGGCGGCGACCCGGGATCGAGGACGTAGTTGCGCCAGTAGGCGTCGAGGAGCGGGCGATGCGCGTCGTGGTACCGGCGGTAGGCGGCCGCGGGATCCGGGGCCGTGGCGAGCGCGAGGAATTCAGGAACGAGGTTGATGAGCACGCGGCACGATAGGACCGGCGACGTGCGCGTGCAAGTGGGATTGACGGCGAGGCGCGAGCGTGTTCGCGCGCCGGCGGGCGCGCGACGACCTCAGTGGAGCTCGCGACGCTTCCGCTCGGCCACCTCGTCGAGGAACTTGCGCTCCTGCGGCGTGAGGCTCTCGAGCCCAGTCGCGCTGATCTTGTCGAGGACGCGGTCGATCTCCGCGGCCTGCGGGTCGCCGGCGCGGGCGCGCGGGCGCGGGGTGGGCGCGGGACGCGGCGCGCGCGGCGTCTCGACGTCGGGCTCCGCGCCGCCGATCTGCACCGGCACGCGCGAGGCGCCGGGCCGCG
>JBAIWX010000133.1:0-13883 GCA_037916975.1 Gemmatimonadales bacterium
GCTGTCGCGCGTCGCGGCGATGTCGGTCCCCTCCCGGCGCGCCCCGTCCCCGCCGCCGCACGCCGCGAGCCCCGCAAGCAGCAGCACCCCGAACCGATTCCGCATGCGTCCTCCCGTTCGAGTCCGCCCGCAACTTCGGCGACCGTCGCCGCGCGCCCCATGACCCCGCTCACCGGGACGGCGGGGCGGCGCGCACGGGGTGACCTGCGACGGGCGCGCCGTTATCTTCGCCGCATGGCACAGACCTCCTCCACCCGCTCGCGCGTGACGCTCGGCCTGGTGCAGCACGCCTGCTCCGACGATCCCGCCGAGAACCTCGAACGCTCCATCGCCGGCACCCGCGAGGCGGCGGCGCAGGGCGCGAACATCGTCTGCCTGCAGGAGCTCTTCCGGAGCCGCTACTTCTGCCAGGTGGAGGACCACAAGTACTTCGAGCTCGCCGAGCCGATCCCGGGTCCGTCGACCGAGCGGCTGTGCGCGCTCGCGAAGGAGCTCGGCGTGGTCATCGTCGCGAGTCTCTTCGAGAAGCGCGCCGAGGGGCTCTACCACAACACCGCCGCGATCCTCGACGCCGACGGGACGTACCTCGGGAAGTACCGGAAGATGCACATCCCGGACGACCCGCAGTACCTGGAGAAGTTCTACTTCACCCCCGGCGACCTCGGCTTCCGCAGCTGGAAGACGCGGTACGCCACGATCGGCGTGCTCGTCTGCTGGGACCAGTGGTATCCCGAGGGGGCGCGCCTGACGGCGATGAGCGGCGCCGAGATCCTCTTCTACCCCACCGCCATCGGCTGGCTCGTGCCGGAGAAGGCGGAGTTCGGCGAGCGGCAGGCCGACGCGTGGGAGACGATCCAGCGCGGCCACGCCATCGCCAACGGCGTGTACGTCTGCGCCGTGAACCGCGTCGGGCTCGAGCCCGGCCCGAACGGCGGCATCGAGTTCTTCGGCCGGAGCTTCGTCGCCGATCCGGGCGGCCAGCTCGTCGCCAAGGCGGGCGGCGACGAGGAAGTCCTCGTGGTGCCGGTGGACCTGGGCGCGGTGGACGTGCAGCGCACCCACTGGCCCTTCCTCCGCGACCGCCGGATCGACGCCTACGGCGACATCACCCGCCGCTACCTCGACTGACCCGCGGGGCCGGCCCCGCGCCGGCCCCGGGGCGCCCCTCCTCTCCCGGACCCGCCGCATGACCCGCTTCACCCCGGGCTCCCCCGCCGCGCAGGGCTACCGGATGCCGCCCGAGTGGGCGCCGCACCGGGGCACCTGGCTCAGCTGGCCGCACAAGGAAGCGTCGTGGCCCGGCAAGTTCGCGCCGGTGCCGCCGATCTTCGCGCGCATGGTGGCGCTCCTCGCCGAGCACGAGGAGGTCCACGTCAACGTCCTCGGACCCGACATGGAGGCGGAGGTCCGCGCGCGCGTCGCGGCCGAGGGGGCGAAGCTCGCCAACGTCTTCTGCCACCACTTCCCCACCAACGACGCCTGGTGCCGGGACCACGGGCCGATCTTCGTGCAGCGCGAGGGACCCGCGGGGCCCGAACAGGCGATCGTGGACTGGGGCTACAACGCGTGGGGGGGGAAGTACCCGCCGTTCGACCAGGACGACGTGATTCCCACGCGGGTCGGCGAGCGGTTCGGGATCCCGGTGTTCCACCCGGGGATCGTGATGGAGGGCGGGAGCCTCGACGTGAACGGCGCGGGGACCCTGCTCACCACCGAGGCCTGCCTGCTCAACCCCAACCGGAACCCGCACCTCGACCGCGCCGCGATCGAGCGGTTCCTGCGGGACTACCTCGGCGTGTGGCACATCCTCTGGCTCGGCGACGGGATCGTCGGCGACGACACCGACGGCCACGTGGACGACCTCACCCGGTTCGTGAACCCGACCACGGTCGTCACGGTCGTGGAGGACGACCCGGCGGACGAGAACTACGAGCCGCTGCAGGAGAACCTGCGGCGCCTGCGCGGCATGACCGACCAGGACGGGCGCCCGCTCGACGTGGTGACGCTCCCGATGCCCCGGGCCGTCGAGCACGAGGGCCAGCGCCTCCCCGCCAGCTACGCCAACTTCTACGTGGCGAACCGGCTCGTGCTCGTGCCCACCTACGATCCCGAGCGGGACCCGGTGGCGATCGCCACGCTCGAGCAGCTCTTCCCCGGTCGCCGGGTGGTCGGGATCGACTGCACCGACCTCGTCTGGGGCCTCGGCGCCTTCCACTGCGTCTCGCAGCAGTGGCCCGCCCTCGGCTGAGGGCGGGCCCCCCGCCTCACTTCTTCGTCCAGGTCCCCACCAGCACGGCGTGCCGCGCGCCGCACGGGTCGGTGCCGCCGCCGCCGATCGTGAGCGAGGTGCCCTCCACCTTCGCGGTGTAGGTCGGCGCGGGCTTGCCGCAGGCGGCGGGCCCCGCCTCGTCCGTGACGGAGAGCGTCTCGCCGTCGAGCTTCACCGCGGCGGTGAGGTCCACCGGGTCGGGCCACCGGCCGTCGGGCAGCGCGAAGCTCGCCTTCCCGCCCGAGACCGTCATCGTCAGGTCGCCCTCCCCGCTCATCGTCCGCGTCCAGGTACCCTCCAGCGGACCGCCGCCGCCGCAACCGGCCAGCGCCAGCGCCGCCAGGGCGGCCGTCACGAACCGCCAGTGCGTCGCGTTCGACATCCTCTCTCCTCCGTGGAAGTCCGGCAGGCGAAGCCTCCGCGCCGGCTGCCGGCGCCGGCGCGGTCGTCCCTCACAGGTAGCTGAGCCAGGCCAGGTCGCGGCGGCGCGCCTTCACCCCCGCGAACCAGCGGCAGAGCGGGTAGAGCGCCGCCACCACGGCGAGCCACGCTGCATACACGACGCCGAGCCCGAACCCGAAGCCCGCGGGCTTGAGGAACCACGGGTGCAGGAACGCGCCGAGCGGGTAGCCGGCGGCGACGCCGAGGCCCAGCATCACGAGGTGGATCAGGTAGAGGTGCACCACGTAGTAGAAGAACGGCACCCGGCCGATCGTCTCGAGCACGCGGCCGAGCCACCCGCCCAGGCGCTCGAGCGGGACCAGGAGCGCGAGGGCGGGGCCGAGCGTCATCAGCAGGTAGCTGAGCGACGGCGGATACTTGGTGGTGTTGAGGAACGAGAGCACCGTGAACGCGGCCCTCGGCTGCGCCGACCAGGGCGCGGGATCGCCGTAGATGTTGAGGCCGCGCACGAGGAGGAAGAGCGCCGTGGCGCCGAGGCCGAGCGCGAGGAGCAGGCGGTGCCGCGCCGCCGCCGGGAGGAGGAACAGCGGCGCGAGCGCGTAGCCCACGAACATCACACCGGGCCACGGGATGAGCGGGTAGATGATCGGCGGGTACTGCACGTGGAGCGTCGCCCAGGCCCAGTCGCGGAGGCTCGCGCCCGCGAGCGTCGGCAGCTGGCCGATGTTCCCGAGCGTGACCTGCTGCCGCACGACGTCGAGGCCGATCCCGTCGAGCAGGTTGTGCCCCGCGATCATCACCACGCCGATCGCACCCACCACCCAGCGCGGCAGCCAGAGCATCGGCGCCAGGAGGATCATCGAGACGCCGATGACCCAGATGACCTGCACCCAGACCTCCGTGCGGTACTCCAGGTTGAACGCCCACCCGAAGCGGACGATCGTGAGCTCCGCCACGATGAGCCAGAGCCCCCGCGTCCAGAGGAAGCGCGCGAGCTCGCCGCGCGGCTTGCCGCGCACCTCGCTGAGCCCGGCGCCCGTGCCCGCGAGGAGCACGAAGACGGGCGCGCAGAAGTGGGTGATCCACCGGGTCAGGAAGAGCGGGACGCTCGTCTGCGCCAGGTCCTCGGGCGCGTAGGGCACGTTGGTGAGGTGGTCGCGCACGTGGTCGAGGGCCATCACGACCATCACGAGGCCGCGCAGGACGTCCACCGAGGCCAGCCGGGTAGCGGGCAAGGCGGCGGGGGCGCGGTCCGGCAGGGCGGCAGGGGGGGCCGCGGTGGCCATTGGCGATCCGTTCGTGAAGGAACCGGCTGAATGTGGGAGCGGAGCCCGGTCCGCGCCAGAGCCGGGGGGCCTCAGCCGCGCGCCGCCAGCCCCCGGAGGAGGTGCCAGACCGTGAGGGCCGCGAGGCGGGCCGTCCGGCCGTCGAGGTCGAAGGCCGGGTTGAGCTCGCAGAGGTCCGCCGAGCGGACCGCCGGCGTCCGGCCCGCGCGGAAGGCGAGCCCGAGCCACGTGGCGGGGTCGAAGCCGCCGATGCAGGGGGCGCTCACCCCCGGCGCGTGGGCCGCATCCACCGCGTCGAGGTCGAAGGACACCATCGCCGGGGTCGTGAGCTCGCCGTAGAGCTCGTCGGCGAGGCCGGCCGTCACCTCGTCGCGGAAGAGCGCCCGCCCGTGCCGGCGCACGTACTCGAGGTGCGCCGCGGCCACCGTGTGCGGCTGGAGCCCCGCGACCACGTAACGGCGGAGCGTCCGCGTCGGGTGCTCGATCGCCTGCCGGAACGGCGAGCCCGAGTGCGCGAGCCGGTCGCGCAGCGGGCGCACGTCGGGATGCGCGTCCCAGTTGAGGATCTCGGGGTGCTGCTTCGCGATGGCGTAGCCCAGGAAGTGGCCGAACGCCGTCTCGTGGCCGCCGCCCAGCACGATCACGAAGCGCCCGAGCCGGAGCTGGCCCGCGACCACCTCGCCGAGCGTCGCCTGGTCGGCGTCGAGGTTGCCCGTGAGCGCGATGTCGCCGAGGTCGGCGGTGCGCGCGAGGAGCTGCGAGAACCGCGCCGTGTCCCGCGCGTCGGGGGTGAGCCGGGCGAGCCAGCGGCGGATCTCCGCCGGGCCGCGCGCCGAACCGGGCCGGCCGCCGTTGCGCCGCACCCCCTCGTCCGTCGGGAAGCCCAGGAGCACCGCCCGGGGCGCCTCCCCGGCGGCCACGCCGCGCCCGAGGAGGTCGCCCAGCCGGGGGTCGTCCCGGCCCCACTCGCTCAGGCTGTCCACGCGGTCCGCCCCCCGATCACGGTCTGCACGCACGCGTTGGCGCGGAGGTGGTAGAGCCAGTGCGTCACGTCCGGCGCGTCCACGATCGCGAAGTCCGCGAGCTTCCCCGGCTCGAGCGAGCCCACCTCGCGCTCGCGACCGATCGCGCGCGCGGCCACGATCGTCGCTCCCTTGAGCGCCTCCGCCGGCGTCATGCGCTGCACCGTGCACGCGAGCGTGAGCGCCACCGGGAGGTGGTAGCTCGGCGCCGAGCCGGGGTTGAAGTCGGTCGCCACCGCGACCGGCACCCCCGCGTCGAGGAGCGCGCGCGCCGGGAGCGGCCGCGCGTTGAGGTAGAGCGTCGCGAAGGGCAGGCTCACCGCCACCACGCCGGCCCCGGCGAGCGCGGCGATCCCCTTCTCGGAGACGTGCTCGAGGTGGTCCGCCGAGAGCGCCCCGACCTCGGCGGCGAGGAGGGCGCCGCCCGAGTCGCTCAGCTGGTCGGCGTGCACCTTCGCCCGGAGCCCCGCCGCCTGCCCCGCCCGGAGGATCGCCCGCCCCTCGTCGCGCGTGAACGCCCCCTCCTCCACGAACACGTCACAGCACTCGGCGAGCCGCTCGCGGCCCACGGCCGGGATCATCTCGTCCACGAGCCAGCGCACGTACGCGCCGCGGTCGTGGCGGAACTCGGGCGGGATGGTGTGCGCGCCGAGGAAGGTCGGGACGAGCCGCGTCGGCTGCGTCCGCGCGAGGTCGCGGTACACCTCGAGCAGCTTCCGCTCCGTCGGCGCGTCGAGGCCGTAGCCGCTCTTGCACTCGACGGTCGTGACGCCGAGCCGCCGCATCTCGGCCAGCACCCGCGCCGCCCGCTCCGCGAGGAGCTCCGGCGGCGCCGCGCGGGTGGCGCGCATCGTCGCGGCGATCCCGCCGCCCGCGCGCGCGATCTCGAGGTAGTGCTCCCCGCGCAGCTTGCGCTCGAACTCCTCGGCGCGCCACCCGCCGAAGGCGAGGTGCGTGTGGCAGTCCACGAGCCCCGGGATCACCAGGCGGCCGCCGGCGTCCCACGTCTCCGCCGTCACGCGCGTGCGCGGGAGCTCCGCCTCGGGCCCCGCCCAGAGGATCCGGTCCCCCTCCCACGCGAGCGCGGCGCCCGGGATCGCGTGGAGCGCGTCCTGCCCGCCCTCCGCGCGGCAGGTCGCGAGGAGCCCGATGTTGCGCAGGACGATCACGGCGCGCCGGCCGGGGGCAGCATGGGGAGGTCCACGCCGCGCTCGTGCGCCACGCGGATCGCCTCGTCGTACCCGGCGTCGGCGTGGCGCATGACGCCGGTGCCCGGGTCCGCGGTCAGCACGCGGCGCACCCGCGCGGCCCCGCGCGCCGTCCCGTCGGCGACCACCACCATCCCGGCGTGGATCGAGTACCCGATGCCGACGCCGCCGCCGTGGTGCAGCGACACCCAGCTCGCGCCGCATGCGGTGTTGAGCAGCGCGTTGAGGAGCGGCCAGTCGGCGATCGCGTCGGACCCGTCCTTCATCCCCTCGGTCTCGCGGTTCGGGCTCGCGACCGAGCCGGTGTCGAGGTGGTCGCGCCCGATCACGATCGGCGCCCGCACCCGCCCCGTCTCGACGAGCCAGTTGAACCGCTCCCCCATCTCCGCCCGCTCGCCGTACTCGAGCCAGCAGATCCGCGCGGGGAGGCCCTGGAAGTGCACCCGCGCGCGCGCCTGGCGGATCCAGCGCGCGAGCGCCTCGTTCCCGGGAAAGGTCTCGAGCACCGCCGCGTCGGTGACCGCGATGTCCTGCGGGTCGCCCGACAGCGCCACCCACCGGAACGGCCCCGAGCCGCGGCAGAAGAGCGGCCGGATGAACGCCGGGACGAAGCCGGGGATCCGGAAGGCGTCCCGCATCCCGCGATGGTCCGCCACCTGGCCGCGGAGGTTGTTGCCGTAGTCGAACGCGACCGCCCCCGCCGCCTGCAGCGCGAGCATCGCCTCCACGTGCCGGCCCATGCTGTCGAGGACCCGCGCCTCGTAGCCCGCGGGATCGCTCGCGCGGAGCGCCGCCGCCGCCTCGAGCGTGCAGCCCGCGGGGATGTAGCCGAGCCGGAGGTCGTGCGCCGAGGTCTGGTCGGTGACCACGTCGGGGACGACGCCGCGCCGCACGAGCTCCGGCAGCACCTCGGCCACGTTCCCCACGAGCCCGACCGAGAGCGCCTCGCGCCGCGCCTTCGCCTCGAGCACCAGCGCGAGCGCGCGGTCGAGGTCGGTCTCGAGGCGGTCGCAGTAGCCGGTCTCGACGCGCCGGCGGATGCGCGCGGGATCCACGTCCACGCCGAGGAAGGCGGCGCCGTTCATCGTCGCCGCGAGCGGCTGCGCCCCGCCCATCCCGCCGAGGCCGCCCGTCACCACGAGGCGCCCGGCGAGCGAGCCGCCGAAGTGCTGCCGCGCGCACTCCGCGAAGGTCTCGTAGGTGCCCTGCAGGATCCCCTGCGTGCCGATGTAGATCCAGCTCCCCGCCGTCATCTGGCCGTACATCGTGAGGCCGAGCGCCTCGAGGCGGCGGAACTCCTCCCACGTGGCCCAGCGCGGCACCAGGTGCGAGTTCGCGATCAGCACCCGCGGCGCCTCCTCGTGCGTGCGGAAGACGCCCACCGGCTTCCCGCTCTGCACGAGCAGCGTCTCGTCGCCGCCGAGGCGCTCGAGCGTCCGCAGGATCGCCGCGAGGCACTCGGGGTTCCGCGCCGCCTTCCCGCTCCCGCCGTACACGACGAGGTCCCCGGGGCGCTCGGCGACCGCGGGGTCCAGGTTGTTCTGGAGCATCCGCCACGCCGCCTCCTGGTGCCAGCCGCGGCAGTGGAGCGTCGTGCCGGTGGGGGCCGCCGCGGGGGTCCACGGGGTCGCGAGCGTCGTCATCGCAGCGTCTCCTCCGCCCACGCCACCGCCTCGGCGTAGGCCGTGCGCATCAACGTGTCGGGCACGCCGGCGTGGGCGGCGCGTTCCGCGAGCGCCTCCCAGTCCCCCGCCTCGAGGGCGTGCGAGGCGGCGAGCAGCGGCCCGAGCGGGGGGGCGCCGGTCCGGAGCGCCGCCGCCACCGGGGCGGGCACCTCGAGCGCCGCGAGCACGTCGGCGATCGGCCGGCCGACGATCGCGTCCACCACCGAGAGCAGCCCCGCGAGGAAGCCGTCCAGCTCCGACGCGAGGCCGGTGCGCGCGGCGACGCGCTCGAGCCACCCGGCGCGCACGAGGCCCAGCATCACGAGCGGCTGCGGCCGGTCCTCGGCGAGCGTGAGCACGGTGAAGAGCGAGGCCCACTTCCGGATCGGCCGCTCGCCCAGGAGGCGGATCGCCTGCCGGATGCTCGTCACGTCGTAGCGCCAGCCGAACCCCGCCGAGTTGAGGTAGCGGAGCAGCTTGACGGAGATGGACGGCTCGGCCTTGATCACCGCCTCGAGCCGCTCGAAGTCCATCGCGGGCCGCAGCACCTCGCCGAGGAAGCGCAGGTAGCCGAGGGTCGAGGGCGAGAAGTCGGCGCCGCGCAGCAGTTCGGGCCGCGCGAAGTGGTAGCCCTGCAGGTACCGGTAGCCGAGCGCGGCGGCCTCGGCGGCGTCCGCCGCCGTCTCGACCTTCTCCGCGAGCAGCGCGACGCCCGTGCCGGCGACCCGCCCGGCAATCGCGCGGCGCCCCGCCGCGTCGCTCGCGAGGAAGTCGGCCTTTACGAAGGCGAGGAACGGGAGGATCGGGCCGAGGTCGCGCTCGGGGGTGACGTCGTCGAGCGCGAGGCGATAGCCCGCCGCCTGCGCGGCCCGGCAGGCGGCGAGCACCTCCGCGTCGAGCGCCACGTGCTCGAGCACCTCGACCACGAGGCGACCCGGCGGCAGCGCCTCGTACAGGCGCTCGAGCAGCGCCGAGCGGGAGAAGTTGATGAAGGCCGGGCGGCCGCCGGTCAGGGGGTCGAGCCCGAAGCCGAGCACCCCGGTCTCGAGCCCCTCGACGGAGGCCCGCTCCGGGTCGGGATGCCGGAAGACATTCTCCGGCCCGGAGCGGAAGAGCAGCTCGTACGCGAAGAGGCTGCCGTCGAGGCCCACGATCGGCTGCCGCGCGATGAAGATCTCGGTGGCGCTCACGGCCCCCAATATACCGGGCCGCCCGGGCTCACGGGTCGGTCTTGCAGCACCCTTCCCCGCAGGTGACCCACGCCTGCTCGTCGGCCTCGCGCCAGTCCCAGCGCGCCACCGCCTGCAGCCACCGCCGCGTCCGCTCGGGGTGGTATTCGCGGGTGAGCTTCGCCGGCCGCACCTTCCCGCCGGCGCGCGTGGAGATGAAGCGGGCCCGCCAGGCGCCGTCGGTCGAGTCCACCCAGAGGTAGGTCGTGTCCCGCGCCTCGAGGAAGAGCTTGGGGTAGGGCTGGTCGTCCTCGTTGACGAGGCGCGCCACGATGCGGCCGCTCGCCACGCCGCTGTCGGCGAGCGCGTGCGCGCCGACCTGCGGCTCGATCCGCGCGAGCGGGCCGTAGCGGCAGTCCGCCGGGCAGGTCCCGAGCATGAGCCGCTGCCGGTCGCCGGCGCCGGCGCGGTCGTCGAACTGGAGCGAACGCGCGTAGCGGAGCACCTCCTCCGGCGACGCCCGGTCGATGCCGCCCGCGAACGGGGGCGGGGGCGTCGGCGGCTCGCCCGTGGCGCCCGTGGTTGCGGCGGGACCGGTCGGCCGGCAGGCGACGAGCGAGAGCGCGGCGACGAGGGCAGCGGCAAGCCGCCGCGCCGGGGCGGTTCGGGACATGGGCCTTCCTTGGCTCGGGGGGAGGGAGAGGGTCGGAGGGGTCAGCGGGGCCCGTTCAGGCCGGCGAGGGCCCGCATCCGCGCCACGCGAGGCTGGTAGGGCGGGTCGGCGTGCTCCCAGAGCCGCGTGACCGCGGCGGCCCACTGGCGCGCGGTGGTCCGGTCGCCGTCGTGCGCGGCGAGCTCCGCACGCACCATCATGGCGTTCACGAGGGCCCCGGCCTGGAGCATCGAGCCGACGAGGTCGCCGCCGACGAGGTCGGCGTTCTGCACCGGGAGGGACCCGAGCGTCCGGTCGAGCGACACGATCGCGCCCGCGGTGTCGCCGACGGCGAGGTAGAGCCGGCCGTCGAGGTAGTTCCCGTCCATCGACTCGTCGTTCGGGCGGAAGTCGGTGCGCTGCGCCTTGTAGCGCTCGAAGGTCGCGCGCACCTGGTCGGCGCGGCCGGCCGCGAGCTGGCGCTGCCACGCCAGCGAGCCGTCCGGCTGGGGCGAGGCGTCGTGGATCGGCCGGGGGCCGAGGTCGTAGAAGGCGAAGCGTGCGGGCCGCTCGAGGGCGGCACGACGCGTCGCGAGTCGGCGCTCGGGCGCGACGTAGGTCTCGACGCGCTCCTCGACCCGGCGCTCGAGGGCGCGGATCGAGTCCGCGGGGCCGCCCAGCACGGCGTACGTGAGCAGCGCGAACGCCGGCTCGGCGACGGCGGGCGGGAACCGCACCGGCTCACCCGCGGCCGAGTAGACCACCTCGGACTCCGCGACGCCCGCCGCCAGGCGCGCCGCCTCCGCCGCCCGGCCGGCGAGCAGGGCGACCGACGCGAGGACGCGCCGCGACGCCGAGTCCTCCGGGACGGGTGCCGCGAGCAGCGAATCCGCGAGGCCCGCCGCGCCGCCGAAGTCGCCCGCCTTGAGCAGGAGCCGCACCCGGGTGGCCTGGGCGTCCGAACGCACCTCGCCCGGCGGCGCGAGCTGCGCCGCGAGCTCCGCCTCGCGGAGCGCCTCGCTCGACTGGCGCCCCGTGCTCTCCATGAGCTCGAGGGCGCGCGCGCGCGCGAGGTGCGCCCCGGGGCTCTCGGGGAAGGCGCGGACCCAGGTCTCGGTCAGGTCGCTGAACATCGAGCGCCCGCGGCGCGCGGCGCGGAGCGCCCCCGGCCCCGGCCCCCGGTCGCCGGTCGAGATGTCCCGGTACGGCCAGGGCACGAAGGCGAGGGTGTCGCCGTCGAGCGCGGGCCAGGCGGCGAAGGCGACGGAGTCCGCCTCCCCCATCCGGCCGAGCCGCAGGTAGTTGGTGGAGAGCACGAAGAGCCGCCCCAGGCGCTCGTAGGCTCGCGCCCCGAACGCCCCGTGCACGCCGGGGACCGCCAGCAGCGCGCGACGGTAGCTCGTGATCGCCGCCTCGAAGCTGCTGCGGAACGCCCAGCCGGACGGGCTGCGCCGGTCGCGCACCACGAGCCGGTCCTGCGCGTGGCAGTCGCCCCGGCCGAACCACGCCGCGAAGTCGAGCGAATCCCGCGCGATGAGCCGGTCGAACTCGGCGCAAGCGTCGGGTTGCCGCCCCTCGCCGAGCGCCACGAGCCCGCGCGCGAAGATCCGCTGCTTCTCGCCGAGCCCCGCCTCCAGCGCGGTGGCCGCCCGCGCCGGCTCGAGCCACTCCGGGCGCTCCCGCCCGAGCCACCAGCGCACCTCCGCGAGGCCGAGGTGCGCGTCCGCGAACCCGGGGTCCGTGGCCGTGGCGGCGGCGAAGGCCGACGCCGCCTCGTCGAGCCGCCAGCGCCCGAACGCCGCCATCCCCTCGCCGTAGCGGCGGAGCGCCTCCACCGAGCGCGTCGCCGGTGCCCGCTCGGCGAGCGCCCGCGCGGCGTCCTCCCCGACGAGCAGCGTCCGCGCGAGGCGGCCGAGCTCGGCCGCGCACCCCTCCTCGCTCACGGCGCAGCGCACCGTGGCCGAGGCGAGCAGCCGGCCCCCGCGCCGGGTGTCGTACGCCGCCCCGCCGAAGACGAGCGAATCCCTGTCGAGCCGCTGGACCAGCCGGATCGCCCGGCCCGCGCCGAGCGTGCGCGCGGCATCGAGCACGCCGTCCACGTCGCGCGGGGCGCCCTGCCGCCGCACCACGTCCAGCACTTCCATCTCGCGCGCCACGCGCACGTCCGACCAGCGCTCGAGCTCCTCGCGCAGCAGGGCCACGTAGCGGGAGTCCTGACCGCCCAGCGCCCCGTCCGTGCTCAGCACCACGAAGCGGCCGGGGTCGAGCGCGGCGTCCCGCGCCACGAGCGCGCCCGCCGCCCCCACGATCGTCACGACCAGCGCGATGCCCGCCACCGTCCGCACGCGGCGCCGGCGGAGGAACCGCGTCCAGCGCGGCGTCTGGCGCGGCATCGGCACCGTCGTGCGCGCCGGGGAATTGCGCGCCACGAGGGCCAGGCGGTCCACGAACTGCTGGGCGGTCAGGAAGCGGTCGGCCGGCACCTTGGCCAGCGCGATCCGCACCGCCTCCTCCACCTCCGGCGGGATCTCGCGTCCCACCTCGAGCAGCGACGGCGCCGAGGCCGTCAGGTGCCGGAGCCGCACCTCCGCGGCGGTCTCGCCGTCGAACGGCGGGTGCCCGGCCAGCATCTCGTAGAGCACGCAGCCCAGGCTGTAGAGGTCGCTCCGCCCGTCGAGCCGGGCGCTCCCCGAGGCCTGCTCCGGGCTCATGTAGGCCGGCGTCCCGAACACCTCGACCGGCCCGCCCCCTCCCCCGCCCTCGCCCTCCCGCGCGGCGCTGATCGCGCGGGCCACGCCGAAGTCGGTCACCACGGCATGGCCGCCGCTCAGCAGGATGTTGCCCGGCTTGATGTCCCGGTGCACGATCCCCATGCTGTGCGCGTAGCCGAGCGCGCCCGCCACGTCCCGCGCGATCTCGAGCGCATCCTCGAGCGGCAGCTGGTGCTCCCGGGCCAGGCGCTCGCGCAGCGTCTCGCCCGACACGTACGGCATGACGAAGTACGGCAGGCCGTCGGCCTCGCCGGAGTCGAACAGGGGGAGGATGTGGGGATGGGTGAGCCGCGCGACCGTCTCGATCTCGCGCACGAACCGCTCGGCGCCGATCTCCGTGGCGACCTGCGGCTGGAGCACCTTGATCGCGACGCTCCGCCGGTGCTTGCGGTCCTCGGCCAGGTACACCACGGCCGCGCCCCCGCGGCCGATCTCGCGATCGATCACGTAGCGGTCGGCCAGGGCACGCCGGAGGCGCGCGAGGGAGTCGGTCACCGGCCAGGTACCTCTGTACACGGGGGGCCACCTCCAGTCTATACCGGTCCCGGTCCGGAGGGCCAGACCGGGCCCCGGCCTCCGGTCCGGAGGGTGACAACCTTTCGGACGGTCGGCCCGTCCAACCCCTTGCAATGCCGGAACCCGCACGCGGAGCCAGCGCCCTGACGGAACGAGCCGAGGAACCGGTCCGGTCGGACCGGGAGGCGGTCGAGGTGGCGCTCGCCCAGAGCGGCGACGCCCGGGCCTTCGAGCGCCTGTACCGGGCGCACGTGGTCCGGGTCCACTCCTTGGTGCGTCGGATGGCGCCCGACCAGGACAGCGAGGAGCTGGTCCAGGACGTCTTCGTCCGGGCCTGGCAGAAGCTCGGCACCTTCCGGGGCGAGGCCGCCTTCGGCACCTGGCTCCACCGGCTCGCGGTCAACGTCCTGCTGGGCCGCCGCGGGGCCCTGGGGCTCCAGCGCCGGCGGTTCGCCGCCGACGACGCCCCCCTCGCCGAGGTCCCGGCCGCCCGCAGCCGCCCGGACGTGGCGCTGGACCTCGAGGTCGCGATGCGGGAACTGCCGGAGGGGGCGCGCCGGGTGTTCGTCCTCCACGACGTGGAGGGATACCGGCACGAGGAGATCGCCACGATGCTCGGCATCACGGCCGGCACGTCGAAGTCCCAGCTGCACCGGGCGCGCATGGCGCTGCGGGAACGGCTGGTCCGCTGAGCGGGGGAACGATGCACGAGGAATGGCTCGGACGGCTGTCCGAATATCTCGACGGCGAGCTGGCGCCCGCGGAGCAGGCGGCCGTCGAGGCGCACCTCGCCGGGTGCGCCGAGTGCCGCCGCGTCGCCGACGACCTGCGGCAGGTGATCGCCCGCGCGGCGGACCTCCCGCCCCTGCCGCCGGACCGGGACCTCTGGGAGGGGATCGCCACGCGGATCCGGGAGCCCGAGGT
>JBAIWX010000134.1:0-15480 GCA_037916975.1 Gemmatimonadales bacterium
TAGTTCGCGCGGATCTCGATCTGCCGGGGCTTCGCCTTCTCGGCCTTCGGCAGGGTGACCGTGAGCAGGCCGTGCTCGAACCGGGCGCTGATGCGGTCCGGGTCCACGGTGCCCGGCACGCGGAACGAGCGCTCGAACGCACCGCAGCGCCGCTCGAGGCGCTGCACCCGCTCGGTGCCCGCGTCGACGGCCTGCTTCTTCTCGCCGCGAATGGTGAGCAGGTTGTTCTCGAGCGTGATCGCCACGTCCGCCGGCGCGACGCCCGGCAGCTCGGCGACGAGCGTCACGGTGTCCTTCGCCTCCGTCACGTCCACCGGCGGGATCCAGGCGGAGGGGCTCGCGGCGGCGGGGCCGACCGGCCACGTCCCGAACGCCTCGTCGAGCAGGGAGTTCAGGCGGCGCAGGCCCTGGAAGGGCTCGGCCGGCCGCCGCGTGTAGCTGTAGACCATGGCGCGATCCTCGTGCTGAGCTGGGTGATTCGTTCGCCGGCCCCCCGGCCGGCTCCGGCTCCTGGTAGTGGCATCGGCCGTGCCGCGTGGCGCGCGTCATCGTGGCAGCATCCGCTGGGGCGGGGGGTGAGCACCTGCCCCGAGCGGCAGGCGACCTGCCAGCGTGGCGGGCAACACATTCCTCGTCAACCAATTGGTTATATTCAGCCGGTCATTCACGGGCGGGCGCATGCTCGAACTCAACGACCAGAACGCGGCCCTCGTGGCCGAGCGCTTCCGCACGCTGGGCGAGCCGATGCGGCTCCGCCTCCTCGCCGCCCTCCGCGACGGCGAGCACTCGGTCTCCGAGCTCGTGGAGGCCACCGGCGCCGGCCAGGCGAACGTCTCGAAGCACCTGCAGCTCCTCCACCGCATGGGTTTCGTGCAGCGGCGGAAGGAGGGCACGCAGGCGCGCTACCGGATTGCCGACCCGAACGTCTTCCGGCTCTGCGAACTGGTCTGCGGGGGGATGCGCGAGGACCTGGAGGCGAAGCGCCGGCTGCTGCGCCCCGGGCGCTAGCGGGACGTGCCGGCCAGGCGGCGCGCCGCCTCGTCGAGCGCGGCGAGGTCGAAGGGTTTCTGCAGCACCGGCAGGGCGAGGTCGTCGAGGAACGCCTGCACCTCGGGCGAGGCGGTGTCGCCGGTGATGAAGAGCAGGCGGCGAGTGAGCCCGGGCCGGCTCGCCGCCATCCAGCGGTGCAGGTCGATGCCGGAGAAGCGCGGCATCCGGAGGTCGCTCACCACGACGTCGAACGGCTCGCCGCCGCCGGTGAGCGCGATGAGCCCCTCGACCCCATCGGCGGCCTCCACGACGGTCCATCCCCGCCGCTCGAGGTAGCGCCGCAGCGCGGCGCGAACCGCCGCCTCGTCGTCGATGAGGAGGAGCCGCCCGGCGGCCGCGCCTGGCGCGGCCGGACGGCGCGTCGAGGGGATGCCCTCGGTCGGGGTGACCCGCAGCACGCCGCCGGCGGGCAGCTCGATCACGAACCGCACCCCCACGCCGGGCGCCGGGTGGTTCTCGAAGCGGAGCCGCCCGCCGTGGCGCTCCACGATGCCGCGCGAGACCGCGAGGCCGAGTCCCGTTCCCTCACCCGGCTGCTTGGTGGTGAAGAACGGCTCGAAGATCCGCCCCTCGTGCTCCGTCGCGACCCCCGGGCCCGAGTCCTCGACCCAGACCCGCACCCGTCCGTCCACCGCCTCCGCCCCGACACGCACCCACCCCTGCGGCCCCGCGGAGTACGCGGCGTTGGTCACGAGATTGGCGATGACCTGCTCGATCCCGGCGCGATCCCCCACCACCTCGGGAAGCTCCGGGGGCAGCGTGACCTCGAGCCGTGCAGGCGGCACGGGATGTCCGCCGCTGCCGCGCGCCACGCGCGCCACCGCCTCCGCCGGACTGAACGGGGCCCGCGGCTCTTCCCGGCCACGGACCGCGGCGAGGAGGTCGCGCACGATCCGCCGCGCCCGTTCCGCCTGCTCGACGATCGTGCGCGCCGCGCCGACGCCGTCCGCGCGCCCCTCCTCGGCGAGCTGCTGGGCGAAGCCCAGGATCGCCGAGAGCGGGTTGTTGAGCTCGTGGGCGACGCCGGAGACGAGCCGCCCGAGCGCCTCCATCTTCTGGGCCTGCGCCAGCTCGCGCTGCAACTGCGCGCGCTCCTCCTCCGCGCCGCGGCGGGCGTCCTCGACGAGGGCGAGCAGGAACCCGACCGCCAGCAGGACCAGGACGCCGAGGTCGAGCAGCGGGCTGACGGTGAGCACCGCGCTGCCCCAGGACACGGCGAGCCATGCCGGTTCCTGCGCGCCCACGAACAGGATGCCGTACCCCGCCCAGAGGAGCGCGTGCAGCGCGAACGCCGCCGCGACGAGGCGGCTCCCGAGCGTCCGCCGCCCCGCGGGGAGGCGGAGCATCACGATGGCGAGCGCGGCGTAGAGCGGGACGGCGAGGAACGCCTGCCCGGTCATGGCGATCGCGAAGGTGGGGGCCGCCAGCCCGAGCGCCAACCCGGCCCCCAGGGCGGCCGGTGCCCCCCAGCGGAGCGCTCGCGCGGTCGGTACCACGGACGCAAACCCGAGCGTGCCGGCGGCGAGCAGCGCGAACGCCTCCAGCTTGAGCACGAAGTAGACGACGTGGAGGGCGACCAGCAGGTGTGGCCGCCCGGTGGCCGTGGCGTCGTCCGCCAGGCCGCGGAACCGCGAGTACTGCAGGACGATGCAGGCCACCGCGCAGGCGAGGGCGGCCCACCAGCCGACCCAGGCATCGGACCAGGGACGCCGTGGCAGGTGGCGGCGGATCGCGACGGCCAGGAGCAGGATCAGCAGCGTGCCGACCCACTGGACCACCACGCCGATGTACGCGACCGACATCCGGGGCTCCGGGGACGCCGCGGGTGAGGAAGGGGATTATTACTATGATGCACCGGGCTCCCCGAGGCCACTCCCCCTGACCGCACCCTCCCTGACCCTCCTCGGCGCCGGCCACGCGCACCTCTTCGTCCTCGAGGCGCTTGCGCTCGGCCGCTTCCGGCCGGCATCGGTCACCCTCGTGAGCGCGCGTCCGGTGCACGCCTACTCGGGGATGTTCCCGGGCCTGCTCGCCGGCCGCTACGGGGAGGCGGACGTCACCTTCGACATCCGCCGGCTCGCCGAGCGCGCCGGCGCGCGCTTCGTCGAGGGGGTCGCGGCGGGGATCGACCCCGGCGCCCGGCGGCTCCGGCTGGAGGACGGGCGGACGGTGCCCTTCGAGGTCCTCTCGGTCGCGACCGGCTCGATGCCCGCCGGCCTCGAGGTCCCGGGCGTGCGGGCGCACGCGCGGCAGGTGCGCCCGCTGAGCCGTGCGCTCGAACTCGCCGCCGCCCTCGACGAGGCGGCAGCGCGCGGGGCGGTGCGGGTGATCGTCGTGGGAGGCGGCGCGGCGGGCGTGGAGGTCGCGTGCGCGCTCGCGCGGCGTCTCGCAGGGGCGGGAGGACGCGGGTCGGTGACGCTGGTCGGGGCGGGGCCGCAGCTCGTCGCCGAGCGCCCCGCGGCGGTACGGCGCCTCGCGGAACTGGCGTTGCGCCGGCTCGGCGTGGGCCTCGTCACCGGCAGCGCCGTCACGGCGGTGCACCCGGGCGGGGTGCAGCTCGCCTCGGGCGCGGAGCTCCCCGCCGACCTCGTCGCCTGGGCCGCCGGGGCGGCACCGCCCGCGTGGCTCGCCGCCTCGGGACTCCCCTGCGACGCGCAGGGCTACCTGCGCGTGGACGCCACGCTCCGGAGCCCCGCCGATCCGTGCCTCTTCGCCGCCGGCGACGCCGCCGGGCTCGAGGGTGCGCCGTGGGTCCCGCGCGCCGGCGTGTACGCGGTGCGCGAGGGGCCGGTGCTCGCGCACAACCTGGCGGTCGCCTGCGGCGGGACGGGTCGCCGGCGGCGCTACCGGCCGCAGCGCGACTTCCTCGCCCTGCTCAACACCGGCGACGGCCGCGCGATCCTGTCGTGGCGCGGCCTCGCCGCCGACGCCGCGTGGGCGATGCGCCTCAAGGACCGCATCGACCGCGCCTTCATGGCGCGCTTCCACCGCCTCGAGCGGGCCGACGCCGCCGCCACCCCGTGAGGATCCCCGCCATGCCGCCCCTGCCGCGCCGCCGCCTCGTGCTCGCCGCCCTCGCGCTCCTCGTCGCCTGCGCGCGAACGCCCGCCGGCTGGTCCCGCGTCAGCGCCACCGACTTCGCCTCCGAGCTCTCGGCACCGCTCCCGCCCGGGGGTCCGCTGCGCGTGATCGTGGACGTGCGGGAGCCGGAGTTGTTCGCGCAGAGCCACATCCCGGGCGCGATCAACCTTCCCTGGCCCGACGCGAAGACGCGCGCCCCCGCCGAGCTCGACTCGGCGGCGAGCATCGTGCTCGTCTGCCACGGCGGGCCGATGGGCGACGAGCTCGCCGCGATCCTCGCCGGGCGCGGCTTCCGCCACGTGCGGAACGTGGCGGGCGGGATGAATGCGTGGCGGGGGCCGGTGGCGACGGGGCGGTGAGGCCGGGGCCCACCCGCCCGGCGCTCAGGTGGCGGTGGGGCCGAGCACGGCGAGGAGTTCCTGCGCGGTCCACGGCTTGTGGAGGAACTCGACGTCGTCGGGCAGCTCGGGGCCGTCCGCGAGTTCCGCCCGCGGATAGCCGCTCGTGAGGATGAGCCGGCCGCGGAACCCGAGGCGCCGCGCCCGGTCGGCGAGCTCGCGGCCGCCGAGGCGTGGCATGTAGAGGTCGGTCAGGACGATGTCGGGGGGCGGCACGTCGCCGGTCAGGCGCTCGAGCGCCTCCTCGCCGTCGGCGGCCTCGATGACCGAGTAGCCCGCGCTCCCGAGGATGCGGGCCGCCGAGCGGCGCACGCTCGGGTCGTCCTCCACCACGAGCACGACCCCGCCCCCGGTGGCCCGCGGCTCGGCGGGCCGCATCTCGTCCGTCGCGGCGCCCGCCTCCGCCGCCGCGAACCAGAGCCGCGCGGTGGTCCCGCGCCCGGGCTCGCTCTCGATGGCGCACCCGCCGCCCTGCTGCTGCATGAGGCCGTACACCATCGAGAGCCCGAGGCCGGTGCCCTGGCCGGCGCGCTTCGTGGTGAAGAACGGCTCGAAGACCCGGGCCAGCACCTCGGGCGGCATCCCGGTCCCCGAGTCGGTCACCGCGACCTCGACGTAGCGCCCGGGGGCCGGCAGCTCCCGGGTCACGGCTGCGGCCGCCCCGACCTCCGCCGCACGCACGGTGATGACGATCCGGCCGCCCCGCGGCATCGCGTCCCGCGCATTCATCGCGAGGTTGAGCAGCGCCTGTTCCGCGGCCACCACGTCCGCCCGGCCGACGCACGGCCCGCCCTCGACCTCCACCTCGAGCTCGATGCCGCTCGGGAGCAGGCGGCGCAGGAGCACCGTCTCCTCGCGCACCAGCGCGCCCAGGTCCACGGCGACCACGTGCAGCACCTCGCGCCGGCTGAACGCCAGGAGCTTCCGGACCATCCGCGCACCGCGGGTCGCTGCGCGGGACAGCTCGGCGAGCTCCGCGCGGCCGCGCCCGTCGTCCGGCAGGATCCCCTCGACCTGGCTGGCGCTCGCGAGGATGACGGTGAGGAGGTTGTTGAAGTCGTGGGCCACGCCCGCGGTGAGCTGGCCGATGGACTCCATCTTCTGCAGGTGCCGCAGCTGCTCCTCGAGCTGGATGCGCGCGGTCGCGTCCCGCAGCACCGAGAGATGTCGCCCGGGAAGGACGTGGGCCCGCGCCCGGAACTCCGCCCGGCGCACGGCGCCGTCCGGCCGCCGGATGACGCACTCCCCGGACGCCTCGCCGTCGCGCAGGAAGCGCGACCACACCTCGGCCGGGGCGGCCGTCGCCGGCGCGGCCAGGTCACCGAGCGACCGGCCGAGGAGCCGGTCCGGCGGCTCGCCGAAGAGCGCCTCGGCGGCGGGATTCGCCATCACGAGGCGCCCGGCGTCGTCGGCGAGCACGATGGCGTCCTGCGCGCCCTCGACCACGGCCCGCAGCAGCTTCTCGCTCCGCCGGAGCAGCTCGCTGGCGAGGTGCGCCTCGGTCACGTCGGTGTGCATGACGACGGCGCCGAGCCCCTCCGGGCCCGCGATGGGCGCAACCGACAGGAGCGACCAGCCGTCCGTGCCCGGGGGGGCGCACTCGTACTCCAGCGAGAAGGCCTCGGTGCGCCCGGCGAGGACGTCCCGGATGCCCGCGTGGGCGCGCCGGGCCTCGGGGTCGTCGGCGCCCGCGCAGATCGCGAGGTAGTCGGTGCCGACGCCCGCGTCGGCGAGCCCGAGCCGGTGTGCCTCCGCGTGCCGGCGCCACGCCTCGTTCACCGCGCGGATGCGCCCGCCGCCGTCGAGGAGCGCGACGCGCGACGGGAGCGCGTCGAGGATCGCGGACTGCGCCGCGCGCAGCGCCTCCCGCTCCCGCGCGAGGCGCCGCTGGGTGGTGACGTCGTGCAGCACCACGAGCCGCGCGGGCCGCCCCTGCCACGCGGTGGGCACGATGCGCAGCTCGACGGTGTGCGCGGTGCCGTCGGGGTGCACGAGCTCCAGCTCCGGCACCGCCTCCGCCGTGAGCGGCCACCCCAGCGGCTGGCCGACGAGGGACAGGTCGTCCCGCCCGAACAGCCGGTGCGCCGACGGGTTCGCGAAGCGGATCGCGCCCTCGTCGTCCACCAGCAGCACGGCGTCCGGCAGCGGCCCGAGGACGGCCGCGGCGAGCGGGTCGAGCCCCTCCCGCGCCGGGACCGTCACGCCCCCGCGTCCCCGAAGAGCTCGCGCAGCCGCTCCAGCTCCCCCGGCGTCGTCACGCGCGGGTGCCCGGCGAGGATGCCGCTCACGTTGGCGAACGTGCGGCCGATGCGCATCCCGGAGTCGTCGATCCGGTACTCGCGGATCACCTTCTCGTGCGCGGACCCGCGCATCTTGAGCACGGTGACCCCGCGCCGCATCTCCCCGAACATGTCCACGTACCGCAGCAGGATGATCGAGTCGGTGATCGTCGAGATGTGCTCCTCGGTCACCGACTCCCCGCCCATGAGCCGCGGCGTGGTCGCGGTGAAGAGGCCCGCGATCTCCTGGTGCTTGATGAACGAGGTCAGGCCGATCACGAACTCGCGGAACGCCTTGAGCGACCCGACCCGCTCCAGCGCCGAGAGGCTGTCCACCGCCACGCGCTGGGGGCGGAATTCGGCGAGGAGCTGTTTCATCCGGATCAGGTGGTCCTCGAGCGAGGCCGTCTCCGGGTACTCGCAGACGAGCCGAAGCAGGCCCGCCGCCTCATAGGCCGCGAAGTCCCGGCCCCAGCTCGCCGCGTTCCTGAAGAGCTGCTCCCGGCTCTCCTCGAAGGCGAGCAGGAGGCACCGCTCCCCCGCCGCGGCGCCGCCGGCGACGAACTCCGTCGTCAGCAGCGTCTTGCCCGTGCCGGTGGCGCCGGAGACGAGCACGATCGAGTCGCGGAAGAACCCGCCCCCGCACATCTCGTCCAGCGCCGCGTTGCCCGACGAGACCCGCACCGCCGACGAGTGCTGCCGCAGCTGCAGCGCCGAGAGCGGGATGACCACCACCCCCTCGCCGGGCATCACGGTGAAGGGGAACTCGCCCTTCTGGTGCACCGTGCCGCGGAACTTGAGCACCTCCACCGTGCGCCGGCGCCGAGCCTCCTCGAGGACGTTGCGCAGCAGGATCACGTTGTCCGCGACGAATTCCTCGACCCCGTACCGCGCCACCTCGCCGTACTCGTGGAGCCGCTCCGCGGTGAGCACCGCCGTGACGCCGAGCGCCCGCAGCAGCGACGCGACCCGGAAGAGCTCGTGCCGCACCACGCCCGCGTCCGGGAACTGGGCGAACACCGCACCGATGGAGTCCATGGCCACGCGCGTCGCCCCGATGCGGCGCACCGCCGCCTCCGTCCGCGCGATCAGGCCCCCGAGGTCGTAGGTCCCCGTCACCCCCGGCGGCTCGTCCGGGGCGGGGCTCGCGTCCACGAACGCCCAGCGCCCCTCGCGCTCCCACGCCGCGACGTCCCAGCCGAGGGAGCGCAGGTTGCGCCGGATGTCGGCGGGCGACTCCTCGAAGGTGACGAACACCCCCGGTTCGCCGAACTGGGTGATCCCCCCGGCCAGGAACTGGGCGGCGAAGACCGTCTTCGCGCTCCCCGCCGTGCCCGCGACCAGCGTCGTCCGGCCCTTCGGGAGCCCGCCTCCCGCGACGAGGTCGAACCCCTCGATGCCGGTGGCGAGCTTCTCGACCTGGCCACCTTCGACGGGCGCCGTCATGCCCCCTCCACCGGTGCGAGGTTGAGGCCCACCAGCACCGCGGCGTGGTCGGACAGGTCGCCGATGACCCGCCGGATGGGCGGCGGCAGCTCGCGGACGAGCGTGGGCGTCGCGAGCACGCGCGCCTGCTCCGCCCGCTGCGGGTCCTCGGTCACGTCCACCACCGAGACCTCGTACTGGCCATGCAGGTCCTTGGCACAGATCCGCTGGAGGTTGGCGAGCGCGCGCTCGGCCGACGGGGTCCGGCCGGCGATGTACAGGGTGAGGCGGTAGCCTGGCATGTCGGGATCAGCTGGGGTTCGGCGGTGCGGGACGCTGGAGGGCACCCGCGCGGTAGTAGGCGAGCAGGTAGCCCATGACGCGCACGAGCAGCAGGCGCGCCTCCTCGGCGTACAGGTCGAGCGCGGCCGACTCCTTCCCCTCGACCAGCGCCGCCATGACGCGCAGGTGGATCCCGGTCACGTCGCGCGGACCGGCCCGGAGCGCGCCGAGCAGCGCGGCCAGCTCCCGCAGCGGCCCGTCGGGCTGCGCGGCGCCGAGGTAGGTGCGCTGCTCCACCGCCGCATCGAGCAGGGCACGGTAGCGGCGCACCGCCTCGTCCACCTCCCGCGGCGCCACGGCAGCGAGCGGCTCGTTGCCCGAGAGCGCGGCGCTCACCGGCAGCGCGTCCGCCGGCAGGGCACCCAGCGCCGCCAGCTCCTGGGTGCGGGTGTCGCGGCGGGCGCCGGCGGCGGCCGCGTCGGCGAGGGTCCCGCGGTGCAGCATCTCGTCGCTCACGTCCCGGTGCAGCAGCAGCGCACCCCGGCCGCCGGCCACGGCCATCGGCCGGGCGATCAGCCGGAACCAGCGGACCGGTCCGTCGGGCGCCTGGCAGGGATAGAGGTGCTCGAACGCTCCGCCCCGCCCCGACAGCAGCGCGCGCAGCGACTCGATGGCGTCGGCATCCGGCCCGCTCACGTCGCGGCAGGCGACGAGGTAGTTCGAGCCCGGGCCGCAGCCGGCGACCGAGCCCGAGGCGCGCTCCCACGCCACGTTCGCGAGCACGATCGTACCGTCGGCATCCACGACGACGATCAGGTCGTCGAGGGTGTCGGCGATCGCTTCGAGCAGGCCCGCTCGCTCGCTGGTTGGGACGACAGAACGGATGGCCATGACTCCACCGGCCCGGCACCCCGGCCTCGGGGGCCGCCGACCGCTTGGCGGCGCTGGCGGAGGGGGACCGGACCGGCGCACCACGACGGGCTCGTACGCCAATGAGTAACGGCCGGTACCGCGGCGCGAAAGAGGCGCCGGCGGGGTGCCCCGGGCCGGGCGGCGCCCCCCTACCGCTTCACGTAGAGCGCGCCCCCCTGGGCCCGGAACTCCGCCGCCTTGTCCGCCATGCCCCGCTCGGCGGCGGCCGCGTCGCGGATCTCCTGCGTGAGCTTCATCGAGCAGAACTTCGGCCCGCACATCGAGCAGAAGTGCGCCACCTTCGCCCCCTCCGCCGGGAGCGTCTCGTCGTGGTACGCCTGGGCCGTGACCGGGTCGAGGGCGAGGGCGAACTGGTCGCGCCAGCGGAACTCGAAGCGCGCCCGCGAGAGCGCGTCGTCCCGGGCGCGGGCGCGGGGGTGTCCCTTCGCGAGGTCGGCGGCGTGCGCCGCGATCTTGTAGGCAATGACCCCCGCCTTCACGTCGTCCCGGTTCGGGAGGCCGAGGTGCTCCTTCGGCGTCACGTAGCAGAGCATCGCCGTGCCGAACCAGCCGATCATCGCGGCGCCGATGGCGCTCGTGATGTGGTCGTAGCCGGGCGCGATGTCGGTGGTGAGCGGCCCGAGGGTGTAGAACGGCGCCTCGCCGCACCACTCGAGCTGCTTCGTCATGTTCTCCTGGATCAGGTGCATCGGGACGTGCCCGGGCCCCTCGTTCATCACCTGCACGTCGTGCTCCCACGCGAGGCGCGTGAGCTCCCCCTGGGTGCGCAGCTCGGCGAACTGCGCGGCGTCGTTCGCGTCGGCGATGCTGCCCGGCCGGAGCCCGTCGCCCAGCGAGAACGAGACGTCGTACGCCCGCATGATCTCGCAGATCTCGCGGAAGTGCGTGTAGAGGAAGTTCTGCCGGTGGTGCGCGAGGCACCACTTGGCGATGATGGACCCGCCGCGCGAGACGATCCCGGTCACGCGGTCCGCCGTGAGCGGCACGTACTCGAGCAGCACGCCGGCGTGGACGGTGAAGTAGTCCACCCCCTGCTCCGCCTGCTCCACGAGGGTGTCGCGGTACACCTCCCAGGTCAGGTCCTCGGCCACGCCGCCAACCTTCTCGAGGGCCTGGTAGATCGGCACCGTGCCGATGGGCACCGCCGAGTTGCGGATGATCCACTGCCGGGTCTGGTGGATGTCCTTGCCGGTGGAGAGGTCCATCACCGTGTCGGCGCCCCAGAGCGTCGCCCAGCGGAGCTTCTCCACCTCCTCCTCGATCGAGCTCGACACCGCCGAGTTGCCGATGTTCGCGTTGATCTTCACGTGGAAGCCGCGCCCGATGACCATCGGCTCGAGCTCGGGGTGGTTGACGTTGGCCGGGATGATGGCGCGCCCCCGCGCGACCTCGCTCCGCACGAACTCGGGGTCCATCCCCTCGCGGAGCGCCACGAACTCCATCTCGGGCGTCACCTCGCCGCGGCGGGCGTAGGCGAGCTGCGTGACGGCGCCGTTGCCGCGGAGCACCTTCCGGCGGAGCCCGTTCGGCATCGGGAGGCCCAGTGTCTGGTCGCGGCCGGGCACCTCGTGCACGTCCCGCTCGAGGATCCAGGCGTGGCGGACCGGCGGGAGCCCCTGCCGGACGTCGTGGCCCTGCGGCCCGCTCGTGTCGTACACGCGGAGCGGCGGCTCGCCCCCCGAGAGGGCGATCTCGCGCATCGGGACGCGGATCCCCCGCGGCCCCTCGACGTACACCTTGCGCGAGTTCGGGAAGGCCTGCTCGAACGCGAGCGGCCCGGCGGGGGTGGTGGGTGCGGCCATGACGCGAAGCTCCCTTCGTCGCTTGGGGCGGCGAAGGGAGCGCGGGGCCACGACGGGTGTCGGGCGGCACCGCGCTCCCTTCGCCGGTATCAGCCGGATCAGGTTCCAAGGGTGGCTTCTCAATCCGGCCCGGCGGCGCCACGCGTGGGCGCGGTGCCGGGCGGATGCCCCTGGCGGTCGCACCCGCATAGTAGCGCGGGCGCCGGATGTCGGCAAACGGCGGCGCCGCCCCGGGGCCGCTGCCAGCCGGCCGTGCTGCGGCGCGCCCGCGACCGTGCCATCTTCCTCCCGCGCCACCGACGGGCTGCCCGCCCGACCCTCCTCCCCCGGCCGGAGATCCTCCCCGATGCGACGCCGACTGCCGACGTCCGCCCTGCTGCTCCTCCTCCCCGCCCTCGCCGCCGCGCAGCAGCGGCCCGCGAAGGCCGCCGCCCCCGCGGCCGCGCTCCCCAGGGACCTCGACCGGTACGTGGACAGCGCGATGAAGGCGTTCGGCGTCCCGGGGCTCGCCCTCGCCGTGGTGAAGGACGGGAAGGTGGTGCTCGCGAAGGGCTACGGCGTGCGCCGCCTGGGCGACCCGACGCCGGTGGACGACCGCACCACCTTCGGCATCGCGTCGAACACGAAGGTCTTCACCGCCGTCGCCCTCGGCATCCTCGTCGAGCGCGGCCAGCTCGAGTGGGATGCGCCCGTGGTGCGGTACCTCCCCGGCTTCGCCATGTACGACCCGTGGGTCACGCGCGAGCTCACCGTGCGCGACCTCCTCGTGCACCGGAGCGGCCTCGGCCTTGGCGCCGGCGACCTCCTCTGGTGGCCCGAGTCCACCTACGACCGCAAGGAGATCGCCCGCCGCCTCCGGTTCATCCGGCCGGCGACGAGCTTCCGGAGCGCCTACGCCTACGACAACGTGCTGTACCTCGTCGCGAGCGAGGTCATCCAGGCGGTGACCGGCCGCACCTGGGAGGACTTCGTCCAGCACGAGATCCTCGACCGCGTCGGCATGACGTCGAGCAGCGTGCGCCACTCCGACGCCGCCGCCGGCGGGGACGTGGCCGCCACCCATGCCGTCGTGAACGGCACCCTCCGGCCGATCGCGCCGTTCACGAGCGACAACACCAACCCCGCCGGCGGCATCAACGCCGGCGCCGCCGACATGGCGAAGTGGCTCCTGGTCCTCGCCGACTCCGGGAAGCTTGCCGACGGCTCGCGCCTCTACTCGCCCCGCACCGCGCGCCAGCTGTGGTCCATCGTGACCCCGCTCGGCACCGGCCCCGCACCCGCGGAGCTGGCCCCGCTCGGCGCGCAGTTCAACGGCTACGGCCTCGGCCTCTTCCTGCGCGACTACCGCGGCCACAAGATCGCGACCCACACCGGAGGCCTCCCCGGCTACGTCTCCCGCGTCACCACGGTGCCCGACCTGCGGCTCGGCGTGGCGGTGCTCCTCAACGCCGAGGGTGGCGAGGCGTTCGAGGCGGTGACCTGGCGGATCCTCGACCACTACATGGGAGCGGCGCCCTTCGACTGGATCGGCGGCTTCCGCAGGCTCCGCGCGCAGCGCGACTCGAGCGTCGCGGCGCAGCGCGCAGGCGCCGCGGCCACGCGCGACAGCGCGTCCGGCCCCTCCCTCCCGCTCGCGAAGTACGCCGGCACCTACCGCGACGACTGGTACGGCGACGTCGCCATCGCCCTCGAGGACGGGAGGCTCGTCATGCGGTTCACGAAGACCCCGTCGCTGGTCGGCGACCTCGTCCACTGGCAGCACGACACCTTCCTCGCGCGCTGGCGCGACCGGGAATTGCGCGCCGACGCCTACGTCACCTTCCAGCTCAGGGCCGACGGCACCATCGACCAGGTGAAGATGGTCCCCGAGTCGGACGAGGTGGACTTCAGCTTCGACTTCCAGGACCTGCTGCTCCGCCCCGTGCCCGCCGCGCACTGAGCTCCCGGGCCGGACGCGACACGCCCCCGGATGCCGAGCGGCACCCGGGGGCGTCGTCGTTCGCGCGGGCGGCGCCGCCGCGCCGGCTCACCAGCCGACGGGCTTCCCGCGGTTCTGTTCCTCGAGCCACGTCCGGAGCGGCGCGAAGTACTCGACGAGCGCGCTCGCGTCCATCTGCCGCTCGCCCGTCATCGCGTAGAGCGTCTCCTGCCACGGCCGCGACTGGCCCGCCTCGAGCATCGCGGCCAGCTTCGCGCCCGCCGCCTTGTTGCCGAAGAAGGTGCAGCGATGCAGGGGGCCCGTGTACCCCGCCTCGCGGCAGAGCGCGCGGTAGAACTGGAACTGCAGGATCCGCGCGAGGAAGTAGCGCGCGTACGGGGTGTTCCCCGGCACGTGGTACTTCGCCCCCGGGTCGAAGTCCGCCTCGGTCCGCGGGAGGGGGGCACTGACCCCCTGGTAGCGGTGCCGCAGTTCCCACCACCCCGCGTTGAACCGCGACTCGGGGAGCCGCCCGTCGAACACCTCCCACCGCCACTTGTCCACCAGCAGCCCCCACGGCAGGAAGGCGACCCGGTCGAGCGCCTGCCGGAGGAGGAGCGGGAGGTCGGCGTCGGCGCCCGGTACCGGGCCCTGGAGGAGGCCGACCTGCTTCAGGTACTCGGGCGTGATCGCGAGGGCGATCGCGTCGCCGATCGCCTCGTGGAAGCCGTCGTGCGCGCCGCTCGCGAAGAGGAACGGCTGCCGCTCGTAGGCGCGCTGGTAGAAGTTGTGGCCGAGCTCGTGGTGGATCGTGACGAAGTCCTCCCCCGTCGGCTCGATGCACATCTTGATCCGGAGGTCGTCCTTCCAGTCGATGTCCCACGCGCTCGCGTGGCAGACCACCTCGCGGTCGCGCGGCTTGGTGAACTGCGAGCGCTGCCAGAAGCTGCCGGGGAGCGGCGCGAAGCCGAGCGAGGTGAAGAAGCCCTCGCCGTAGCGCACCATCCCGAGCGGGTCCGTGCCCTTGGCACGGAGGAGCGCGGTGATGTCCACCCCGCCGCCCTGCGCCCCCGCCGGCGCCACGACGTCGTAGATGTTCCCCCACTCCTGCGCCCAGAGGTTGCCGAGGAGGTGCGCGGGGATCATCCCCGTGGGCGGGACGACCTGCGGGCCGTACTTCTCGACGAGCTTCCAGCGCACGTAGGCGTGGAGCTGCACGTAGAGCGGCTTCACCTGCTCCCAGAGGCGGTCCATCTCCCGCTCGAACTCCGCGGGCGGCATGTCGTACCCGGAGCGCCACATGGCGCCCGCGTCGGCGAAGCCCATCGCGCGCGCGCCCTCGTTCGAGAGCTCGGCGAAGCGCGCGTAGCGGTGCTTCATCGGTGCGCCGACCCGATGCCACCCCTGCCACGCGTCAAGCAGCGCCGCGGGGTCGCGGCTCGTCGCCATTATGCCCGCGAGGTCGCCGATCTGGAGGCACTCCTCCTTCTTCGGGTCCGCCTTCAACGGGCGGCAGTACGTCCCCTTCCCGTACTCGCCGTTCAGCTGCGCGCCGAGGCGGGCGAGCTCGGCTGCCTTCGCGGAATCGGGCGGCGGCGGCGCCGGCACGAGGAGGCGCAGGAGGTAGAACTTCCGCGCGATGTCGTCGGGGTAGCGGATCCGGAGGCGGGTGAAGCGCTGCGCCTCACGCGCGAGGCGCTGGACGCCCTCGCCCAGGTTCTTCGTCGCCTCGGCCGTGAGGAGCTCGGTGTCGTCGGTGATGTAGGTGTTGGCGACCCAGTCGGCCCGCTGCTGCTTGATGGAGAGGTCGAGCAACTCGGCCTCCGCGCGGGCGAGGAAGCGGCGCGCCTGCTCGACGACGCTGCCCTGCCCCTTCTGCTGGGCGGCGAGCGGCGGGGCGCCGGCGGCGAGCAGCGTGAGGAGGATGGTGGCCCGGATGGTCCTGCGCATGGGGAGTGGCTCCGATGGCTGTCGTGACGGCGCGCCGGAGGGCGGCCGGGGGGGAAGGTAGCCGTACACGATGGACCGGCAAGGCACGGCCTCCCCGCCCGGCACCCGGCAGCAACCTCCCGGCGCCGCGGCACCGACGGCCGCCCTCCGGACGCGCCGGCCGGCCCGGCGGGACGCCGGCCACCGCGCGCGTGACGCGTTGCCGGACCGTCACTTGGGCGGCACCGGCGAGGCCCGCCCGGGCACCGGTGGAACTTCTGGCGCGCGGAATGCATAGAAATACAGAGGCGGCCTCAAGGTTCCGGCCGCCGGTTCGATACTGGGAACAGGAGGCCGCCCCGGATGGGCGGCGCGCACGCCGG
>JBAIWX010000135.1:0-5257 GCA_037916975.1 Gemmatimonadales bacterium
CGCGACGGGGCGGCCGGCGGCGCCCTCGGGCGCGAAGACGCTCAAGTGCGGCGAGTGCGGGACGCTCAACCGTCCGACGGAGTGGTACTGCGAGCGCTGCGGGGCCGAACTGGCCGCGCTGTAGGGGAGGGCGGGGGAAAAGACGGCGGGGGTGGCGCATGCCACCCCCGCGGGCGTTCCGGGGACCGGGGCCGGCGCTACTTGAGCTTGGCGGCGGCCTTGGTGAGGCGGCTCTTCTGGCGCGCGGCCGTGTTCGGGTGGATCAGCCGCTTGCGCCCGGCGCGGTCCACCAGCTGGATCGCGTCGGCGAGGGCGGCCTTGGCCTCCGCCGCGGTGGTGGCCTTCCGCACCTTCTTGATCGCCGTGCGGAGCTGGCTCCGCTGCGCGGTGTTGCGCTGGTTGCGCGCCTTGGACTGGCGCATGGCCTTCTTGGCGGAACGAGTGCGGGGCACGCTGACCTCGGGACGTAGCTTGGGTTCGGGCTTCCTGTCGCGGGCCCACCACGGGCCGACGAGCCTTCATATATAGCCGGGGCGCAAGTACCGGTCAAGCGACGAGTTGGCGCGCGTTTGACTCGCGCTTCCGGGACGGCTAACCTTTCCCCTCTTTCGGCCCAACCCCTCGCCACGGGACCCGTCCTCTGCAAGGCTTCAGCGAATTCATCCTGGCGCTGCCGGTGCTCGTCTTCTCCCTCGTGGCGCACGAGTACGCGCACGCCGTGGCCGCCTACCGCCAGGGTGACGATACCGCCTACATGCTGGGCCGGATCACGCTGAACCCGCTCCCGCACATCGACCCGTGGATGAGCCTGCTCGTGCCGGCCATCACGTTCCTGGCGTCGTTCGCCTCGGGGCACCCGTTCGTCTTCGGCGGCGCGAAGCCGGTGCCGGTCAACCCGCGCAAGTACCGCCGGTACAAGCGGGGCGACATCATCGTCTCCTCCGCGGGGGTGGCGACCAACTTCGTCCTGAGCTTCGTCTTCGCGGCGCTGTTCGTCGGCCTCGGCCTGCTCGCGCGCGCGCTGCCGGCGGCGGCACCGGCGCTCGACACCGCGCAGCGGATGATGATGTGGGGGATCCTGCTCAACCTGATCCTCTGCTTCTTCAACCTGATCCCGCTGCCCCCGCTGGACGGCTCGCACCTCTTCTACCACCTGCTGCCGCCGGCGTGGGGAGCGCGCTACCGCGAGCTCCACCGGTTCGGCTTCCTGCTCGTCCTCATGCTCGTGATGTTCCTGCCCGGCCTGCTGGCACGGCTCCTCGCGCCGGCGTGGTTCGTCTTCGGCCTCCTGCTGCGCGGCATCCTCCCGTTCGCGGTGGGCGACGGCTGGCGGATCTTCGGCGCATGACGGCGACCGGCGCCCCGACCACCGCGCTGGGCGGCACGCCCGGCTTCGTGGTGCAGCTGGACCAGTTCGCCGGCCCGCTGGACCTGCTGCTCCACCTCCTGCGGGAGCAGCAGATCGACATCGCCGACATCCCGATCGCGCGGATCGCCGAGCAGTTCGTGCAGGCCGTCCACGAGCTCGGGCTCAACCAGGCCGCCGACTACCTCGACATGGCGAGCCGCCTGGTCCGCCTCAAGGCGCAGATGCTCCTCCCGCGCCGCAGCGAGGAGGAGGGCTGGGAGGACCCGCGCGCCGAGCTCGTGCGGCGGCTCCTCGAGTACCAGCAGATCCGCGAGATCGCCCTCTGGCTCGGGCGGCAGGCGGAGCGCCGGGCCCAGCAGTTCGGGCGCGGCTACCTGCCACCGCCCCCGGAGCTCCCGCCGCCGCCGCTCGAGCTGTCGCTGATGCAGCTCCTCGAGGCGGTCGAGCGCGTCCTCGCCGGCATCCCGAGTCCCGTGCTCCACAAGGTGGTGGCGCGGCCGCTCGACGTGGAGGGCGCCACGGTGCGCCTCGAGCTCCTGCTCGCCGAGCGGGAGGAGGTCACCTTCCGCGACGCACTCGGGCCGCGGCCCACGATCGTGGACGTCCTCTCCACGCTCCTCGCCATCCTCGAGCTCGCCAAGCGCGGGCTCCTCAGGGTCGCGCAGGAAAGTCCCTTTGCCATGATGGTGATCCGCCGTGAACCCGCTCGCGCAGCTGATTGAGGCCGCCCTCTTCTCCGCCGCCCGCCCGCTGACGGTGGAGGAGCTCGCCACGCTGGACCCCGACGTGACGCACGCCGACGTGCGCACCGCGCTCGACCAGCTGAAGGAGCACTACGACTTCGGCCAGCACGGCGTCGAGCTCGTGGAGCTCGCCGGGGGCTACCAGGTGCTCACGCGGCCGAGCCTCGCGGCCGCGATCGAGCGCGCGCAATTCTCGGTGCGGGCGCCGCGCCTGACCGCCGCCGCGCTCGAGACGCTCGCCGTGATCGCCTACCGCCAGCCGGTCGGCCGCGCCGAGATCGAGGAGATCCGCGGCGTCTCGGCCGGCGGCGTGCTGCGTGCGCTGCAGGAGCGCGGCCTCATCGAGGTGGTGGGCCGGAGCGAGGCGATGGGCCGGCCGCTCCTCTACGGCACCGCCCCCGCCTTCCTCGAGCTCCTCGGCCTCAACGACCTGGCCGACCTGCCGCGCGCCGACGAGCTCACCGTGGCGCTCCGGCCGCACCGGCCGGAGGCCTCGGGCCCCGACGACGCGGCGGCCTACGTGCCGGCCGAGTCGTGAGCCGGGTATCATCCGGGGTGGAGATGCGACTGCAGCGCGCGCTCGCGCGCGCGGGGATCGCCAGCCGGCGCGCCGCGGAGGAGCTGATCCGCGCCGGGCAGGTGCGCGTGGACGGGAAGGTCGCCGAACTGGGCTCGCGCGTGGATCCCGCGCGCCAGAAGATCACCGTGCGCGGCCGGCCCGTCGCGGTGCAGGCGCGGCGGTGGCTCGCCTTCCACAAGCCGCTCGGCGTCGTGACGACGGCCCGCGACGAGCAGGGGCGGCCCACGGTGCTCGACCTGCTCGACCACCCGCCGGGCCTCACCTACGTCGGGCGGCTCGACGTGAACACCACGGGCCTCCTCCTCCTCACCACCGACGGCGAGGCGGTGCACCGGCTCACGCACCCCAGGTACCGCATCCCGCGGTCCTACGTGGCGCTCGTGCACGGGCAGCCGCCGGCGGAGGTGGCCGGGCTGGTCCAGCGGCGCGTGGTGCTCGACGACCGGCCGGTGGTGCTGGACCGGGTGTCGGTGAAGCCGGGGCGCGAGGGCCGGTGCGTCGTGAGCCTGACGCTCCACGAGGGTCGGAACCGCGTGGTGCGGCGCTGGGCGGAGGCGCTCGGGCTCCGGGTGGACCGGCTCGCGCGCGTCTCGTTCGGCCCCGTGCGCCTCGACGACCTGCCCGTCGGGCGCACGCGGCCGCTCACGCCCGCCGAGGAGCGCGGGCTCTACCGCGCCATCGGCCTGGCCGCCGACGAGGGGTGAAACCACGGTCCCGGCGGTGCCGTCGGGACCTCAACGCGGAGCCGACCGGATGACCGTTCCCGTGCCGCAGCCGCGGCCCAGCGACGCCGCCCGCCCCGCCGCCGGGGCCCTCGACGGCGCCCGCGTGCGGCGGGTGCTCGACGAGGTGGGCAAGCGCATCGTCGGGCAGGACCAGATGGTGGAGCGCCTGCTCATCGGGATGCTCACGGGGGGGCACATCCTCCTCGAGGGGGTGCCGGGGCTCGCGAAGACCTTCGCGGTGCGCACCCTCGCCTCGATCATCCACGCCAGCTTCTCCCGCATCCAGTTCACCCCCGACCTCCTGCCGGCCGACGTCATCGGCACGATGATCTTCGACCAGAAGACGCAGGAGTTCCACGTCAAGAAGGGCCCGCTCTTCGCGCAGATCGTCCTCGCGGACGAGATCAACCGCGCCCCGGCGAAGGTGCAGGCGGCGCTGCTCGAGGCGATGCAGGAGCGCCAGGTGACGATCGGCGGGACGACGTTCCCGCTGGAGGAGCCGTTCCTGGTGCTCGCCACGCAGAACCCGATCGAGAGCGAGGGGACGTACCCGCTCCCCGAGGCGCAGCTCGACCGGTTCATGCTCAAGGTGAAGGTGGGCTACCCGACGCGCGACGAGGAGCGCGAGGTGCTCGTGCGGCTCGGCGCGGGGCAGGACATCCCGGTCGAGCGGGTCGTCGAGCCGGCCGACATCCTCGCCGCGCGGGCGGCGATCGGCGGGCTCTACATGGACCAGAAGGTGGTCGAGTACGTCGTGGACCTGGTGCGCGCCACGCGCGAGCCGGCCGCCGTGGGGCTCAAGGACCTGCAGCCGCTCGTCGCCTTCGGCGCGTCGCCCCGGGCCACGCTGGCGCTCGCGCAGGCGGCGCGGGCGCACGCCTTCCTCCGCGGCCGCGCCTACGTCATCCCCGAGGACGTGCGGGCGCTCGCCCCCGACGTGCTCCGGCACCGCATCGTGCTCAGCTTCGAGGCCGAGGCGGAGGACGTCACGACCGACCACGTGGTGCACCGGCTGCTCGACGTGGTGCGGGTGCCGTGACGGCCGCATGCCCGCCGTTCCCGCCGAGGTCCTGAGGCAGGTCAAGGCGATCGAGCTCCGCACGCGCGGGCTCGTGACCGCCCTGTTCGCCGGGGAGTACCGCTCGGTCTTCCGCGGGCAGGGGATGGAGTTCGCGGAGGTGCGCGCCTACGAGCACGGCGACGACTTCCGCGCGATCGACTGGAACGTCTCCGCCCGCCTCGCGAGCCCCTACGTCAAGACGTACACGGAGGAGCGCGAGCTCACCGTGCTCCTCGTCGTGGACGAGTCGGGCTCGACGCAGGTCGGCGAGCCGGTCACCAAGGTGGGCGTCGCCACGGAGGTGGCCGCGGTGCTCGCCCTCGCCGCCGCCAACCAGAACGACCGCGTCGGCGCGCTGCTCTTCGCCGAGCAGGTGGAGCACGTGGTGCCCCCGCGGAAGGGGCGTCGGCACGCGCTCCGCGTGATCCGGGACCTCATCGCCTACGAGCCCCGGGGCCGCCGCACCGACCTCGCCGCCTGCCTGACCTACGCCGGCCGGCTCCTCAACCACCGCAGCATCGTCGTCGTCCTCTCCGATTTCGTCGCCGAGGACTGGGAGCGCCCGCTCCGCCGTCTCGCCGCGCGGCACGAGGTGGTGGCGGTGACGGTGGACGAGCCGCGGGAGCGTGCGCTGCCGGAGGCGGGGTGGATCGAGCTCGAGGACGCCGAGGGCCGCGGCCGGCTGCTGGTGGACACCTCGCGGCGGGCCACGCGCGAGGCGCTCGCGCGCCGCGCCACCGAGCGCCGCGAGCGCCGGGCGAAGGCGCTCGCGGCGGCGGG
>JBAIWX010000136.1:0-1735 GCA_037916975.1 Gemmatimonadales bacterium
CCGGCCGCCGAGGCGGGGTACTAGGCGCGAGCCCCGCTCACGCGGCGTCGCGCGGCTCGAGCACCCGCGCGAGCTCGCCGGCAGCCGGCACCCGCCCCACGACGCGCACCTGCCCGTCCACCACCAGCGCCGGCGCGCCGATCACCCCGTACGCCGCGATCTCCGCCGGGTCCTCGACGCGCTCCACCCGCTCGTGGCGGCCCAGGCGCGCCAGCGCGCTGCGGACGTTGTTGTAGAGCACCTGCGAGTGCCAGCTCCGCGGACCCACCACCTGCACCGTCATGTCGCCCTCCGCGTCCCCGATGGCCCGGCGGCCCCGCGCCGTCCGGCGCACGCCCGCAGGCCGTCGTCTCCCGCACGCTACGGGGGCGGGACGCAAGGCGGCGTGAAGGCGGCCTGAGGCGAGGATCAATCGAAGCGGTTCGCGAAGCTCACGAACTTGTAGCGCCCCTCCCGCTCGATGATGAGGCCGAAGAGCCGCTCCGTCCCCGTCTGCCCGCGCTCGATCGTCCGGCGGACGAGGCAGGGCCCCCAGAGGACGTTGCCCCCCTCCCGGCTGGGCGTGCCCTCGCACTCGACGCCGACGTAGCCGAGGTCCCGCCCGCCGCGCTCCTGCAGCAGCAGGGCGAGGCCGCGCGCGCCCCGGTTCTCGATCAGGAACCACATCAGGTCGGCGTTGAGGGAGTAGGGCGGAAAGCCCTGCGGCGTGGTCGGGTAGTACAGCCACCCGAACTCGGAGGCGGTCAGCGTCATCGCCGAGAGCGCCGCGGTGTCCTGCCGCCGCAGTGCCGCGATGAATGCCTCGACGAGGGCGTCGCGACTCCGCCAGGGCGAGGCGAGGGTGTCCACCCGCGGCACGGCGGCCTGGAACCGGCGGAGTGCCACCTCCCGCGGGATGGCGCTGTCCGACACCGCCGCGGTGCCCCCCGCCGGGGGAGCCGCCGGGCGCTCGCCGCGGGGCGTGCAGGCGAGTGCGGCGGCGAGGGCGAGCAGGAACGGGCGGCGGGGGAGGCGCACCGCGGGAGCGGCGGCGGGGCCCTTCGGGCGGGACGAGGCGCTCCGGCGGCGGAGCAGCGGCATCGGAAGATCCATGGATCGGGGGTCGGGAAAGATGAACCGGCCGGCACCCTGGGGGCACCGGCCGGTCCGTCCGGACGTCACGTGCCGGTCGCGGCTCAGTTCTGCGCGTACCGGGTCCAGCCCTGCCACCACTTGGGGCCGGCCGGGTCCGCGGCGCCGAAGTAGGTGGTCGCCGTGATGGTCCCGCCGAAGAAGTTGCTGCCGTAGCCGGCCGGGACCGGGATCACGTCGCCGCCCGTGGACGCCGGCGAGCCGGCGACGGGCGTGAAGTCGAGGTTCGGCGCGCCGAGGCTCGTGAAGAGCGCGGCGGCCGTGCCGGCCGGGGTCAGCACGTTCTGGCCCGTGAAGGCGGCCGCCTTGCCGAAGTTGCTGGAGGCGTCGGGGTCGAAGTTCGAGGTGTTCTCCACGAACACGATGTTCGCCAGGTTCAGCGAGTCGAGCGTGGTGAGCATGTTGTTGGTCGAGGCGTCGCGCACCGAGACACCCTGCCGGTTCCAGCGGGCCACGATCCCGTTGGTGAGGTAGCCACCCGTGCCGCGGCGCAGCACCATGCCGACGTCACCCGAGCTCGACAGCGGCGTCAGCGTGCCCGGGCCGACCAGCGTGAAGTTGGCGAAGACCGGCACCGAGAACGGCTGCGAGTCGAAGCCGTTCG
>JBAIWX010000137.1:0-5624 GCA_037916975.1 Gemmatimonadales bacterium
AACCGGCCATGCTCGAGCGCGCGGTCGAGGTGGGCCCGTGCCGCCGCCGCGTCGCCGTCCTGCGTGGCGAGCCACGCCTCTTCGAGCCGGAGCGGGGCGCCGAGCATCGGATGTGCCTCGGGGTGCGTGGCGGCGGCGGCGCGCGCGAGCGCCGCGTGCGCGCCCTCGCGATCGCCGGTGTCGAGCAGGTGGTAGTAGTGGAGCAGGTGCGCGACCAGCGCGCGCTGGCCGGTCTCCTGGCTCGCCAGCTCCACGAGCCGCGCCACCTGGGCGCGGTCCCACTCCCTGGGCCGGGTGCCGAAGACCGAGGCGGTGGTGACGCTCCGGAGCAGGAGCTTGAGCTCGCCCAGGTGGCCGCCCTGCCGGAGGTCGAGCAGCTGGCGCCCGTCGCTGTCGAACCCGCCGGCGTGCGACGGGAGGATCGTCGCCAGGCCAAGGGCAAGGTTCACGAAGGCACCGGCGCCGAGGAAGAGGAAGAGCGGCGAGCCGTGCGGTCCGATCGCCGCCGCGGTGCCGAGGAGGAGCGCGGCCGTGAGGCTCGCGACGGGGCCCCCGGCGATGAAGCTGGCGAGCGCACGCGGGCTGGCGGTGCCGGTGGGAGGGAGCATGAGCGCGAGGCCGCCCGCCAGGTTGATGGCGCGGTTGAGGCCCGGCCGGATCCCGTCCGCCTCGCGCGCCACCCGGAGCGGACCCACCGTGTACAGCACGAAGCGGAACCCCACGCGCAAGCCGCCCAGCACGTGGCCAAGCTCGTGGAGCGCGACGCCGGCCACCGTCCAGCAGAGGACGACCGTGAGGAGGACCGCGAGCGACGGCTTCGGGATGCCGGCGAGCGCGGGCTTCGCCAGCGCGCCGGCGGCGTAGCCGAGCAGCGCGCCGCCGAACGCCATCACGAGGATCGGGGCGAGCTTCCGGAGGGGGGAGCCGGCGGCCATGCGGAGTCCTCGCGAGCGGGTGGGGCGACGAAACGGGTCCCCAGCGGTACGCGCGGATGACGGCCGGGGATTCAGTCGCGTGCGCCGGGCCCGTCGATCGTGCGACGGGCCGTTGCATCCCGCATCGTCGTCACCCGAGGAGCGGCCGGGCATCCGGCGGGGGCGGCCAGCGGTCCTCGGTGGGGGCGCCGTCGCTCCAGTCGATCAGGAAGTCGGTCCCGCACTCCCTGCATCGGTAGCGATCGGTCTCCAGACCCTCGTGCGTCCGGTCCGCCGGCCCGAGGCAGCGGATGCACGGGACGATGGCAGCGTGCGGCCCACCGGCCATCCCGGCCTCCGTATCGATCGGTTGCGGCAGCGGGCACCGCTCACCCCACCGGGTCGTGGCACCCGTCGCCGCACGGCGCCCGGCCGCGCAGCGCCTGGCGGCCCTCCCACGCGATGAGCGGCACCATCGCGAGCGCCGCCATCGGGTCGGCCCACCACCAGCCCGCGAGCGCGTTGAGCACGAGCCCGCCGAGCAGGATCGCCGAGAGGTACATGCAGATGTCGGTCTGGCGCGCCTCGGCGCGGATGGCGCGGCTCTCGAGCGCCGCTGCCACCCGGCGCTTGGCGCGCGCGAGGAGGGGCATGACGACGAGCGAGGCGACCGCGATGACGATCCCCGGGACGCTCCGCTCGGGCACCTCCCGGACCGCGAGGGAGCGCACCGCATCCACCAGCACGTACGCGGCGAGGGCGAGGAACGACCATCCGATCACGCGCAGCGCGCGGTGCTCCGCGATCTCCCGGCGACGCGGATCGGCGTCGTGGCCGAGCCGCCAGAGCGCGGCGCCGCTCGCGGTGACCTCGATGACGCTGTCGAGCCCGAAGCCGACCAGCGCGACGCTCCCCGCGAGCAGGCCGGCCACGAGCGACGCGACCGCCTCGAGGGAGTTGTAGGCGATGGTGAGCCAGGTGAGCCGGCGGCCGCGGCGGACGGCGGCGGGGCGGGCGGGGGCGGCGGCGGTCATGGGATCAATCTACGCCGGTGGCGTCGCGGGACCGGCGAACCCGAGGCAGTACCCGCTCGGGCCGCGGAGGCCGGACTCGCGCGTGCTGCATTCGATCACCCCGGGATCCCGGACTCCCCGCCGGCCAGCACCAGCAGCCGCTCGACGCACGCGATGCGGGACGCGGCGTCGAGGTCGCCCGGCGCGAGCGCCTCTGCGGCTGCCCAGGCGTCCGCGTTGGTCAGGATCGGCCCGTGACCCGCCAGTATGCGCCGTGCCTGGGCCGCAGCCGACCACCACCCGACGAGCCGGCCCAGCGTGAGCGGGCCGGTCTGCCCGGCGAGAACGGCTTCGAGGACCACCCGTGCCGGGGTCGCCTCACGAGCTGCCCGGAGGGTAGCACGAAGGCGCGGCCAGTCCGCGGCGTGCTGGACCGTGAAGTCGAACCAGTCGTCGGACGGGTGGATCTCCTCCGCCACCGCCCACCCGCCAGCGGCGAAGAGCGCCCACGCGCGCCGGCCGTCGAGATCGAGCGGATTGAGGAGCGGGCCCAGCGCGGAGCCCTCCAATGGCTCGGGGCGGGACGAGGCGAGGACGGCCGCCAGCGACGCGCCACCCAGGATGAGGCGCGCTCGTGACTTGCAGTCGGCACACGCCAACCGCGCCGCAAGCCCGGGCAAGGGCGGGACAGGGGCATCACAGGCGAAACAGGTGGCCACGCGCCGTCGCCCTCCGATCGCGTCCCATTCACCGGCCAGCGTGAACACCCGGCCCGGCGTCCCGCATCGCCGCGCGGCGGGCCGCCGCGACCGCGACAGCATCGGTGCCGGGCATCGGGTGGCGATATCGCGCCCACGATGCCCGACCCCGACGCCGGTCATCGCCCTCGCGTCACAGCCAGCGCGAGACGCGGGCGGCGTACTGCGCATAGCCGTCCCCGAACCGTGCCCGCATCGCCCGCTCCTCGGGGACGACCTGCAGCCGCGTCAGCCACGCCAGGAACGCGACCGGCCCGACCCAGGCCACCGGATGGGCGAGCACGATGGCCCATCCGGTGGTCACGCCCAGCATCCCGAGGTAGATGGGATTCCGCGTGATCCGGAACGGGCCCGTCGTCACGACGGTGGAGGCGTGGTGCACGTCCACCGGATCGATGGTCGTGTGTGCCCGGCGCATCGTCAGCACCGACCAGAGCATGAAGAAGGCGCTCGCCACCATCAGGAGCCCGCCCGACTCGAGCCGGATGGCCCGGCCGACGCCGGCCGCGACCGGGAGCGTCGCGACGCCCCCCATCGCGAACAGCACGGCGAAGAGCAGCAGCGGGGGCGGTACCCGCGTCTCGAGCGGCCAGGGGCGCGCGGCCGGCTCCGCCGGAATGGATGCGCTCATCTCAGGCCCCCTGGCCGGCGAGCGCCGACGGTGCGGAGTGTGCCCCGGGAGCGCGCAGCCAGGCGCGCAGTTCCGCTCCCCGGCGCCGCAGCTGCCCGATCGCGAGCAGGTGCGCCACGGTGAAGAACGGCACCATGAACGTCGGGATGAACCACGCCGGGCCGAGGTGGTACCGCGCCACGACCTCGAGCCGGGCGCCGATCGTCAGCGCCGACGCGAAGTCCACGAGCCCCTCGATGCTCAGTGCCCACGCGAGCACGATCGCCCAGCGCGAGCGGGCGCTGAGCGCCACGAGCCCCAGCGCGCCCAGCACCGCGGCGAGCAGGTCGCCGACGACGCCCGGCACGGCGAACACCGGCGGGAGCACCGATCCCGTCACCTCGGGGATCATGAACACCGTCCCCATCGTGCGGAGCGCATGGACGAGCAGGAGCGGCGCGAGGGCGCGGGCGATCGGCTGCCGGTCGAGCCACGGGCGGACGTACCACGTGGCGACGGTCCAGTACACCACCAGGTTGACGGCGATGGACAGGACGAAGAAGGCGGTGTTCTTCACGGAAGCGCTCCTTCCGGTTCGGCATGCATCGCGGCGGCGAAGATGGCGCGCAGCTTGGTGTCGAGCACCGCGGGCACCGGCGACTCCCGGAGCGCCGGGAACTGCGCGCAGATCGAGGTCGGCTCGTCGTAGTCGAGCTGCGTACCATGTCCCGGGGCGCTCGAGATGACGACGCGGATCGGGGCGACCAGCCCCGCGGCCGGCTCCCGGCGGAAGAGGTCCGTCGCGAGAAGCACGTTGCCGACGAGGTAGTAGCGGCTCTGCATCGGGATGCCGAGCAGCGTCATGCCGCCGCCCTGGTCGAACGCCTGGAAGTGGACGAAGCCCGAGGGCGGGACGTGCGCCTCGAGGAACTGCCGGAAGGCCGCGCTGTCACCCCGGTCGACCCAGGGATAGAGCGTCTCGGGGGGGAGCGGGGGGATGTCGGACTCGAACCGCGCGATCACGTCGTCGAAGGGCGCGTCGCTGCGCAGGGTCACCCGTTGCGCGGTGAACGGGATGACGTCGAGCGTGTACGCCGTGGCACTGCCGGACATGGCGCCTCCAGTCGGGGCGGGACGGCGACCGCGCCGGGGATGACGCGATCGACTGCGTCATACATGGCGCGCTGCCTCCGTCGGCGCCAATGCTTTTTCGGCATGGCTCGCCAGCGCCGGGGCATGCCTCCTCACGCCGCTGGCGGCGTGCCGGCGACGAGCTCGTCCCGGGCGTCCGATAGCAGCGCCTGCAGGCGCTCGAGGGCGCCCTGCCGCCGCGTCCCGCCCCCCTGCCGGTACACGAGGTGGCAATCGTAGGCGAGCGGGGCGGGCGAGGTCGCCTCGCCCGGGCGTGCCGTGGCGATCGGACGGATCACCGTCCCCTCGGGGGCGAACTCGGCCAGCGAGCGCGGGACGACCGAGAACCCCTGCCCGTGCCGCACGGACTCGTCGATCTGCCGGTGCGTGCTGCAGGCCCCGTAGCGCCCGCGCCGCCAGCCGGCGGCGCGCAGGCCGTCGAAGACTGCGCCGAAGAACGCCGGCTGCCGCTCGATCGGATCGCCGAAGAGCCGCTCGCCGGACAGGTCCCGCATCTCGACCGCGGGCTCGCGTGCGAGCCGATGGGATGCCGGCAGGAGGACCGCCTCCAGCGGATCGCGCAGCATCAATTCCGCCCGGAGCGACGCCGGGAATTCCCAGTCTCCCGACGCGAACCCCAGGTCGAGTTCGCCCGCCTCCACGAGCTCGGGCTGCCGGTGCATCGGCTCCTCAACGACGGCGACGGGCTGGTCGGGGGCGGTCTCGCGGAATCGCGCCAGCGCCAGGGCGAGGACGCCGCGCAGGAGCCCGTAGTCCACCATGCCGATCCGCAGGGGCACGCTCGCCACCTGGCGGCGGGCGCTCGCGACGAAACGTTCGTGCTGGCTCAGGAGGTCACGGGCGTGCGCGAGGAGCTCGACCCCGAGGGGGGACAGGCGCACGCCGCGGGGATGACGCTCGAGGAGGGGGCCGCCCAGCTCGCGCTCCAGCTCCTGGATGCGCCGGGAGAGGGCGGGCTGGGCGAGGTGCACCACGACACTGGCCGCCGAGATGGAGCCGGCGTCGGCCACGGCGACGAACAGTTTCAGGTGCTGCAGTTCCACCGGTCGTCCTCGCTGCCGCGCGAACTCTCGCGCCGATGCTGGCTAACGATCCCTTCATCACCTTACCGGGCGCCGGTGACCCGGTCAAGCTGATGGCTGGAAACCGGGCAGCGCCGGCTCCGTCCGATCCACGC
>JBAIWX010000138.1:0-16706 GCA_037916975.1 Gemmatimonadales bacterium
CGCGCCGCGCCCGCCCTTCGGGGGCGTCGCGACGGCAAGCGGCTCCTCGGCGACGCTGTTCCACGCCCCGCACCCCTCGCAGCGGCCCGCCCACTTCGGGTGGTCGTGGCCGCACTCGGTGCAGCGGTAGACCGAGCGCGCCCGGGCCATCAGCCCTCGGACTCCTCGCGCTGGGTGAGGTTGTCGAAGCGGGTGTACTCGCGGTTGAAGCGCAGGTGCACGAGCCCGGTCGGGCCGTTGCGGTGCTTCTCGAGCATGATCTCGGCCAGGCCGCGCTTCGACTCGTCCTCCCGGTCGTAGTACTCCGGGCGGTGGATGAAGATCACGAGGTCGGCGTCCTGCTCGATGGCGCCCGAGTCGCGGAGGTCGGAGAGGATCGGCTTGCGCTCGCCGCCCCGCTGCTCGGACGCGCGCGAGAGCTGCGAGAGCGCGAGCACCGGGACGTCGAGCTCCTTCGCGAGCCCCTTGAGCGAGCGCGAGATGTCGGAGATCTCCTGCACCCGGTTGTCGGCGTACTCCGGGCTCCGCATGAGCTGCAGGTAGTCCACGACGATCATGCGCAGGTCGTTCTCCGCCTTGAGGCGCCGGGCCTTCGAGCGCATCTCGAGGAGGGTGAGCGCGGGGGTGTCGTCGATCCACACCGGGCACCCCTGCAGCACCCCGGCGGCGCGCGCGAGCTTCGTGAAGTCGAAGTCCCGCAGCATGCCGCGGCGCACGAGCTGGCTGTCCACCCGCGCCTCCGCGGTGAGCATGCGCTGGACCAGCGACTCCTTGCTCATCTCGAGCGAGAAGATCGCCGTGCCGTGCCCCTCGACCGCGGCGTGCGTCGCCACGTTGAGCACGAAGGCGGTCTTGCCCATGGAGGGGCGGGCCGCGACGATGACCAGCTCGCCCGGCTGGAAGCCGGACGTCAGGTTGTCCAAGTCTACGAACCCGCTCGGCACCCCGGTAATCGCCTTGCCGCTCTTCTGGAGCGTTTCGATGCGCTCCATCGTCGGCCAGAGCATCTCCTTGAGCCGCGTGAACCCCTCGTCGCGGCGCTGCTGGGAGATCGCGAAGATCCGCGCCTCCGCCGAGTCGAGGAGCTCGGAGGCGGTCTGCTGGCCGTCGTAGGCTTCGGTGACGAGGCCGGTCGCCGTCTCGATGAGCCGCCGCAGGATCGCCTTCTCGCGGACGATCCGGGCGTGGTACTCGAGGTTGGCCGCGGTGGGCACCGCGTCGGCGAGCTCGGCGATGTAGTCGTAGCCGCCGATCGTGTCGAGCTCGCCCCGGCGCGTGAGTTCGTCGCGCAGGGTGACGTGGTCGATGACGCTCCGCCGCTCGGTCAGGGCGACCATGGCGCGGAAGAGCCGGCGGTGCCCCTCGCGGTGGAACATGTCGTCCGTGAGGAGCTGGGCGCCGCGCAGCGCGGCGTCCTGGTCGAGCAGCATCGCCCCCAGGACCGCCTGCTCCGCCTCGGCGCTCCACGGGGCGCCGCGGCCGCCGAAGACGTCAGCCGTCGAGGAGCTGTCGGGCAATCCGGACGTCATCCCAGGTCGGCTTCTTCCAGTTGGGGTTCCTGAGCAGCGCCGCCGGGTGGTACGTCACCACGAGCGGGATGCCATCGTACCGGTGGACCTTGAGGCGGAGCTCGCCGAGGCTCTTCTTCACGCCGAGGAGCCCTTCCGCCGCCGTGCTGCCGAGGGCGAGGAGCACCGTGGGTCGGACGAGCGCGATCTGCCGCCGCAGGAAGGGGAGGCAGGCCTGCATCTCGTCGGGCAGCGGCTTCCGGTTCTGCGGCGGCCGGCACTTCACGATGTTGGCGATGAAGACCGTCTCGCGCGGGCACTCGATGGACTCGAGGATCCGGTCGAGCAGCTGCCCCGCCTGCCCCACGAACGGCCGGCCGGTCTGGTCCTCGGTCGCGCCCGGCCCCTCGCCGACGAGCATCAGCCGCGCGGTGGGGTTCCCCTCGCCCGGCACGGACTGCGTCCGCCCCTCGCAGAGTCCGCAGGCGCGGCACCCGGCGACGCGCGCCGCGACCGCGTCGAGCGTCGGGAGGGCACCGATCGCATCCGCCGCAAGCAGGTCCGGCGCCGGCGTCGTGATCGTGAGCCCCGGCCCAGGGATCGGCGGCGCGCCGTCGCGCCAGCGCGCCTTCGGCGCTCCCGTCGCGGCCGCCGGCGCCTCGGGCTGGGCGGGCGCCGCGCCGGGCGCGAACTCGAGGCGCCGGTCACCGCGCGGGGCCGGCGCCCCGGCCTGTGCCACCGGTGCCGGCGCCCCCGCCGACCCGGCGGGCGCCACGGGACGCGCGGGTGCCACCACGAGCGCCCGGCCGGCCTCGCGCGGGGCGAGCGGCCGCGGCAGGATCACCTCGGCCCCACCCAGCTCCGCCTGCTGACGGAGATACCGCCGGAGCGCGTCATCCGCCACAGCGGAGCTCCACGGCATCGAGGATCGCCTCCGCGACGTCGCGCTTCGACTGGAGGGGCAGCACCGCCTCGCTCCCGTCGCGCCCGATGATCGTGACGCGGTTCGTGTCCACGTCGAAGCCCGCCCCGGGCTCGAGGGCGTCGTTCACGACGATGAGGTCGAGCTGCTTCCGCTGGAGCTTGGCGCGTCCCTTCGCCTCGGCGTCGCCCGTTTCCAGCGCGAAGCCGACCATCACGGCGCCCGCCTTCCGGCGCGCCACCGTCGCGGCGAGGATGTCCTCGGTGGGCTCGAGCTCGATCACCTGCGTCCCCTGCACCCGCGGCCGCTTGGAGGTCGCGGGGTCCGCGGGGCGGTAGTCGGCGGGCGCCGCCGCCATGATGAGCACGTCGGCCGACGGAAGGAGGTCGCCCACGGCGTCCCGCATCTGCGCGGTCGTCTCGACGGGCCGGACGGTGACGCCGGTCGGGGCCGCGAGGGTGACCGGGCCGGACACGAGCACGACCTCCGCCCCGCGCTCCCACGCCGCCTCCGCGAGGCGGTACCCCATGCGGCCACTCGAGCGGTTGGTCACGACGCGGACCGGATCGATCGGCTCGCGGGTCGGGCCCGCGGTGACGACGACGCGGCGCCCGTCGAGCGGCCCGCCGCGGCGGAGCAGGCGCGCCGCGTGCGCGGCGATCACGGCCGGCTCGCTCATCCGCCCCGGCCGGTCGCTGGGCCCCTCCGCGAGCGGCCCGACCTCGGGGCCGACGACCGAGACGCCGCGCGCCCGCAGCGCCGCCAGGTTCGCCTGGGTCTGCGGGTGCGCGAACATCTCGTCGTTCATGGCCGGCGCGAGGAGGAGGGGCGCGGTGCGCGCGAGCAGCAGCGCCGTGAGCGCGTCATCCGCGATCCCCTGCGCCAGCCGGGCGACCAGGTTCGCGGTGGCCGGCGCCACCACGACCAGGTCGGCTTCCTGGCCCCACCGGACGTGAGCGAGCGCCCCGTCCCGGTCCCAGAGGGACGACAGGACGGGGCGCCCGGTCAGTGCCTCGAACGTCACCGGCCGCACGAACTCCGCGGCCGCCCGGGAGAGGACCACGTCCACCCGGGCACCCGCCTCGGCCAGATGCCGCGCGAGAAGGCAGCTCTTGTAGCTCGCGATCCCGCCCGACACGCCGAGGACGACGCGCCGGCCGGACCAGGTGGTCACGCCTCGGAGCGGCGGCGGCGGACCAGCTTGTAGTTGAGCTGCGCGCGCACCAGCTCGTCGAGCGAGCGCGTCGTCAGCTTCTCCTCGAAGTCGAGGTGGCCCTGCGGGAACTCGTTCAGGTACCGGGCAAACTTGGCGGCCACCAGCACGCCGAGGTACTTGTTGCCGGCCTGCTTCGCCACGTCCACCGGGGTCACGATCCGCATCTCGATTCTCCTCTCACTTCACCGCATTGGCCGCGGCGAGGCGGTGCACCGCCTCCTCCACGTCGTGCCGCAGCGCCGCGAGGCGCTCGGCCATCCTGTCGTGCCGGTCGGTGCGCCGGCTCTCCGCGTCGATGATCGCACCGACCTCGCGCACCGCCTGGTCGAGGTCGTCGTTCGGCACCACGTAGTGATACTCGGCCGCGGCCGCGATCTCCTCCGCCGCGCGCCGGAGCCGGCGCTCCACCACCTCGGGGGCCTCGGTGTTCCGTCCCGTGAGCCGAGCCACGAGCGCCGCCGCCGAGGGCGGGAGGATGAACACGTGCACCGAGTCCGGCACCGAGCGCCGCAGTTGCCGCGCGCCCTCGAGGTCGATGTCGAGCACCGCGTGCCGGCCGCTCGCCGCGATCGCGTCGATCTCCGCGCGGAGGGTGCCGTACAGGTGGCCGCCGTACTCCGCCCACTCGAGGAAGTCGCCCGCCGCCACCCGCCGCTCGAACTCCGGGCGGGGCAGGAAGTGGTACGCGACGCCGTCCAGCTCGCCCGGCCGCGGGGCCCGCGTCGTGGCGGACACGGAGTAGCCGAGGTCCGCGCGCGAGCCCAGGAGCCGCCGGGCGATGGTGGTCTTCCCTCCGCCCGACGGGGACGAGAGCACGAGGAGGAAGGGCCTCACTCGAGGTTCTCGAGCTGCTCGCGCACCCGCTCCAGCTCGCCCTTGAGCGCGATCACGTGCTGCTGGATGACCGCGTCGTTGGCCTTCGACCCCATGGTGTTCACCTCGCGGCCGAGCTCCTGGGCGAGGAAGCCGAGTTGCTTCCCGACCGCGCGGTCGGCGGCGAGCGCCTCGCGGCAGGCGGCGAGGTGGGCCGCGAAGCGCACGAGCTCCTCGGTGATGTCGAGCCGGTCCGCGGTGAGCGCAAGCTCCTGCGCCAGCCGCTGCTCGTCCATCGGCCGGCCATCGAGGAGCTGCGCCACGCTGGCGCGGAGCCGGTCCCGCTCGCGCACGAGCCGCTCCGGTGCGCGGGCCCGGATGGCCGCGGCGTGCTCCTCCATGAGGCCGAGGCGGGCGAGCAGGTCCGCGGCGATCGCCTCGCCCTCCCGCCGGCGCATGACGCGGCAGGCCGCGACCGCCGCCCCGACCACCGGCTCGACCTCCGCGAAGCCCACCTCGACCGCCTCGGGGGCCGCGGAGACCAGCACGTCGGGCTGGCGCGCCACGAGCTCGACCGTCACCTCGCCGCCCAGCTCGAGCGCCTGCTGCAGCTCGCGCAACCGGAGCACCACCTCATGCGCGCGCGCCAAGTCCAGGCGGAGTTCCTGCTCCTGCTCCGGGCGCTCGAGCCAGCGCGCCGAGACCGCCACGTGGCCGCGCTCGATCTCCTGCCGCACCCGCTCCCGGACCTCACCCTCCAGCGGGGCCAGCTCGCCGGGCAGCTTCGGGGCGAAATTGAAGAAGCGATGGTTCACCGTGCGGACCTCGACCCTCAGCCGTCCGCCGGCCACCGGTCCCTCGGCAGCCCCGAATCCCGTCATGCTGAATGGCACGCCCCGTCCTTCTCCCGAAGAGCACGAAAAGATAGCGGCGGAATAGCCCCCCGACCAGACCGGGGACCAGACCGCCGCAAGTCCTTGCTCCGCAAGGAGCTGGGAGGCGTCGCCTCCCGTCGCGCCTCAGCCCTGCGCGTTCGCCTGCCGGTAGTGCTTCACGAAGTGCCGCGCGAAGTTGGTCGCGGGCTTCCGCTCGAGGAAGGAGCGCTTCGTGTCCTTGTAGTCGAGGAGCAGCCGGCGCCCGCCGGCCGCCGTCCGGCGGTAGACCGTCCCCCGCCCCTCCTCGATCGTCTGCGTCATCTCGGTCGTGGTCTCGACCGTCGTGGAGCGCGAACGGCACTTGAGCCGGTCCTTGTTCTTCGGGTCCGGCTTGCACTCCTGGGTGTCGTTCTGGTCGGTCATCGTGTTCGTGCCCGCGGAGACCTCGCGCTTCGAGCCCCCGAACGCGAGCACCACATCCGCCTCGTCCGCCCGGTCGGCGATCTCGAGGCTCGGCAACTCCTTGCGCAGGTGCGCCACGATCGCGTTGCGTGCGTCCAGGTCGTCGCCGGCATGGATGAACACCCGGCGCACGCCGGCCAGCTCGGCCGCCGACCCGTACTCCACCTCGGGCTCGACCGCCCGCTCCTGTCCCATCGCCAGCGTGGACGCGCCGGCGCCGAGTACCAGCACCAGCCCCGCGGCCCGCATCAAGCGTCGCATGATCATTTCACCTCGTCCGGATCCATGGGCGCCGTCCCCCCGGACGGTCCCGCCTCGTCCCGCGGATGACGGATGCCCGGGCCACCGGGTTTCAGGCCGCCGCGGTCTCGGGCCTCAGTTGAGGAACTCCCAGCGGAACCCGAACACGCTCGGGAGGGAGCGCATCGGGAGCCCGGGGACGTACCCCACCGTTTCCGACATCAGGTTGCTGCGGTCGAAGTAGACGCTGAACCGCTCGAGGTGCAGTTCGACCCGCGTCCGGAGGTACATCGCCGAGGGCAGCACCACCGGCAGGCCGAAGGCGTCCCGTCCGGCGATGCCGGCGCCCCAGCGCTCGAAGCCCAGCTGCGCCTTGAGGTCGAGCGCACCGCTCGGGAACGAGCGGGCGAAGCTCGTGTGGATGCTGCCGAGGGCCACGAGGTGCTCGGGGGGCTGCCCCTCCGGCTTCGTGCCGAGCGGCGTGTCGGCCCAGCCCTCGATCGCGAGCCACGAGAACGGCCGGAGGCGGCCCGTCCCGGTGATCCAGGTCGTCGCGGGCGTCGCGGCGAGCGTGGGAAGCTGGGCGTACGGTTGGAACGCCGCGGGGCGGAACGCGGAGGCCCGGGTGAGCGTGACGCTCGCCTCGCCCCACGGCCGCGCCCAGGCGAGCGTGCCCGCCACGTCGGTGACCCGCTGCGGCTGGTCGAGGGCGTCGGACGCGACCGCCGCGACCTTCCCGACGCGGGCGCTGGCGCCCAGGCGGAAGTGGCCGGGCAGGTCGAGTGACCCGCGTGCAGCGCCCCACCAGGCGCGGCGGCCACCGGTGAGGGTCTGGACGGCAAGCTCGCCGTCCACCGCGGCGGCGCCCGAGAGGACCGTCCCCGCGGTCGCGCGGACGTCGAGGCGCGTCCACCGGCTCCGCCAGGCCGCCGAGAGGCCGGCCCGGCTCGTCACGCTGCGCCATCCGGCGACCGCGCCGAACTGCGTGAGCCCCTGGTCCACGCCGCTCCCGCTCCAGGTCGTTCGGGCGGCGAGCACGTCGAGCGAGGTGCCGAGGCCGTCCTCGCGCCCGAGGCGCGTGTACCGCAGCTGCCAGTCGCTGCGCCGGCCGTCGAGGGGGCGCGAGAGGGTGTCGAAGCCGGAGACGAGTTCCAGCCGGCGCGGCCGCGACGCGACCAGCTGGGCGACGAGCGCGGACCGCGCGTTGAAGCGATAGGCGCCCTGCACCCACGCCTGCGAGTTCCGGTAGTAGTCGGACGCGGTCTGGGCGAGCGGGTCGGCGCCGGTGTTCACGTAGTCGGCCGCGACGCCGAAGCTCAGCTTCGTCGGGCGCCGGTACTCGAGCGAGCCCTGGTAGCGCGCGAACTGGCCGGGCCCGCGCGCGATGCCGAGGCGCGAGCGCGGCGCCCCGCGGTCGTGCCGGCGCGTGAAGAGGTGGACGCGGAGCATCCCGGGCCACTGCTCGACCTCGACGCGTTCGAGGAGGCTGAGGGCCATGATCGCCGGGTCCACGGCGACGCTGTCGGGGCCGATCGCGACGTACGGCTGGCCGTCGAGCAGGTACTCGACCGCCGTGGCGCCGCGCGCCCGGAGGGTCGGCAGCTCGGCCCGCCCCACCCAGCCGCCGCGCCAGAGGAAGACGCCCGGGATCCGCGCGAGCAGGTCGCCGACCGTCTCGGCCATCGCCGTCTCGATCGAGTCGCGCGGGAAGACCCAGCGCGCCCCGGCCGGCTTCGGCCCCTCGGCGCCGAGGAGCGATGGCGCAGGCACCCGCTGGTCGCCGCCGGCGGCGGCCTTCAGGTAGCGCTGGGTGACGTCCCGGCGGAGGGAATCCGCGCGGAGCGAGTCGGCGCGCAGGGAATCGGCCCGGGTGCGCGGGATCCGCGCCGAATCGGCGGGGATCGAGTCGCGCACCTGGCCGGCGAGGGGCCCGGCCGCGCCCCCGAGGAGCGCGGCGAGGAGGAGCACTCGCGCCGCGGCGCGCCGCCAGCTCACCGGCGCCACGGCGTGGCGGTCAGCCGGCCCGCGCGAGCAGGAACTCGGCGAAGAGGCGGACGCCGTTCCCCGTGGGCCCCTTCACGCGGCCCGGCTCCTCGCGCTCGGTGTACGCGGTGCCCGCGATGTCGAGGTGCGCCCAGGGGAAGCCCTCCACGAACTCGCGGAGGAACCACCCCGCCGTGATGCTCCCCGCCGGCCGGCCGCCGGTGTTCTTCACGTCGGCGATGTCGGACTTGATCTGGTCGCGGTACTCGTCGAAGAGCGGCAGCGGCCACGCGCGCTCGTCCGCGCGCTCGCTCGCCGCCTTGAGCTCGGCAACGAGGGCGTCGTCGCTGCCCATGAGCCCGGAGGCCACGTGGCCGAGGCCGACGACGACCGCCCCCGTGAGGGTCGCGATGTCCACCGCACAGGCGGGCCCGAAGCGCCGCGCGTAGGAGAGGGCGTCCACGAGGATGAGCCGCCCCTCGGCGTCGGTGTTGATCACCTCGATGGTCTTGCCGAAGTGCGTGCGGATCACGTCGCCCGGCTTGATCGCCGTGCCGGAGGGCATGTTCTCCGTGGCGGGCACGAGCCCGACGACGCGCACCCTGGGCCGGAGCCGGCCGAGCATCTCGAAGGTGCCGAGCACCGCGGCGGCGCCCGACATGTCGTACTTCATCTCCTCCATGCTCTGCGCCGGCTTGATCGAGATGCCGCCGGTGTCGAACGTGACGCCCTTCCCGACGAGCACCACGGGCGCACCCGGCGCGCCGTCGTACTCGAGCACGATGAAGCGCGGCTCCTCGGCGCTCCCCTGCGCCACCGCGAGCAGGCCGCCCATCCCCTCGCGCCGGATCGCCGCGAGGTCGAGCACGGTGCAGCGGAGCCGGTGGCGATGGGCCAGTTCCTCGGCGTGCCGGGCGAGGTCGGTCGGCGTGAGCAGGTTGGACGGCAGCACCTGCAGGTGCCGCGCGAAGGCGTGGCCCGCCCCCACGGCCGCCCCGACGGCGTGCCCCGCGGACCACGCGGCCGTGTCCGCGGGGGCGAGGATCCGCACGCGCTCGAGCACGGGTCGCGGCTCCTCGGGGGGCCGCTTGAGCTCGTGGTAGTGCCACTGGCCCTGCACCAGCCCCTCGGCCACGACCTGGCCGGCGAGCTCGGGGGCGACCGCGCCGCGCGCCTCGGCGGGAACGTGGAAGGCCGCCTCGGGCACGCCCAGCACGCGCGCGCGCTTGGCGGCGATCGCCGCGGCGCGGCGGAGGGCCCCCCGGGTCACGTCCTCCGGCTTCCCCATCCCGACCAGGAGCACGCGCGACACCGGGCCGGACGGGTAGACGAGCGCGACCTCGTCGCGCTTGCCGGCGAAGTCGCCGCTCGCGTAGACGCGCCCCAGGGCGCCGCCCAGGGCGGCGTCGAGCGACGCGAGGGAGGCGGGCAGCGAACCACGAGCGAGCGCGAGCGCGAGCAGCGGGGCCGTGCAGGCCTCGGGCGACTGGGCAACGACCTCGGTTTCGAAGGCCATGGACTCGGGTGCCTGGGCGAGAAGGTGTGGTCGGGACGGGCTCAGCGGGCGCGCCGGCGCGGCAGCGCCTGCTCCACGGGGCCGACGTAGGTGGCGCGCGGGCGGATCAGCTCGGGGTCGCGGCCCTGCTCGAGCGCGTGGGCCAGCCACCCCGAGGTCCGCGCTACCGCGAACACCGGCGCGAAGCCGGCGACCGGGAGGCCCGCTGCCCGGTACACTACGGTCAGGTAGTAGTCCACGTTGGCGTGCTGGCCGGTGGCGGCGACGGCCGCCTCCTCCACCGCACGCGCGAGCGCGAAGAGCGCCCCGTGCCCGGTCGCGGCACAGGCCGCCTCCGCGAGCCGGCGCGCCACGGCCGTGCGCGGATCCTCGACGCGGTACACCGGGTGCCCGAAGCCCGCGGGCTTCTTCCCCGCCGCGACCCGCTCGGCGAGCACCCCCGGCGCACGGGCCGGCTCGCCGACGTCGTCGAGCAGCTTCGACACCGCGATCGTGTGGCCGGAGTGCTTCGGGCCCTGCAGCGCCGCGAGCCCCGCCACCACCGCGCTCACGAGGTCGGCACCGGTGGACGCAGCCACGCGCACGGCGAAGGTGCCGGGATTGAGCTCGTTGTCCGCCCGGAGGGTGAGCGCCGCATCGAACGCCCGCACCACCGCCTCCGGCGGCTCCCGCCCCGTCGCCACGCGCAGGAAGCCGGCCGCCAGGCCCTGCCGCCCCCACGCGGGCCCCTTTTCCCCCCCGCGGCGCCGCCGGAGCCGCTCGGCCGCGAACGCCGGGACCAGCGCCAGCAGTCGCAGGACGTCCCCCGGGAGGCCCGGCAGCGCCTCGGCGGTGGGCGGGGACGGCTCGAGACCGAGCGCGCTCACCGCGGTGCGGAGTGCGACCAGCTCGTCGGTGCCCGCGGGGAGGCGCGCCAGCTTGCGGCGCTGGTCCGCGGAGAGGCGCTGCGCCCCGACCCACGCGCGCCGGAACGCGCGCAGGGCCGCCGCGGAGGGCCACTGCCCCGTGACCAGCAGGTAGGCCACCTGCTCGAAGCAGGCCTCCTCGGCGAGGGCCACCACGTCGTACCCGCGGTACGTGAGGCGGCCCCGCTCCCCGTCCAGGTGGCAGACGGCGGAGCGGATCTGGCCTTCGCTGGCGGGCGGGATCGGAGCACTCATGTGGATCGTGTCGGCGCGGGAGTCCCGCGCGCGCCGGGCGGCGCGCACGTGCCGCGCAAGCTACATGCGTGCGGAGAGGGGATGCAACCTTCCTGCACGGGCGCTTCACCCTTCCTTCAGCGCGTCAGCGCGGAATTTCCCCTGCAGGCCGCCCCAACGCGAGGGATCCCCATGAGAGTCGCCGAGCTGATGCACACGGGAGTGCGGGCCCTGGGCCCCGATGCGAGCGTCGCCGAAGCCGTGGTCGCACTCGCGGACGCGCACGTGAGCGGCCTGCCGGTGGTGGACCGGCGGGGCCGCCTCCTTGGCGTGATCTCGACGAGCGACGTCCTCGAGGCCGAGGCGGAGGCGCCGGATTCCAAGGCGCGCACGACGCTGCTCGACGAGACGACCGTCGAGGACCTGATGACGCCCCGGCCGATCACCATCACGCCCGACTCCACGATCCAGGAGGCCGCGCGGCAGATGCTCTACGCCGACGTGAAGCGGCTGTTCGTCGAGGAGGAAGGACAGGTCGTCGGCGTGATCTCGCAGACCGACATCGTCTCCGCGGTCGCCAACGGCCGGCTCTGAACCGCCCGGGGGCGCGGGAGCGCGACGGGCCGCCGCGGGATCCCGCGGCGGCCCGTCGTCCGTCCGGCGGCCCCGCCCGTCAGGCCCGGGCGACTGCCGGCCTGGGGAAGTGCTCGGCGAACCAGCGCGCGGCGTGCCGGGCCACCTCCTCGAGCGTCCCCGGCTCCTCGAAGAGGTGCGTCGCGCCGGACACCACCAGCATCTCGCGCGGGCCGGCGAGGGAGGCGAGGGCCATCCGGTTGAGCGAGAGCACGTCGTGGTCGTCGCCGCCCACGATGAGGAGCGTCGGCGCCTGCACGCGGCCGAGCGCCTCGCCCGCGAGGTCGGGACGCCCGCCGCGGGAGACCACCGCCGCCACGCCCGGGGCCTCCGCCGCGGCGACCAGGGCCGCCGCGGCCCCCGTGCTCGCCCCGAAATAGCCGATCGGCAGGCGCGCGAACTCGGGCTGCGCGCGGAGCCACTGGGTGGCGGCCCCGAGCCGCCTGGCGAGGAGGGGGATGTCGAACACATTGGCGCGCGAGCCGGCCTCCCGCTCGGTGAGCAGGTCGAAGAGCAGCGTGCCCACCCGGGCGCGCCGCAGTTCCTCGGCGACGAACTGGTTCCGGGGACTCAGCCGGCTGCTCCCGCTCCCGTGGGCGAACAGCACTACGCCCCGGCAGTCCGCGGGCAGCGCCAGCGTGCCCTCGACCGTCACGCCGTCCGCCGGGATCCGGACCTCGCGTGCCCGCTCCGCGATCGTCTTCGTCGTCATCTTACCGTCCTCCCCCGCCGGCAGGGGCGGCGACGGCAGGCGCCTGCATCCGGCGCAGGATCGCCAGGACGTCGGCCTCGTCGGTGGGCGTGAAGTTCTCGTACCAGGGGCTGACGGCGTGGAAGTCGGCCGGCACCTGCAGGCAGGCGACCTCGTCCGCGACGGCCTTCACGCGCGCGACCGCCTCCGTGGACCCGACGGGCACGGCCAGGATCACCCGGTCCGCCCCGAGGCGGCGCGCCGCCTTGCACGCGGCGTACGCGGTGTGCCCGGTCGCGAGGCCGTCGTCCACGATGACGGCGGTGCGGCCGTGCAGGTCCAGCGGCCGGCGGCCGGGGCGGAAGAGGCGTTCGCGCCGTTCGAGCTCGTGCTGCTCGTGCACGAGGATCCCGGCCATCGTGTCCTCGGCCACGCTCATGTGCTGCATCGCGCGCCGATCCAGGTCGGTGACGCCGGGCGCGAGCGCGCCGAGCGCGAACTCCGGGTTCCAGGGTGCGCCGAGCTTCCGCACGTTGAGGACGTCGAGCGGTGCACCGAGGGCGCGCGCGACCTCGGCCGCGACCGGGACCCCGCCCCGCGGCAGGCCGAGGACGACCGGTCGTTCGGGGTGCAGGGCCACGACCGCGCTCGCGAGTTGTCGTCCCGCGTCCGTACGATCGCGATAGCGCATCCGGACCTCCCCGGGCCACATGCCTGTCGCATCCTAGCAACGCCTGGCTGAAGAGGGCTTGAAGGAGCGGTGAGCGGTGACCGGAAACGCTTCGGCGCCGGCCGCCCCGTGGAGCGTCCGGCGCCGCGCGCCCGATCGAACCGATGCCCGAGAAGGGAGTCGAACCCTTACGGGGCGAACCCCGGAGGATTTTGAGTCCTCTGCGTCTGCCATTTCGCCACTCGGGCCTGCTGTATAGTCTCCTTGAGGGCCCCGATCGGCAATGCGCCGCCGCTGTGCCCCCGGAGCGCCGATCCATGACCCCGCGCGCCGCCCTGCGGCCACCCCACCGCTCCCGTCTTCACCCGCCGCCCGATCGCCGGCTGCCGCCGGAGCTCGCACCCGACGCCGCGCACGCCGCGGCGCTCGCGCTGCCCCTCGGCGTGCGCGACCCCGGCTTCGCCCGGCTCGTCGAGCGCATCGACGACGGGCGGCTCCACGACGGCACCCGGGTGGAGCTCTACGCCGAGGGGGGCGCCGCCTTCAACGCGAAGGAGGCGGCGATCCGTGCCGCGCAGCACGAGGTCCTCTTCGAGACCTACATCCTGCGGGACGACGCCACCGGCCGCCGCTTCCGCGACGCGCTCGCCGATGCGGCGCGACGTGGCGTCGCCGTGCGCGTCCTCGCCGACGCCTTCGGGTCGGGCGGGATCGGCCGGCGATTCTGGCGGGTGCTCACCGAGGCGGGGGCCGAGGTGCGGCTCTACCACCGTCTGCTCCGGCGCGGCTGGCAGCAGGTGTACCGGGACCACCGGAAGATCATCGTCGCCGACCGCTCCGTCGCCTTCATCGGCGGCATGAACGTCGGCGACGAGTACGGCTCCGCCCGCGCCGGGCGCGGCCGTCGTTTCCGCGACACCCACGCGCGGGTCGAGGGTTCGGTCGCGGGCGCGCTTGCACGCGTCTTCGAGGAGGGCTGGCTGCGCGCCCACGGCACGCCGCTCCCCGAACTCCCGGAGCCGCCGCGCACCAGCGGCTCGCCGCGCTGCCTCGTGCTCGATGCGCGCCCGGGGCGTGGGTACACCGAGGTGGCGGCGGTGCTCGCGGCGCTCGTGGGCGCGGCCCGGGAACGGCTCTGGCTCGCGAATCCCTACTTCTGCCCGCCCCCGGCGATGATCGGGATGCTCGGCGCCGCCGCGCGGCGCGGCGTGGACGTCCGCCTCCTCCTGCCGGGGCGGAGCGACGTCCCGGTCCTCCGCCACGCCGCCCACGGCTTCTACGCCACCCTCCTCGGGCACGGCGTCCGGATCCTCGAGTACCAGCCCGCGATCCTCCACGCCAAGACGCTCCTCTGCGACGACGCGGCGATCGTGGTCGGCTCGTCGAACCTCGACCTCCGCTCCTTCCGCTTCAACGCCGAGTGCAACCTCCTCGCGCTGGGCGAGGCGCCCGCCGCCCGGATGCGGACCGCCTTCGAGGCCGACTTCGCCGAGTCGCGGGAGATCACCGCCGCCGCCTGGGCGCGGACCGCCCTCCCGCACCGCGTCCTCGACTGGTGCGCCCGCGCTCTCGGACCGATCCTCTGAAGGGCCCTTCGCACCGGCGGCGGGGTACGATAGCTTCCCGGCTCGCAGCCACCGCCGACCCATCCTGACCCGAGGTATCGCCGTGCCGCCGATCCCGATGCGCCACTTCCACCCCTGGCACGACATCCCGACCGGCTCCGCGCCGCCGGAGGCGGTCACTGCCGTGATCGAGATCCCGACCAACGAGCGCAACAAGTACGAGCTCGACAAGGAACTCGGCCTCTTCCGCCTGGACCGGGTGCTCTACAGCGCCGTGCACTACCCCGGCGACTACGGCTTCCTGCCCCGTACCCTGGGCGACGACGGTGACCCGCTCGACATCCTCGTCCTCATGACGATCCCCGTGTTCCCGGGCTGCCTCGTCGAGGCGCGGCCCATCGGGCTCTTCCACCTCGTGGACAAGGGCAAGGCCGACGAGAAGGTGCTCGCGGTGCCGCTCGGCGACCCGTACGCCCAGGATATGCGCGACCTCGGCGACGTGCCGTCGCACTACCTCAAGGAGATCGAGCACTTCTTCCGGGTGTACAAGGACCTGGAGGGGGCGACGACGGAGACGCGCGGCTTCGAGGACGCCGCCGCCGCCCGCCGCGCCATCGAGCGGGGTATGCAGATGTACGCCGAGAAGTTCTTCCGCGCCTAGCCGTCCTCCAGGGCCCTGGGCGGCCCGAGGATCTCCCGCCAGACGATGGCCTCGCGGAGCCGGGCCGCCCGGCTCCGCGGGGTGGCCGGTGCCGCGGTCCGGTCGGCCGGGGCTGGCCGGATCCGCGCGTCGAACGCCGCATGGTCCGCCGCGCCGAGCGGCCGGAGGTTCGCCTCCGCCGCGGCGAGCCGCCGACGCACCGCCGCCTCCGATTCCACCCTGAGGTCCACCTCTTCCCTCGGCGCGCGCGCCGGGAGCGGCCGTGACGGCGCGGGCCGTTCCGCCTCGAGCGACGTCCGGTCCTCCACGTCCTCCGCATCCTCGAGCGGTCGGTCGGCAGGACGGCCCAGCGGGCCCGACGCCTGGGGGCGCCGTGCCGGCACGGGTGCCCGCCGGGGTGCCGGCGCCCTCGCGGCGCCCGGCGCACCCCGGCCGCCGAGCCCCTCGAGTCCCTCGAGCCACTCCTCGAGCCTCCGCCCCTCGGCCTGGGTGTCCCCACCGGGGCGCGGCGCGGGCGGCGCCGGTGGCTGGGGCGGGAGGCGCCGCGCCGCTCCCTTCCGGGCCGCCTGCGTGATGGCCCAGAAGATCGCGAGCAGGAAGAGGACGCCGCCCAAGTCGGCCGAGCGCATCACGACTCCGTCGGCGCCTCGGGCGACCCCGCGATCGCCTGCCGCATCTGGGTGTCGGCCTGCAGGTTCCGGTAGCGCTGGAAGTCGAGCACGCCGAGGTTGCCCTTCCGGAACGCGTCCGCGATGGCGAGCGGGATCTCCGCCTCCGCCGCGATCACCTTCGCCCGCTCGCGCTGCGCGTCGGCCTTGAACTCCTGCTCCATCGCGACGGCGAGGGCCCGGCGCTCCTCGGCCTTCGCCTGCGCGATCCGCTTGTCCGCCTCGGCCTGGTCGGTCTGCAGCTCGGCCCCGATGTTCTTCCCGACGTCCACGTCGGCGATGTCGATCGAGAGGATCTCGAACGCCGTGCCGGCGTCGAGCCCCTTCGCGAGCACCGTCTTCGAGATCATGTCCGGGTTCTCGAGGACCTGCTTGTGCGTCTCGGCGGAACCGATCGCCGTCACGATCCCCTCGCCCACGCGCGCGAGGATCGTCTCCTCGCCGGCGCCACCCACGAGCCGGTTGATGTTCGCCCGCACCGTGACCCGGGCGATCGCGAGGAGCTGGATCCCGTTCTTCGCCATCGCCGCCACCTTGGGCGTCGTGATCACCTTCGGGTTCACGCTCACCTGCACCGCCTCGAGCACGTCGCGCCCCGCGAGGTCGATCGCGGTCGCCTGCTTGAAGCTGAGCGCGATGCCGGCCTTGTCGGCCGAGATCAGCGCGTTGACCACGCGGGCGACGTTGCCGCCCGAGAGGTAGTGGGCCTCGAGCTCGTTGATGCCGAGCTGCAGCCCCGCCTTGGTCGCGGTGATCAGCGGGTCCACGATGCGCGCCGGGTCCACCTTCCGGAAGCGCATCCCGAAGAGCGTCATGAACGAGACACGGACGCCGGAGGCCGCCGCGCGGATCCAGAGCCCGATCGGGATGAAGCGGAAGAAGATCACCAGCACCAGGAAGGCGATGATGAACAGCACGAACAAGGTTGCGAGGCCAGCGGCTTCGTCGGTCATCGGGAGGTCGTCCTTGGTCCTGGGTCAGTCCTGCGCGGCGGCCGGCACATCCGCCGCGCGCACCACATGTCGATAGCCTTCCGAGCGCACGACCACCACCGTCGTGCCGCTCGCGATGTACTCGCCCTGCGTCACCACATCGATCCGTTCGCCCTGCACGTCGGCCGTCCCCGCCGGACGCAGGTCCGTCA
>JBAIWX010000139.1:0-9406 GCA_037916975.1 Gemmatimonadales bacterium
GGACAACAACGCGGACAAGATCGCGCGGCTCCGCCGGAACGAGATCCCGATCTACGAGCCGGGGCTCGAGCCGATCGTGCGCCGGAACCAGGAGGAAGGGCGGCTGCGGTTCTCCACCGACCTCGGCAGCGCGGTCCGCGAGGCGGAGGTGATCTTCATCGCGGTCGGCACGCCCCCCGGCGAGGACGGCTCGGCCGACCTCCAGCACGTGCTCGACGTCGCCCGCGGGATCGGCCGCGCGATGAACGGGCCCAAGGTGGTCGTCACGAAGAGCACCGTCCCGGTCGGCACCGCGGCGAAGGTGCGGGCCGCGGTCGAGGCGGAGACGTCGCATGCGGTGCACGTCTGCAGCAACCCCGAGTTCCTCAAGGAAGGCGCCGCCATCGACGACTTCATGAAGCCGGACCGGGTCGTGGTCGGCGTGGACTCGGAGGTGGCGCGCGAGGCGCTCGCCACCCTCTACGCGCCGTTCGTGCGGAGCGGCAACCCGATCATCTTCATGGACGTGGCCTCGGCCGAGGTGACCAAGTACGCGGCGAACGCCATGCTCGCGACGCGCATCTCGTTCATGAACCAGGTCGCGGAATTCTGCGAGCGCGCCGGCGCCGACATCGACCTCGTGCGGAAGGGGATCGGCTCGGACCGCCGGATCGGCAAGGCCTTCCTGTTCCCCGGGCCGGGCTACGGCGGGTCGTGCTTCCCGAAGGACGTGAAGGCCATCATCCACACCGCGCGGCAGCTGGGCATGGAGCTGGACCTGCTCGAGGCGGTGGAGGAGGTCAACGCGCGCCAGAAGCTCCGGCTGCTCGCGAAGACGCGCGCGGCGCTCGGCGGCTCGCTCGCCGGGAAGCGGGTGGCGGTGTGGGGCCTCGCGTTCAAGGCGGAGACGGACGACATGCGCGAGAGCCCGTCCATCCCGCTCGTCGAGGGCCTGCTCGCCGAGGGGGCCACGGTCGCCGCGCACGACCCGAAGGCGGAGGAGACGGCGCGCGCCATCTTCGGCGGGCGCATCACCTACGCCCACGACGGCTACGCGGCCGCGGCGGGGGCGGATGCGCTGGTGGTCGTGACGGAGTGGCTGGTGTACCGGAACCCCGACTTCGCCCGGCTCAAGGCCGCGCTCCGCACGCCCGTGATCGTGGACGGGCGGAACCTCTACGACCCGGCGAAGCTCCGCGCCCTGGGCTTCACCTACGACGCGATCGGCCGGAGGATCCCGTGAGGGTACTGATCACCGGCGCCGCCGGCTTCCTGGGCTCGCACCTCGCCGACCGCTTCCTCGCGGACGGGCACACCGTGGTGGGGATGGACAACTTCCTCACCGGGCACCCGGACAACATCGCGCACCTCATCGGGCACCCGCGGTTCAGCTTCGTGCAGCTCGACGTGACGAACTACATCTACGTCGAGGGCACCCTCGACGGGGTGCTGCACTTCGCCTCGCCGGCGAGCCCGATCGACTACCTCGAGAAGCCGATCCAGACGCTGAAGGTGGGGTCGCTCGGCACCCACAAGACGCTGGGGCTCGCGAAGGCGAAGCAGGCGCGGTTCCTCCTGGCGTCCACCTCGGAGGTCTACGGCGACCCGCAGGTGCACCCGCAGGACGAGACCTACTGGGGCCACGTCAACCCGATCGGGCCGCGGGGCGTCTACGACGAGGCGAAGCGCTTCGCCGAGGCCATGACGATGGCCTACCACCGCTACCACGGCGTGGACACGCGCATCGTGCGCATCTTCAACACGTACGGGCCGCGGATGCGCCCGCACGACGGCCGCGTGGTGTCGAACTTCATCGTGCAGGCGCTGCAGGGCGAGCCGCTCACGGTGTACGGCGACGGGAGCCAGACGCGGTCGTTCTGCTACGTCTCCGACCTGATCGAGGGGATCTACCGGCTCTTCCTGCGCGGCGGGCACGAGCCGGTGAACATCGGGAACCCGGGGGAGTTCACGGTGAAGCAGCTCGCGGAGCTCGTCCTCCGGATGACCGGCTCCTCGGCGCCGATCGACTTCCGGCCCCTCCCGGTGGACGACCCGCGCCAGCGGAAGCCCGACATCACGCGGGCGAAGGCGCTCCTCGACTGGACGCCGCAGGTGCCGCTCGAGCAGGGGCTCGAGCGGACGATCGCGCACTTCCGGACGGTCCTGGCCCGGTGAGGCGGACGCCCGACGTCGAGTCCATCCGCGCACCGCAGGAGTCGGTGGAGCAGCGGCTCGCGCGCGCGCGCGAGCGCTTCGCGCTCCAGGACTACTACGGGGCGATCCACCTCCTCGCGCAGATCCTCGAGCAGGGGCACCGCTTCGCCGACGTGCACCACCTGCTGGGCCTGAGCTACGCCCTGGTCGGGCAGCCGGCGCAGGCGCTCGCCGCCTTCGACGCGGCGCTCGAGCGGAACCCCCGCTACATCGAGGCGATGATCCACCGCGCGCTCGCGCTCTCCGCCCTCGGCCGGGCCGAGGAGGCGGAGGCCGCCTTCCGCGCGGCGGCCGCGGCGGCGCCGCCCCCGGTCCAGGGGATCCCGGGCACGGTCGCGCAGCAGCTGGCGAACCAGCACGCGGAGCTGGCGCGCGCGTACGCCGAGGTCGGCGCGCTGGACGCGGCCGTGGCCCAGTACCGCCGGGCGCTCGAGCTGGGGCCCGGGTTCCAGGACCTGCGCTACCGCCTGGCGCGGGTGCTCCTCGAGGCGGGCCGCCCCCTCGAGGCCCGCGAGGAGCTCGAGACGGTCATCGACGCGCACCCGCACTTCGTGGATGCCCAGGCGGCGCTGGGCCTCGCGCACTACCTGAGCGGCGACGCGGAGGAGGCGGGGCGGATCTGGCGCGCCTGCCTCGCACGGCGCCCGGCGAACGCCCGCGTCGAGGCGTACCTCGCGATGCTGGAGCGGAACGTCACGTGACGCGGCTGCGCCTGGCGGCGCTCGCCCTGCTGGTGGCGGCGTGCCGCGGGCCCACGGACGACGAGCGACGCGGCGATGCGGCGTACGCTGCCGGCCGGACCGGCGAGGCGCTCGCGGCCTACCGCGTGGCGCTGCGCGCCGACACGAGCGGGCGCCTGCTCGCCAAGGTGGCCGCCTCGGCACTGCGCGCCGGCGAGCGGCTCGAGGCGGCGGCGGCGTACGGGCGGCTGGCCGCCGAGGATCCTTCGCGCGCCGACGAGGCCGCTGACGGGCTCGAACTGGTGGCGCACGCGGCCGAGCGCGAGGGCGATCCCGACGCGCTCCGCGCGGCGCTCCTCGCGCTCGCCGAGGTGGCCCCGCGCCGCCCGGAAGGGCGCGTGGTCCTCGCCGCGATCCGCGAGGGTGCCCTGGGCGGCGCCGACGTCGCGCGCTTCCTCCCCGCCGCGGTCGCGGCGGCCCCCGATCCCGCCACCGCCGACTCGCTGCTCCTCGCCCTCGGCCGCACGCTGCAGCGGAGCGAGGGGTGCCGCACTGCCGTCGGCGTCTACGACGCGATCCGCCTCCGCTCCGACGCCGTGCGCGTTCGCCAGGCCGCCGAGGCGGCGACCGGTTCCTGCGCGCTCGAGCTGGGCCGGGCCGCCCTCGACAGCCTGTCCGCCGGCGGGGCCATCCTCGCGCCAGCCGTCGGCGCCACCGACTCGAGCGCGGCGGCGCCGCGCACCGGACAGCCATGAGACGCATCCTCTGCCTCGCCGCCCTGGCCGCCATCGTCGCGGCCTGCGGCCACCGGAAGCCTGCCGCGCTGGCCCCCACCGTCGCGCCCGGGGAGCTCACCGCTGCGCAGGCGGATTCCGCCTGGGCCGAGGCGGTGCACCTCCAGCGCTCGGGGAAGTGGGCCGACCTGCAGACCGCCCTGCAGCGGCTCAGTCTCGAGGTCAAGCCGACGGACCGCCGGATGCCGCTGCTCCATTTCCTCATGGGCGAGGCGCACCTCGGGCTCAAGGACAACCTCCAGGCGGCGCGCGAGTTCCGGAAGGTCTCCGACGAGTACCCGGCGGACACGCTCGCGCCCGACGCCCTGCTGCGCGTGGGTGACGCCTACCGCGCGCTCTGGCGGCGACCGGAGCTCGATCCCACGTACGGCTCGACGGCGCTCTCGACGTTCCAGGAGGTCCTGAGCCGGTACCCGGGGAGCGCCGCGGCGAAGCGCGCACAGCTCCGCGTGCAGGAGCTGCAGGACGACCTCGCCTACAAGCAGTACAAGGCGGCGCTCTACTACATGCGGCTGCGCGCGTGGGACTCGGCGATCCTCTACCTGCGGGACGTGGTCGCCACCTACCCGCGTGCGGCGGTGGCGCCGCAGGCGCTCGTGCGCCTCGTCCGGGCGTATCGGGCCGTCGGGTACGAGGAGGACGCCCGGGAAGCGTGCGGTTATATTCGGCGGTTCCACCCGAAGGCCGAGGGGGTGGGCGAGGTGTGCCCCGCCGTCCCCGCGGACACGGCCGCGAAGGGCCGGTGATAGGGCTCCTGGGCGGGTCGTTCGACCCCGTCCACCACGGCCACCTCCTCGCGGGCCAGGCGGCGATCGAGGCGCTGGGCCTCGCGGAGCTCCGCTTCGTGGTGGCGCGGGAGCAGCCGTTCAAGGCGGGGCGGCACGCCGCGCCGGCCGGCCTCCGGGCGCGCATGGTGGAGCTCGCGATCGCGGGGGAGCCGCGGTTCCGCTGCGAGCGCGTGGAGCTGGAGCGCCCCGGGCCGTCCTATACGGTCGACACGCTGCGGGCGCTCCGGGCGCGGGAGCCGGGCGCGGCGTTCACGCTGCTCGTGGGCGCGGACGCGGCGCGCGAGCTCGGCGCGTGGCGCGAGGCCCCGGCCCTCCCGGGGCTGGCGCGGATCGTGGTGTTCGCGCGCGCGGGCGAGGCGCCGCCGGCCTCGCCGCTCGTGCATGGCACGATCGCGGTGCCGGCCGTGGACATCAGCGCGTCGGCCGTGCGCGAACGGGTACGGCAGGGGCGGTCGATCAGGTACTGGGTGCCCGATGCGGTGGCGGCGTGCATCGCCGAGCACGGGCTCTATGCGGACGGGGCAGGATGATCAAGAAGCTCATCACGTCGGTCTTCGGGACGCGCTTCGAGCGCGAGGTCAAGCGGCTCCAGCCGCTGCTCGCGCAGGTCAAGGCGCACGAGGAACGGCTCGCGGGCGTGGGGGAGGCGGAGCTCCGCGCGCAGACCGCGAAGTTCCGCGGGATCATCGCCGAGCGCACCGGCGCACTCGGGGCGGAGCTCGACGAGGTCCGCGCGGCGAAGCACGCGTGCGCCGACGCGGCCGAGCGGGAGGCGCTGGAAGGACGGTTCCAGCAGGTCGAGCGCGACTACCGGAAGGCGGTCGCGGCGGTGCTCGACGAGCTGCTGCCGGAGGCGTTCGCCACGGTGCGCGAGGCTTGCCGCCGGCTCGTGGGGACGACGGTGCAGGTGACCGGCCACGAGCTGACGTGGGACATGGTCCCCTACGACGTCCAGCTCTTCGGCGGCATCGTGCTCCACCAGGGGCGCATCGCCGAGATGGCGACGGGCGAGGGCAAGACGCTGGTCGCGACGCTGCCCCTCTACCTCAACGCCCTCACCGGGCGCGGCGCGCACCTCGTCACCGTCAACAACTACCTCGCCCGCCGCGATTCGCAGTGGATGGGGCACCTCTTCCGGTACCTGGGCGTCTCGGTGGCCTGCCTCGACGACACCGAGCCCTCGTCCCCGGAGCGCCGCGCCGCGTACCACGCCGACATCCTCTACGGCACGAACAACGAGTTCGGCTTCGACTACCTCCGCGACAACATGGTGTTCTCGCTGGACCAGCGGGTCCAGCGGGAGCACGTCTTCGCCATCATCGACGAGGTGGACTCGATCCTCATCGACGAGGCGCGGACCCCGTTGATCATCTCGGGGCCGGTGCCGCACGAGGGGGACGACTCGTACGCCCGGTACAACCGCCAGGTCTACGAGCTGGTCCGGCGCCAGACCGACGTGGTGAACCGGCTCCTCGCCGAGGCGGAGGAGCTCCTCAAGGACGAGAAGGCCCGCCCGGAGGCCGCGCGGAAGCTCTACCAGGCGCAGCTCGGCGTGCCCAAGAGCAAGCGGCTCCTCAAGATGCTCGCCGACAGCGCCGTGAAGCAGCTGGTGCAGCGCGTGGAGCTCGACGCGATCGCGGACCGGAAGCTCCCCACGCGGCAGCAGACGATGCGCGACGTCGAGGACCCGCTCTACTTCGTCCTCGACGAGAAGGGCCACGCGGTGCACCTGACGGACCGGGGCGCCGAGGCGCTCTCGCCGCAGGACCCGACACTCTTTCTCGTGCCCGACATCTCGCAGGCGGTGGCCGACCTCGAGAAGGCCGACCTCGCCCCCGCCGAGCGCGCCGCACGGCGGCGGGAGATCGAGGCGGAGTACGCGCGCAAGAGCGAGGCGCTGCACGTCATCCACAAGCTGCTGCAGGCCCACGCCCTCTACGAGAAGGACGTGGACTACATCATCCAGGACGGCCAGGTCCTGATCGTGGACGAGTTCACCGGGCGCATCATGCCCGGGCGGCGGTGGTCGGACGGCCTGCACCAGGCTGTCGAGGCGAAGGAGGGCGTCCACGTCAAGGGCGAGACGCAGACCTTCGCGACGATCACGATCCAGAACTACTTCCGGATGTACGAGAAGCTCGCCGGCATGACGGGCACCGCCGAGACGGAGGAGCAGGAGTTCTTCCAGATCTACGGGCTCGAGGTGTCGGTGATCCCGACCAACCGGCCGATCCGCCGGCGGGACAATCCCGACCGGATCTACCGGACGCGGAAGGAGAAGTACGACGCGATCGCGGCCGAGGTGGAGCGGCTGCACCAGCAGGGGCTCCCGGTCCTGATCGGCACCGTGACGGTGGACGTCTCGGAGACGCTCAGCAAGATGCTCCGGCGCCGCGGGCTCCGGCACGAGGTGCTGAACGCGAAGTACCACCAGCGCGAGGCGGAGATCGTCGCGCAGGCGGGCCAGGCGGGCGCGATCACGATCGCGACGAACATGGCCGGCCGCGGCACCGACATCAAGCTGGGCCGGGACCTCGACCTCACCGCGCAGGAGGCGGGGCTCCAGATCATCGGCACCGAGCGCCACGAGTCGCGGCGCATCGACCGCCAGCTGCGCGGCCGCTCCGGCCGGCAGGGCGACCCGGGGCAGTCCATCTTCTTCCTCTCGCTCGAGGACGACCTGATGCGGCTCTTCGGGTCGGACCGCATCGCGCGGTGGATGGAGAAGAGCGGGGCGGAGGAGGGGGAGGTCATCACGGGGGCGCTCATCACGCGCGCCATCGAGACCGCGCAGAAGCGGGTGGAGCTGCAGAACTTCCAGGCCCGCAAGCGCCTCCTCGAGTACGACGACGTGATGAACCAGCAGCGCGAGGTCGTCTACTCGCTGCGGCTCTTCGCCCTCGAGCGGGGCGAGGAGCTCAAGGGCGAGGCGCGGCGCATGGTGGACGCGGCGCTCGAGCGCGCGGTGCGCCAGTTCCTCGCCTCGGCCGACCGCCCCGAGGAGTTCGACCGGGGCGGCCTCCGCGAGGCGCTCGCGCTCCAGTTCCTGGTGGTGGCGGAGGCGGTGACGGACGCCGCGGCGACGCCGGACCTCGACGCGATCGTCGCGGCGGTGCAGCGCGAGGCGCAGGCGGCGTTCGACCGCAAGCTCGCCTACCTGGTGGACTTCGGCCGGCAGGTCGCGATCGCGGACGTGGACGAGCAGGTCCTGTCGCAGGTGATGCTCGCCACCCTCGACGAGAAGTGGAAGGACCACCTGTACGACCTCGACCAGCTCCGCAACGCGATCCACTACCGCGGCTGGGGCCAGAAGGACCCGCTCGTCGAGTACAAGAAGGAAGCGTTCGAGATGTTCGAGGACCTGATGCACGACATCCAGGCCACGTTCAGCGAGCGTTTCCTCAAGATCCAGGTCACCGCCGAGGGGCCGGCGGCACCGCCGCCCCCGCCGCCGCCCGCCCCGCCGGCCCGGGCGGCCGGCGGGGCCGACGACCTCTTCATGGGGCCCGCACCCCGGGCTTCGGCGATGGTGCCGCCCCCGTCCAGCGCACCCGCGTCCCCCGCGCCCGCGGTGGCCACGTCCCTCGGCCGTGTCGGCGCCGGGGCGGCGGAGGTGCCGGAAGTCGGGCGGAACGACCCCTGTCCCTGCGGCTCGGGCAAGAAGTACAAGAAGTGCCACGGGGTCGGGAAGTGAGACGCGACGCGGGCCGGTGAATCGTCACCGGCCCGCGGGCGTTTCGGGAGGCGTGCCGTTCACGGGCAGGCGATCTCGATCGTTGCCTGCGTCCTCCCGCCGAAGCCTACCGGCACCTCCACGACGAGCGGCATCGGTGTCGTGACCGAGCAGCCCTCCGGGAACGCCCCGGCCCGCTGGTCGACGAGGAATTCGTAGCGCCCTGGCGCGACAGACTCGGTGTTGAGCTGCCCGGACCCCACGTCATAACCCGTCAAGCACGTTCCCTTCGTCTGGCATCCCTCCTGACCCCAGATGAGCTGGAACGGACCGTAGGGCCGCGTCCCCACGGCCCAGACGAGGATGTCGAGGAGGCCCAACGGATCCGCAAACGGATCCGGCGGAGGAGTCAGCCTTCGGCTCGGACGCACCACGCGGAGCGCATGCCCCAGCACGATGGTCGACTCCCCTCCCGCAACCGAGCGCGTGAGCCGCAGCGGGTAGGAGCCGCTGCCGACCACGTCGAGGAAGGACGCCGTTCCCAGGAGGACGTCACCGGAATCGCCTGTGAATGCCGCGAGCTGCACGTGGATCGGGAGCAGGTGCCCGTCACCGCCGGTGAAGGCCGCCCCGCGAACCTCGCCCAGGTCGGGGCCGGCGACCTGGAATCGGACGTAGTCGCACGAGTCGCAGATCGCCGGGCCGCTCAGGATCCGATAAGGGTCCGACGGCGCTGTTGGGGGGGACGGATCGGCGCTCCGGCTGCACGCTGCCAGCGGGAGCAGCGCGAGGAGGATGAGGGGCATGCGCATGTGCTTGCTCCATCGGGTCAGGGGCGAGAAACCGGTACGCTCGGGCAGCGTCGTCGGGGCGTGGACGGCCCGTGCTGCCGGACGGCGCTGGCGAGGATCGCGAGGGCGGATGCCGCTGCCGGGCGCCCGAGTGCCCTGGACGGGCGGGGCGGGACCAGTCGGGACGGCTGGTGATGCGGTAACGTCCATCTGGCGGAACCTCCGGGGGCGGGTGGGAGCCGTGATTGCAACGGTGGCTTCACCCTCCCTCTCGGATTCCCCGACCGGACCGGCTCAGCGCCGTGTCGATCGTCGACCTGCACGCGGAGGGTACGCCCGTTCAGCTCGAGCTGGGACAGCCCGCGCGGATGGCGGGAGATCCCGAGGCACGGGCGTCCTCTCACGGCCGGCCCGTTCCTGGAGTCGAACCACTCGTCGGGGTAGGCGTCGATGAGGGCACCCTTGTGGCCCTCGCCACGCTCCGTTT
>JBAIWX010000140.1:0-1936 GCA_037916975.1 Gemmatimonadales bacterium
CGACCGCCGCGACGATGAACACCGTGCCGATCGCCGCATCGGCCGCGAGCGCCCCCGCGGACCCGCCCATCACGGCGAAGAGGCTGTACAGCGCGGCGATCACGAGCATCGCGACGGCATAGAAGGAGCGGTCGCGGTCCATCCCGCTCGTCCTCCCCAGCACGCCGACCGCCACCGCGAGCACGACGCCGATCAGGAACGGCACGAGACACCTCCTTCAGTGGAATGGCAGGCCGGGCGCCTCACGGCGCCCGGAGGAGCGAGTCCGGCGTCGCGAGCGGCGCCGAGAGCGAGCCCAGGAACGCGATCAGCTGCCGGCGCTCCTGCGCGGTGAGGTGGAGCGGCTTGAGCTCGCTCGTCCCCGCCGGCGCCGCGGGGGCGCGGTCGTAGTGGTCGAGCACCTCGTCGAGCGAGCGGAACTGTCCCGCGTGCATGTAGGGCGAGCGGAGCGCCACGTTCCGGAGCGACGGCGTCTTGAACGCCCGCACGATCGCCCTCCCCGTGTCCGCCAGGAACTCGAGCTCCGCGCACTCGGCGGGCGCATCGCTCCAGCGGCTCCGGCAGTTGAACTCGTCGCCCTTCACCTTCGCGGCCCCGGCGAGCCGGCCCGCGTCGTCCGGGAGCCCCGCGGCACGCGGGACGCCGGTGTTGTGGAAGGCGAAGTCGGAGAGGAGCGGCCCGGTGTGGCAACTGGTGCAGCGCGCCTTCCCCACGAAGAGCCGGAGCCCCGCCTCCTCGTCGGCAGTGAGCACGCCCTCCGGTGCCCGGCCGGTCTCCGCCACCGCCCGGGCATAGCGGTCGAACCGCGAGGGCCCGTACGCGATGAGCCGCTCGTAGGCCGCGACCGCCTTCCCCATGTTCACGTACACCTGCGTCACCCGGTCCCGCTCCGCCGCCGGCATCCGCTCCCACGCCGCACGCGCGGCGGGGTCGGCGACCGGCCCCGCACGCCGGGGGACGAGCGAGAGATCGGGGAGCCGGCCGAACACCGCCTCGTACTCGGCCTTGTAGTCGGCGGCGACCACGTGAACGTACTGCGCGCGCGACCCGCCGTGCTCGACCGGGCTCTCCCAGGGGCCGAGCGCCTGGGCCCACTGGCTGTCCTTCCGGCCGTCCCAGAACATCCAGCTCCCGTGCGCCGTCGAGGCGACGGGCATCGTGCGCCGGTCGGTGGTGCCGACGCCCTTCGCGAGCGGGGTCCCGTCCTGGAACTCGCGCGCGGGGTCGTGGCAGGTGGCGCAGGCCACCTTCCCGTCGGCGCTGAGCCGGGCGTCGAAGAAGAGCCGCCGGCCGAGCGCCGCGGCGCGGGGGTCGTCGGCGACCCGGTTGGTCGGGTCGGCGGGCGGCGCCTCGCCGGCGTCGAGCACCAGCGAGGCGAGCGTGGCCCGGTCCGCGTCGCTCCAGCGCGCCGAGTGGCGCGCGAGCCCGAGCTGCAGCGCGGCGATCGCCGCGAGCCCGGTCACCGCCAGGAGGCGTCGCACAGCCGCCTCAGGGCTTCACGTTGAAGGTGACGCTGTCGGTGCCGGCTGCGGCGGTGACGCCGAACCGGAGCTCCCACCACCCGCCCATGCTGAACTTGAGCCCGTCCACCTGGTAGCGGCCCTCACCCAGCTCGCGCGTCACCCGCGGCGCGGTGGGGAGCCCGTGGCCGTGCTGCGGCATCCCGCCGTCCACCGTGATCGCGGCCCCCTCGACCGGCTGGCCCGCCGCGTCCTGCACGCGGAGGCGCACCGAGAGCATGCGGCGGGTGCGGAGCGGCTCGTCGGTCTCGATCGTCGCCCGGTAGTGCCCGGCGGCGGAGGTGCGGGGGCCCAGGCCGAACTCGGAGGCGGGCGGGACGTCCCGGTGCGGGATCAGGTGGTGGGCCGCCATGCCGGTGAGGCCCAGGAAGAAGAGGGTGCCGCCCGCGATCATCGCGCCGCGCCTGAGGGTCGTG
>JBAIWX010000141.1:0-57141 GCA_037916975.1 Gemmatimonadales bacterium
CGACCACGCCGCAGGGCTTTCCGCCCTACAGCCTCAACGCCGACCTGATGTGGTTCCTGATCGAGAACCGGGGCGCGCGCGGGCTGGCCCTGCTGCTCCAGGAGCGCGGCGGGCGGGACCTCGGCTACGTCGGTGTCGAGTGCGAGGGCACGCCGAGCCGTGAGGGGGGCAACGTCCTCTGGGGCCCCTGCCTCGTCCGCCGGAAGATCGAGCGCGGGCAGACGGGGACGGAGCGGCTCTTCGGCCTCATCATCGAGCGGGAGGGGCGCTACAAGTTCGTGAGCTTCGCGAACCGCTTTGACTGATCCTCGCCTCAGTCCGCCTTCACGCCGCCTTGCGTCCCGCCCCCGTAGCGTCCGGAGCATGACGGCCTGCGGACCTGCGCCGGAGGGCGCGGGGCCGCGGGGCCGTCCGGGACGCGGAGGGCGACATGACGGTCCAGGTGGTGGGTCCGCGGAGCTGGCACGCGCAGGTGCTCTACAACAACGTCCTCCGCGCGCGGGCGCGCCTCGGCCGCCGCGAGGCGGTCGAGCGGGTGGAGGATCCGGCCGAGATCGCGGCCTATGGCGTGATCGGGGCGCCCGCGCTCGTGGTGGACGGGCAGGTGCGCGTGGTGGGGCGGGTGCCGGCGGCCGGCGAGCTTGAGCGGGTGCTCGCGCCGCGCGACGCCGCGTGAGCGGCGCGCGCGCCTAGTACCCCGCCTCGGCGGCCGGCCGCCACGGGGCGATGTTCACCCGCCCCGTGGTGCGGGCCGCGGCCTCGGCGGCAGTCGCGGTGCCCCAGAAGTTCCCGCCCGCCTCGAGCTCGGGCGCGCGGATGAACACGCCCCGCGCGCGCAGGAAGACGTTCCCGCTCACCTCCGCCTCCCGCGCCGCCGAGTCCGCCACGAGCCCCTCCCCCACCCCGTCGAAGAGGTTGCCCCGCACCCGCAGCTGGCTCGTCCGCTCGACCACGAGCCCGCGCTCGAGCCTGGCGAGCACGTTGTCGTCCACCCGGTAGCCCCGGCTGTCGGGACCGTCGGCGGACGGCGCGAAGAGGCGGATGCCCACCTCGCCGCCGATCACCACGTTCCCCGCGAGCTCGTTGTCCTGCCCGTGCTCGATCGCGATGCCCGCGGTGCGGCTCCCGACGACGGTGTTCCCGCGCACCGTGCTCCCGCTCGAGTAGCCGAGCCAGAAGCCGTAGTCGGCGCTGTCGGCGCGGTTGTCGAGGAAGGTGTTGTTCCAGCTGAAGGTCGCCTCGAACGCGTTGTGCCAGGCGCGCGAGGCGTCGTTGCGGAGCACGAGGTTGCCGACGGACGGCTGCAGGGCGGGCCGGTGCCCGCTCAGGAAGAAGCCGTCGCCCGAGCCGCTGAGGTCGTTGTCCGCGATCACGTTCGAGTCGCTCTGCTGCCGGAGCAGGAGCGCCGCCGAGTCGCAGCCGCGGTGCCAGGCGGGCGCCTCGCAGCGGACGTTGTCGGCCGCCCGGTTGCGCACGATCGTGTTGCCGGCCGAGCGCCAGAGGTGGATGCCCCACCCCGAGTTGTGCGAGACGTCGTTCGCGGCGAGGTACGCCCCCCGCGTGCCCGAGAGGCCGATGCCGTTCTGCGCCTCGCGCGCCGTGACGCCGGTGACCACGGCGCCGGTCGTGTTCCGCAGGTAGAGCCCCGCCCCGTACCGCTCGAAGACGTTCGGGTCGGCGATGTCGAGCCAGTCGGCCTCGTCGTAGCGATCGGGCGTCGAGCGGAGGGTCTGGGCGCGGGAGCGCGAGAGGTCGGTGTCCTGCACCCGGTGGCCCCGCCCGCCGTCGAGGAGGATGCCGTACCGGTAGCCGCGGATGGTGCCCCCGGTGATCGTGACCCCGTCCACGCCGCGGCTCACGACGCCGGTCCCCACGAAGGCCGACTGGAGGGTGTCGCCGCTCTCGAGCGTGACGCCGGTCAGGTCGAGGTGCGTCCCCGAGGCGGCGAGGATGATCACGCCCCGCTCCGCCGGGTCGGCGATGCGGTACCGCCCCGGGCAGACGCGCACCTCCCCCTGGACCATCGTCCCGGCCTTCAGGGGTCGGAGGCAGGGGGCGCGCCGCGCCGCGGGTGCCGCGGCGGCGAGGCCGGCGCCGGCGGCCAGGACGGCGAGCACGGCCGCCCCGCGGCGCATACCCGTCACGGCCGCACCGGGAAGCCGCGCGCGCGGAGGAAGGCGCGCGCCTCGGGGAGCGACGAGCCCCGGAAGTGGAAGATCGAGGCGGCGAGCACGCCGTGCGCCCCCGCCTCCAGCGCCTCGGCGAGGTGCGCCAGCGAGCCGGCACCGCCGGAGGCGATGACCGGGATCCGCACGGCGCGCGAGGCCGCGCCCGTGAGCTCGAGGTCGTAGCCGGCCCGGGTCCCGTCGCGATCCATCGAGGTGAGGAGGATCTCCCCGGCGCCGAGCCGCTCGAGCTCCGCGATCCACGCGATCGCCTCGAGCTCGGTGGGCTCGCGGCCGCCCGTCACCATGACCGTGAAGCGCCCGCCGACGCGCTTCGCGTCCACCGCCGCCACGACGCACTGCGTCCCGAAGCTCTCCGCGAGCCGCGTGACGAGCGACGGGTCCCGCACCGCCGCGGTGTTCACCGCCACCTTGTCAGCGCCCGCGCGCAGGAGCCGCCCGGCATCCTCCACCGAGCGCACGCCGCCCCCCACCGTGAACGGGATGTAGATCGCCTCCGCGACGCGGCTCACCATGTCGAGCGTCGTGTCGCGGCGCTCGTGGCTCGCGGTGATGTCGAGGAAGACGAGCTCGTCGGCGCCCTCGGCGTCGTACCGCCGCGCCTGCTCGACGGGATCGCCGGCGTCGCGGAGCGACTCGAAATGGACGCCCTTCACGACGCGGCCCTCGGCCACGTCGAGGCAGGGGATGATGCGGCGGGCTAGCATACGCGGAGCACGTCCTCGACCGGGCCGGCGTCCCCCGTCCCCATGAGGCGCACGATGTCGTCGAGCGCCCGCGCCTCGCGCGGCCAGGCGAGGCGGCGCTGCGCCTCCGATACCGGCAGCCAGGCGAAGGCGTCGTGTTCGGGGCCGAGGCGCACCGTGTCCCCGGGGGCCGCGAAGGCGCAGAAGACGGGCACGAAGGCCAGTTCGTCCTGCCGGTGGAGGTAGAAGGTCTCGACGCGGCTCAGGTTGTAGAAGCGCGCGGGGGCGAGCCCCGTCTCCTCGCGCAGCTCGCGGAGCGCCGCGTCGGCCGGGGCCTCGCCCGGCTCGATGTGGCCGTGCACCGCCTCCCACGAGCCGGGGCACCGGCCCCCGGGGCCGCGGCGGAGCGCGAGGCACTCGAGGCCGTCGCCGGCGCCGCGCACCACGTACACGTCCACGAGCGAGACGCTGACGGCGGTCACGGCGCCCACGCGGCGAAGGCCGCGAGCAGCGCGATCCCGTCGCGCTGCGACTTCTCGGGATGGAACTGCGCACCGAGCACGTTGTCCCGCCCCACCATCGTGGCGAAGCGGTAGCCGTACTCGGCGTGCGCGAGCTGCTGGCCCGGCGGCACCCGGTCGGGGTGGAAGCTGTGCACGTGGTAGAAGAAGCGCGGCTCCCCCGCGAACGCCCGCGCGAGCACGGGGTGCCGGGTCCCGGCCTCCGACGGCTCGACGCGCGCCCACCCGACGTGCGGGACCGGGAGCTCCACCGCGAGGCGGCGCACCCGGCCCTCGAGGAGCCCGAGCCCGCGGGCCGCCGGCGCCTCCTCGCTCTCCTCGAAGAAGAGCTGCAGGCCGAGGCAGATGCCCATCACGGGACGGCCGGCGGCGGCCACCTGGCGCACCGCCTCGCCGAGGCCCGACTCCGCCAGGTTCTGCGCGGCGCGCGCGAAGTGCCCCACGCCGGGCACGACGACGTGCCCCGCGCGGCGCACCACCGCCGGGTCGGCGCTCAGCGTGGCGGGATGCCCGCCGGCCGCGAGGGCGCGCACGACGCTCGCGAGGTTGTTCACCCCGTAGTCCACGACGACGATCACGGCGGCCCCGCTACAGCACGCCCTTGGTGGACGGCACCCCGGTCACGCGCGGGTCGCGCGTCGTGGCGGCGTCGAGCGCCCGGGCGAAGGCCTTGAAGGCCGCCTCGACGATGTGGTGCGGGTTCTCCCCGCGCAGCAGGTCGAGGTGGCAGGTGAGCTGCGCGTTGGTCACGAGCGCGCGGAAGAACTCCGGCGTGAGGAAGACGTCGTAGTCGCCGAGGAGCTGCCACTTGGCGATCTCCACGTGATAGCTCAGGTACGGGCGGCCGGACACGTCCACCACCGCCCGGACGAGCGCCTCGTCGAGCGGCACGGTCGCGTCGGCGTAGCGGCGGATCCCCGCGCGGTCGCCGAGGGCCTGGGCGATCGCCTGGCCGAGGGCGATGCCCGTGTCCTCGACGGTGTGGTGCTGGTCCACGTGCAGGTCGCCCTTCGCCTCGACGACGAGGTCGAGGAGGCCGTGCCGGGCGAAGGCGTCGAGCATGTGGTCGAAGAAGCCGATGCCGGTGCGCACCTCCGCCTTCCCGGACCCGTCGAGGTCGAGGCGGACGAGGAGGTCGGTCTCCTTCGTGGTGCGGCGGATCTCGGCGGTGCGCGCCATGGCCGGGCCCCTCAGCCGCCCAGGATCGCCGCGAGCGCGGCGAGGACGGCGTCCATGTCCTCGTCGGTCCCGATCGAGATCCGGAGGCACTCGTGCAGCTCCGGGGTCGCCGAGACGTCGCGCACGAGGATCCCGTGCTCCTCGAGGAGGCGGCGGAACACCTCGCGCGCCGGCACTGCGTGGAACCGGACGAGGACGAAGTTGGCCTCGGTCGGGTAGGCGGTGAGGCCCGGCAGCGCGCGCAGCCGCGGGAGGAAGCGGTCGCGCGTGGCGAGGATGTCCCGCACCAGCGCCGCCCGCACGTCCATGTGGTCGAGGAGCACCTCGGCGGCGGCGAGGGTCACCAGGTTCACGTTGTAGGGGAGCTTCGCCTTCGCGATCTCCCGCGCCACCGGCGGGTGGGCGAGGGCCACGCCGAAGCGGAGCCCCGCCATGCCGAGCGCCTTCGAGAAGGTGCGGAGCACCACCACGCGGTCCGACTGCGCCAGCGCGCCCAGGGCGCTCGGGCCGCCGAAGTCCTGGTAGGCCTCGTCCACGAGCACCATCGCGTCGGTCGCCTCGAGCACCCGCTCGACCGCCCCCTCGGGGAGCGCGGAGCCCGTCGGGTTGTTGGGCGAGCAGAACACCACGGCCTTGGCGCGCTCCCGGACCGCGACGTCCACGAGGCGCGGGACGTCGTAGGCGAACTCGGGCCCGAGCGGCACGGGGACGTACCGCCCCCCGAAGACGCTGGTGAGGAGGCGGTAGAGCGAGAAGGTGGGGCTCGGGGCCACGACCGCGTCGCCCGCCTGCAGCGTCACCGCGAGCGCCGCCTGGATCACCTCGTTCGACCCGTTGCCGGCCAGGATGCCGTCGGCGGGCCAGGCGTACCAGTCGGCGAGGCGCTCGAGGAGGCGGCGCGGCGCGAACTCGGGGTAGCGCTGCCACCGCGCGTCGAGGGCGCGGTCGAGGATCTCCCGCTTGAGCGCCTCGGGGACGTCGTACGGGCTCTCGTTCTGGTTGAGCTTCCGCCGCGCCTCGGGGGCCACGAGCGTGTACGCGGGCTGCGCCCGGACGGACGGCTTGATCAGGTCGAGTGCGCGATGCTCGGCGCCGGGGCGCCGCGTGTCGGCCAGCATGGCGGGGGAACCGGGAACGGGAGGTCGGGGAATCAGGCGCGGCTGCGGCGGCCCACGACCGCCTCGATGCGCGCCGAGAGCGAGCGCGCGCGGAACGGCTTCGCGAGGAAGTCGTCCGCACCGAGCTGGAAGACGCGCACCTCGTTGTCCTCGTCGCCCTTGGCGGTGAGGACGATCACCGGGATGTGGCTCGTGGCCGGGCGCGAGCGCAGTTGCTGCAGCACCGCGTACCCGTCCACCCCGGGGAGGTTGAGGTCCAGCATGATGACGTCGGGCGCGTAGCGGTCCACCTGCTCGAGCGCCTGCGCGCCGTCGCGCGCCTCGGCGACGGCGTAGCCGTCCCGCTCGAGGAGGTCGCGCATCACGCGGCGCAGCTGGTCCTCGTCCTCGACGAGCAGGACCTTCCGCCCGTGCCCGGGGCGGCCGGCGCCGTCGGGCGGGGCCAGCTCCTCGTCGAGCAGCTCGAAGGTGAGGTCCGGCGCCGCCGGCGCGGGAGCCGCGGGGGCCGCCGGCGGTGGCGCGACCGCGACGGCCGGCCCGGGGAGCGGCGTCGCCGGGATGGCGGGCTGCGGGGCGGAGGGGCGCGCCGGCGCCGCCTTCCCGGTCACGCTCTCCTGGTGCGGCACGTCGGTGACGCGCAGGAGTTCCTCGATCGTGGACTCGCCGTCCAGCACGTGGCGGAGCCCGCTCTCCCACAGCGACTTCATCCCCGCCTTGCGGGCCGCCTCGGCGATCTTGTCCGCCGTGGCGCCCGAGCCGATGATCCGCTCCAGCTCGGGCGACATCGCCAGGATCTCGACGATGCTGAAGCGCCCGCGGTAGCCGGTCATCGCGCACTCGGGGCACCCCACCGCGCGGAAGAGCGGCGTGCCGTCGGGGACGTAGCGCCGCACGCGCTCCGGCACCTGGTCGCCCCCGTCCTGCCGGCAGACACGGCAGAGCCGGCGCATGAGGCGCTGGGCGATCACGCCGCGGAGCGCGGAGGCGATCTTGTACGCCTCCATCCCCATGTCCACGAGGCGCGTCACCGCGTTCGGCGCGTCGTTCGTGTGCAGCGTCGAGAGCACCAGGTGGCCGGTCAGCGAGGCCTGCACGGCGATCTGGGCCGTCTCGTGGTCGCGGATCTCGCCCACCAGCACGACGTCGGGGTCCTGCCGCAGGATGCTCCGGAGCGCCGCGGCGAAGGTGAGCCCCGCCTTCTCGTTCACCTGCACCTGCACGATGTTCTCGCCGAGGCGGTACTCGACCGGGTCCTCGACGGTCACGATGTTCACGCCCTCGCTCTGCACCATGCGGAGCGCGGAGTAGAGCGTCGTCGTCTTGCCCGACCCGGTGGGGCCGGTCACGAGGACGATCCCCTCCTTGTGCTGCAGCAGCGACGCCACCGCCGTGCGCTCCTCGGGGTACATGCCGAGGTTCTCGAGCGTGAGGACGGTCGCCTTCGCGTTGAGCACGCGGATCACGACCTTCTCGCCGTAGGTGGCGGGGAGGGTCGAGATGCGGAGGTCCACCGGCGAGTTGTTCACCGCCACGCGGGCGCGGCCGTCTTGCGGCCGGCGCCGGTCGGCGATGTCGAGGCCGGAGATGATCTTGATGCGCGAGATGAGCGGGATCCCCGCGGTGCGCGGGATCTTCATGACCTGCCGCAGCACGCCGTCGATGCGGTAGCGCACCACCACCCCGCCCTCGACCGGCTCGATGTGGATGTCGCTGGCCCGGCTCGCGATGCCGTCGGCGAGCATCATGTCCACGAGGCGGACGATCGGCGCGGTGCTCGCCTCGTCGGCGGAGGCGCCGATGTCCTGCGGCTCGTCCTCGAGCTGGGTGACCTCGGCGTCGCCCAGTTCCAGGTTGCCGATGATCTTCTGGACCGCGTCCTCGGGGCGGTAGATCTCGTCCACCTTGTCGCGGATCCGCGTCGGCGAGGCGAGGAGCATCCGCACCTCGCGGCCGCTGGCGAAGGCGAGCATCTTCTCCGCGTCGATGTCGAACGGGTTCGCCGTCGCGACCTCGAGGTAGGAGTCCGTCATCCGGAGGGGCAGCACGTTGAACCGCCGGACGAGGTTCTCCGGCGCCACCTCGCGCACCCGGGTGTCGAGCGTGGCGAGGTCGGCCACCGGGAGGCGGAAGCGGCGGGAGACGGCGTCGATCACCTGCTCGTCGGTCACGACCCGGCGCTGGGTCAGCTGCTCCCACAGCGACACGACCGTCCCCTGGGCGGCCTGCCGGAGCTGCTCCAGCTGCCCCTCGGGCAACAGCGGTTGGATCGTGGCGACGAGCCACTCGTCGGAAAACGACATCCGGGCGTCCTGACGTCGGGGACCGGCCTGCGGAACCTCGAACTTCCAAATATACCCGCCACAACGTGATACCAAAGGCCGCCGCGCGCGGTCCCGGCGCCGGGCGACGCCCCGGGGACGCCTTGCCCCGCCCGCCGCGCGCCCCCTAGCTTCGTCCCCCTGACCGTGTCGCGCCTCGTCCCCCCGGCCCTGACGGGCCTCCTCCTCGCGTCCCTCCTGGGCGGCTGCGGCGCCCGGCGGGCGACGGCCCCCGCGGCGCCGGAGGTGACCCCCGTCCGGACCCTCCCCGCGGGCGGCGTCTTCGTGCTCGAGGCGGCGGGCATCCCCCCGCAGGACACCGTCGTCACGCTGGTGGCGGGGGCGGCGCGCGAGGTGGTGCTGCGGCACGGCCCGCCGGACCAGGCCACCCTCGCGGTGGTGACCTTTCCCGCCGCCGCCTTCACCGCGCCGGCGGGGAGCCCGGTCACCGTCCGGCTCCGACCCCGGCCCGGCGTCTACGGCCTCGACGTCGCCAGCGACCTTCCCTTCACCGGAGCGCGGCTCGTGTTCAAGTACGCCCGGCACTTCTCCGCCCCGGCCGACGCGCGGCGACGCTACGGCAGCGACGTCGCGGTGGAGCAGGCGCTCGCCATCGGCCGGCTCCTCGAGGGCGGCGCGGTGCGCCTCCTCGCCTCCTCCCGCCCGGCGACCGACAACCTCGCGGCGACGCTCGAGGGGCCCGGGAGCTACGTGGTGGCGGCACCCCGATGAGCGCCCGCTTCGAGGCGTTCCTGGCGCGCGCCGCGCAGGGCGGGATGGTGCCGGTGACGCGGGAGGTGGTGCTCGACGGCGATACCGCCGTCACCGCCTTCCGGAAGCTCCACCGCGGGCCGTACGGCTTCCTCCTCGAGTCGCTCGAGGGCGGCGAGCGCTGGGCGCGCTACACCTTCCTCGCCACCGACCCGCGCGAGGTGCTGCGCTACCGGGGCCGCGAGTGCCACCGCTGGACCCCGGACGGCGGCTGGGCCCCGCTCGCGCTCGACGTGGCGCCGCTCGACCACCTCGCCGGGGTGATGCGCCGGTACCAGCCGGTGCCGGTGCCCGGCCTCCCGCGCTTCACCGGCGGCGCCGTCGGCTACCTGGGCTACGACGTCGTCCGGAGCCTCGAGCGGCTCCCCGCCCCGCCCCCGGACGACCGCGGCCTCCCCGACGCCGTCATGATGGTGGTGGACACGCTGCTCGTCCTCGACAACGTGTACAACCGCGCCACCGTCATCGCCTGCGCGGAGGTGCCGCCGGGCGCCGACGAGGCCACGCTGCGCCGCCTGCACGACGCGGCCGAGGCGCGGATCGACGTCTGGCTCGCCCGCCTGGAGGCGCCGGGGCCGGTGCGCCCGCTCACGATCGAGCCCGCCCCACTCCCCGCCGTGACGACGCCCTACCCGCGCGAGCGGTTCGTCGCCGACGTGGGCCGGATCAAGGGGTACATCGCCGCGGGCGACACCTTCCAGACGGTTCTCTCCCGCCGGATGGACCTGCCGGCGCCGGACCCGTTCCTCACCTACCGCTACCTGCGCGCCCTCAACCCGGCGCCGTACCTCTACTTCCTCCACCTCGACGACGTCCACGTCGTGGGCTCGAGCCCGGAGATCCTCGTGCGGGTGGAGGACGGCGAGGTCACGGTGCGGCCGATCGCCGGCACGCGGCCCCGCGGCCAGTCGCCGGAGCAGGATGCGGCGCTCGAGGCCGAGCTGCTCGCGGATCCCAAGGAGCGCGCCGAGCACCTCATGCTCGTGGACCTCGGGCGGAACGACGTCGGCCGGGTCGCGGCGTACGGGAGCGTCCGGCTCACCGCGTTCCTCACGGTGGAGCGCTACTCGCACGTGATGCACCTGGTGAGCGAGGTGCGCGGCCGGCTGCGCGACGGCGTGGACGCCCTCGCCGCCTTCGGCGCCTGCTTCCCCGCCGGCACCGTCTCGGGGGCGCCCAAGGTGCGCGCGATGGAGATCATCGACGAGCTCGAGCCGGTGCGGCGCGGCCCCTATGCCGGGGCGGTGGGCTACGTCGGGTGGGGGGCGCACGCCCTCGACACCGCGATCGCGATCCGGACGGTGGTCATGAAGGACGGCGTCGCGTGGGTGCAGGCGGGGGCCGGCATCGTCGCCGATTCCGATCCCGAGGCGGAGTTCCGCGAGACGGAGGCCAAGGCGCGCGCCGTCCTCACCGCGCTCGGCCTCGCCGCCCGGGAGGGGCGGTGATCGCCTGGCGCCTCGTCCGCCAGGACGGCGGCACGCCGCTCGACCTCCCGGCCGGGCTCCCCGTCGTCCTCGGCCGCGGCGCCGGCGCCGACCTCGCGATCCAGGACCCGACCATCTCGCGCCGCCACGCGGAGCTGGTCGCGGAGCCGGGCGGGGTGCGCGTGCGCGACCTCGGGAGCTCGAACGGCGTCTCGGTGAACGGCGCGCGCGTGGCGGCGGGCTTCGTCGGCCCGGGCGACACCGTCGCCTTCGGGAAGATCCAGTGCCGCCTCGAGGCGGTGCCGCCCCCCGCGGGGGCGATGGTGACCGGGGTCGCCGGCGGGACGATCGTGCGGCAGCTCCGCGTCGAGGCCGACGCCCGCGCCGCCCTCGCCCCGCTCGAGCGCGCCGCCCCGACGCCGAGCGGCACCGCGCCCGTCCCCGACGAGGCGCGCCGCGCGCGCAAGCTCGCCGCGCTGCTCGACCTCTCGCAGCGCCTCGCCGGCGAGCTCGACCTCGACCGCCTCCTCGCCACGATCGTCGAGGCGACGTTCGAGGTGATGCCGGTGGACCGCGCCTCCATCCTCCTCGTGCGCGAGCCCGCCGGCGAGCTCGTCCCGCGCCTCTCGCGGAGCCGCCTGGGCGACGCGCACTCCCAGCAGGTGCCGCGCTCCATCGCCGAGCGGGTGGTGAGCGAGCGGATCGCGGTGCTCTCCGACAACGCCGCGCAGGACGCCCGCTTCTCGGGCCAGTCCATCCTGATGCAGAGCGTCCGGAGCGCCATGTGCACGCCGCTCATGGCGGAGGGGGAGCGGGTCCTCGGCATCCTCTACGTGGACAGCGTCACCGCCACCCACAGCTTCGGCGACGAGGACCTGCAGTTCCTGGTGGCGTTCGCGGGGATCGCGGCGGCGGGGATCCGCACGTCGATGCAGGCGGAGCAGCTCCGGCGCGAGGCGCTGGTGCGGGGGAACTTCGAGCGCTACTTCGCGCCCGACGTGGCGAGCCAGATCGCGCGGAGCGCGGGCGACGTGCGGGCCGGCGGGGAGCGGCGGCCCATCACCGTGCTCTTCAGCGACATCCGCGGCTTCACCTCGCTCGCCGAGACGATGGCGCCCGAGGCGATCGCGGAGCTCCTCTCGGAGTACTTCTCGGAGATGGTGGACATCGTCTTCGAGCACGGCGGGACGCTCGACAAGTTCATCGGCGACGCCATCATGGCGCTCTGGGGGGCGCCCCTCGCCCAGGAGGACGGCGCCGACCGTGCCATGCGCGCCGCCACCGCCATGCAGTGGGCGCTCCGCGGGCTCAACCAGCGCTGGGCGGATGCCGGGCGTCCCGTGCTCGAGGTCGGGATCGGCGTGAGCCACGGCGAGGTCTTCGCGGGGAACATCGGGAGCGACCGCCGCCTCGAGTACACCGTCATCGGCGACACGGTCAACATCGCGGCGCGGCTCTGCTCGGAGGCGGGGCCGGGCGAGATCCTCGCGAGCGGCCCGCTCCGGGCCGCCACGCGCGAGCCGTGGCCGTTCGAGGCGCTCGAGCCGATGGCGCTCAAGGGGAAGGCGAAGAGCGTGGAGGTCTTCCGCGTCCGCCCCTGAGCGTCACTGCCCGAAGCGGTAGGCGACCCCCTCCTGCGCCAGCAGGTCGAGCACGAGCCGCACCGGCAGCCCCATCACGCCGAAGAAGTCCCCCTCGATCCGTTCCACCAGCGCCGCCCCGTACCCCTGGATCCCGTAGGCCCCCGCCTTGTCCATCGGCTCCCCGGTGGCCACGTAGGCGCGGAGCGTCGCCTCGTCGGCGGCGCGGAAGGTCACCCGCGTCTCGTCCACCGCCTCCCGCACCCGGCCGCCCGGCCGGGCGAGCGCCACGCCGGTGTACACCACGTGCGTCCGCCCCGCGAGCGCGCGGAGCATCCGCACGGCGTCCTCCGCGTCGGCGGGCTTCTCGAGGACCTCCGCCCCGAGCGCCACGGTCGTGTCGGCGCCCAGGACGAGCTCGCCCGGGACGGCGAGGGCCTTCGCCCGCGCGAGGCGCGCCACGTAGGCGTGCGGGGGCTCGCCCGGGAGCCGCACCTCCGGCACGTGGCTCGGCTGGACGCTGACCCGGAGGCCCAGCATCTCGAGCAGCTGCCGCCGCCGCGGCGAGGAGGAGGCGAGGACGAGCGGGGGGACCGGGGTCATGCGTGGCGCTCCAGGATGAGGGTCACGGGGCCGTCGTTCCGGATCTCGACCTGCATGTCGGCGCCGAACTCGCCGGTCGCCACCACGAGCCCGCGGGCGCGGAGCGCGGCGACGAACGCCTCGTAGAGCGGGATCGCCACCTCGGGGCGTGCCGCGTCCACGAACGAGGGCCGGCGCCCCTTCTGCGCGTCGCCGTAGAGCGTGAACTGCGAGACGACGAGCAGCTGCCCGCCCGCCTCCCCGAGCCCCACGTTCATCTTCCCCTCGTCGTCGGCGAAGAGGCGGAGCCCCGCCACCTTCTCCGCCATCCAGGCCACCTCGGCGGGGGTGTCGGCGTGCGTGAAGCCGACGAGGAGGCAGAAGCCGCGACCGATCCGGCCGGCCTCGCGCCCGCCGATCGTCACCGCCGCGGCGGTCACCCGCTGGAGCACCACGCGCATCGCGTCCCCTGGGAGTCGGGAGGGCGGGAAGATAAGGGCGCGCCGCCCGCCCGATGGAGCGGGCCCCCGGACGCGCGACGCCCCCCGGGCCGGGACCCGGGGGGCGTCGCCGTCGCGGGGGCCGCCCGCCGCCTACTCGACCGTGACCGACTTGGCCAGGTTGCGCGGCATGTCCACGTTGCAGCCGCGGCGGACCGCCACGTAGTACGAGAGGAGCTGGAGCGGGATCACCGTGAGGAGCGGCGTCAGCACGTTGATCGTCGTCGGGATCTCGAAGGCGAAGTCGGCGAGGCGGCGGATCTCGGTGTCCACCTCGTTCACGATCGCGATCACCTTGCCGCCGCGCGCCTTCACCTCCTCGATGTTCGACACGATCTTGCCGTACACCGAGTCCCTCGGCGCGATGCAGACGACCGGCATGTTCTCGTCGATCAGCGCGATCGGCCCGTGCTTCATTTCCGCCGCCGGGTACCCCTCGGCGTGGATGTACGAGATCTCCTTGAGCTTGAGCGCCCCCTCGAGCGCCACCGGGAAGTTGACGCCGCGGCCCAGGTAGAGCGCGTTCGTCGTGGCGCTGAACCGCTCGGCGAGCGCCTCGATCTCGCCCGCGCGCTCGAGGATCTGCTGGATCTGGCCCGGCAGCTTCTGCAGCGCCTCGATGATCACCCGGCCCTGCATGATGCCCAGGTTCCGGAGCCGGGCGAGGCGGAGGGTGATGAGCGTGAGCGCCGCCACCTGGCTCGTGAACGCCTTCGTGCTCGCGACGCCCACCTCGGGCCCGGCGTGCAGGTAGATGCCGCCGTCCACCTCGCGCGCGATGGTGGAGCCCACCACGTTCACCACCCCGATGGTCCGTGCCCCGCGGAGCTTCGCCTCGCGGATCGCAGCGAGGGTGTCCGCCGTCTCGCCCGACTGCGAGATGCCGATCACCAGCGTGCGCTCGTCCACCACCGGGTTCCGGTAGCGGAACTCCGAGGCGTACTCGACCTCGACCGGGATCCGGGCCAGCTCCTCGAGCATGTACTCGCCGATGAGCCCCGAGTGCCACGACGTGCCGCACGCCGTGATCACGATGCGCTCGACCTTCTTCCAGTCGTCGTCCGCGAGGTTGAGGCCGTGGACGCGCGCGGTCCCCTCGTCCTCGAGCAGGTGGCCCCGGAGCGTGTTCATCAGGCTCTCGGGCTGCTCGAAGATCTCCTTCAGCATGAAGTGGGCGTAGCCGCCCCGCTCGATGGTGGCGAGGTCCCACTCGATCTGGTTGACCGGCTTCTCGACGAACGCGGTTTCGAGGTTCCGGATCCGGTAGCCGGTACGGGTGAGCACCGCCATCTCGCCGTCGTCGAGGTAGATGACCGAGCGCGTGTGCTGGAGGATCGCCGCCGCGTCCGAGGCGACGAGCCACTCGCCGTCGCCGACGCCGACGAGGAGCGGCGAGCCCTTCCGGGCCGCCACGAGCACCCCCGGCTCGTCCGCGCTCACGAAGGCGAGGCCGTAGGCGCCGTCCACGTCGCGGAGCGCCGCCGCCACCGCCTCCTCGAGGTTCCCCTGGTAGAGCTCGCCCACGAGGTGCGCGAGCACCTCCGTGTCGGTCTCGGAGGTGAAGGTGTGGCCCCGGCCCTGGAGCATCTTCCGGATCGCCGAGGCGTTCTCGATGATGCCGTTGTGGATCACCGCGATGCGGCCGGACTGGTCGGTGTGCGGGTGCGCGTTCGGCGTGGTCGGCGCGCCGTGGGTGGCCCAGCGCGTGTGGCCGATGCCGACGGTGCCCGCCGGCACCCCCTTGGCCAGCTCACGCTCCAGGTTCCCCAGCTTCCCCGCCGCCTTCACGATCTCGAGGCTCCCGCCGTTCACCACGGCGAGCCCCGCCGAGTCGTAGCCGCGGTACTCCATCCGCTTGAGCCCATCCACCAGGAGCCGCGCCGCCTGCCGCGGGCCGATGTATCCCACGATGCCGCACATTCGCCGTCACCCCTCCTGAGTGAGCCCCTGCGCCGCCGCCACCAGCGCCTGCGCGTCGGCCTCCGTGGGGGCCTCCGCGATGTAGCGGACGATCGGTTCCGTCCCCGAGGGCCGCACGTGCAGCCACCGGTCGGCCCACGCGAGCCGCAGCCCGTCCCGCTCGTCGGCCGTGGCGTCCGCGAAGCGGGCCCGGAGCCGGTCGTAGAGCGGCCGCAGCGCCGGGCCCCGGGGGCCCTTGGCCTTCACGATGCGGTAGCGCGGGGCGGAAGCCACGAGTCCCGAGACCGTGGACCCGGACCGCGCAAGATGTTGCAAGATAAGGGCCACCCCGAGCGGCGCATCCCGCCCGATATGCAGCGCCGGGAGCATCACCCCCCCGTTCCCCTCCCCGCCCACCGTCGCCCGCTCCTCGAGCATCGCCCGCGCCACGTTCGCCTCGCCCACCGGCGCCCGGACGAACCGCGCCCCGAAGGCCCGCGCCGCGTCCTCGACGACGAGGCTGGTGGACAGGTTGACCACGACGACCGGCGCGGCCACCGCCCCGGCGCCCAGCACGGCGCGGACGGCGAACGCGAGGGTGTAGTCCTCGCCGATCGGCTGGCCCAGCTCGTCCACGAGCGCGAGGCGGTCCACGTCGGGGTCCACCGCCATCCCGATGTCCGCCCCGCTCTCGCGCACCAGGCGGCCGAGGTCGGCGAGGTGCTCGGGCAGCGGCTCGGGGGGCCGCGGGAAGCGGCCGTCGGTCTCGAGGTTGATGCCGCGCACCGTGCACCCCAGCCGCTCGAGGAGCGGCGGGATCGCGCGGCCACCCGCGCCGCGGACGCAGTCGAGCGCCACGGTGAAGCGCCGTGCGCGGATCGCCGCGACGTCGAGCATCGGGAGGGCGAGCACCCGGTCGAGGTGCCGGTCGAGCGCGCCGGCGTCCTCGCGCACCTGGCCCAGGCCCTCCCAGCCGAGGCGCGGCGGGCCCGCCTCCGCCAGCGCGCGCACCGTGGCCCCCGCGTCGGCGTCGAGGAAGATCCCGTCCGGCCCCACGAACTTGAGCGCGTTCCACTCGATCGGGTTGTGGCTCGCCGTGAGGATGAGCCCGGCCCCCGCGTGGTGCTCCTCCACGGCGAGCTGCACCGTCGGCGTCGGCACGATGCCCAGGTCCACCACGTCGCACCCGACCGACATGAGGCCCGCCGTCGCCGCGTGGGCGAACATCGGGCCGCTCGTGCGGGCGTCGCGGCCGAGCACCACGAGCGGGCGTCCCTGCGCGCGGGCCCAGGCGCCGAGCGCCGCCGCGTGGCGCGCCACGAGCTCGGGCGTGAGGTCGGTGCCGACATGGCCGCGCATGCCGGAGACGCTGATCATCAGGGTGCCGGACATCGTCGCCTCGGTGGGAGGGGCCGGTGGGTCAGCCGGGAAGGGGCAGCGCGTCGGGGTCGGGGAAGGCGCGGCCGAACGCCTCGACCACCGACGGGTCGAACTGGGTGCCGGCGCACCGCCGGAGCTCCTCGAGCGCCTCGGCCGGGGTGCGGGAGGGGCGGTAGGCGCGGTTCGTGGTCATCGCGTCGAAGGCGTCGCAGCACGCCACGATGCGCGCCTCGAACGGGATCGCGACGCCCGCGGCGCCATCGGGGAACCCGCGCCCGTCGAGCCGCTCGTGGTGCGAGCGCACGATGGCCAGCACGACGGCGCTCTCGTGCAGGAACGGGGCCAGGATCCGCTCCCCGAGCACCGTGTGCTCCTTGATGTGCTCGAACTCCTCGGCGTCGAGCGGGCCGGGCTTGTTGAGCACCGCCTCGCGCGTCCCGATCTTGCCGATGTCGTGCAGGACGCCGCCCAGGCGCACCTGCTCGAGCCGGTCCCCGGCGTAGCCGAGCTGCACCGCCGTCTTGACCGCGTACTGGCTCACGCGGGCGGAGTGCCCGCTCGTGTACGCATCCTTGGCCTCGAGCGCGTGCACGAGCATCTGCACGCCGGCGAGGAGCGCCTGCCGGTTGCGCCGGTCCAGCTCCCGCACCCGTTCCTCGAGGTGCTGCTGGTAGAAGCGGTTCTGGAGGACGAGGTCGCGCTTCTCGAGCGCCTTCTGGACGCGCGCGCGCACCTCCTCGACCAGCACCGGCTTCGAGATGTAGTCGAGGGCGCCGAGCTGCAGGGAGGCCACCGCAGTGCTCACCTCCGCCACCCCGGTGAGCATGATGAAGGCGAGGTCCGGGTTGAGCCGGAGCCCTTCCTTCAGGAAGCCGAGCCCGTCGAGCTCGGGCATGTACAGGTCGGAGACGACGAGCGCCAGCTCCGGGAGCTCCCGCACCCGCGCCAGCCCCTCCACCCCGTTCGCCGCCTCGGCGCAGGCGAGCCCCTGCGACTCGAGCACGCGCACGAGCGCCCGCCGCACCTGCGGATCGTCGTCCACCACGAGACAGCGGGCACTGCCGGCGGCCGGGAAGGTCACGGGGCGCAAGCTACGGGGGCATGCCACCGTTCACAACCGCCACGTGCCGGCCCCGCCGCCGCCGCCTTGCCGCCCGCCGAGCCCCGCCGTTACGCTTCCGGCCCCTCGACCAGCCCCGGGCATGACCACGCTTCGCGACGCCGACCTCGCCCACCGCTTCGCCACCCGCTGCGTCCACGCGGGCCAGGCGCCCGACCCGATGAGCGGTGCGGTGATGACCCCGATCTACCAGACCTCCACCTACGCGCAGGAGGGGATCGGGAAGCACAAGGGCTACGAGTACGCCCGCACCCAGAATCCCACCCGCGAGGCGCTCGAGCGGAACGTCGCGAGCCTCGAGGGTGGCCGGCACGGCTTCGCCTTCGGCTCGGGCCTCGCGGCGCTCGACGCCGTGCTCAAGCTCCTCAAGGCGGGCGACCACGTGGTCTGCGGCGCCAACGTCTACGGCGGCTCGCACCGGCTCATGGAGCGGGTCTACACCCAGTTCGGGCTCACCTTCACCTTCGCCGACATGCGCGACCTGGCGAACGTGGAGCGCGCCCTGACCCCGGCCACGAAGCTCCTCTACGCCGAGTCGCCCACGAACCCGATGATGCACCTCGCCGACCTCGCCGCCCTCGGCGACCTGGCGCAGGCGCACGGCTACCTGTTCGTGGTGGACAACACCTTCGCCACGCCCGTCTTCCAGCGCCCGCTGGAGCACGGCGCCGACGTGGTGCTCCACTCGACGACCAAGTACCTCAACGGCCACAGCGACATGGTGGGCGGGATGCTGGTCACCGCGCGCGAGGACCTCGCGGAGCGGCTCGGCTTCATCCAGAACGCGGCGGGCGCGGTGCCCGGGCCCATGGACTGCTGGCTCGCGCTCCGCGGCACGAAGACCCTCGCCCTCCGCATGCACAAGCACGACGCGAACGGCCGCGCGGTCGCCGGCTGGCTCGCCGCGCGCCGGGACGTGCAGGCGGTGTACTACCCGGGACTCCCCTCGCACCCGCAGTACGACCTCGCCTCGCGCCAGATGTCCGGCTTCGGCGGGATGGTGAGCTTCGACGTGGGCGACCCGGCGCGCGCGCACCGGGTGGTCGAGCGGGTGAAGCTCTTCACGCTCGCCGAATCGCTCGGCGGGGTCGAGAGCCTGATCGGCCACCCGGCGAGCATGACGCACGCCTCCGTGCCGCCGGCGCTCCGCCAGGCGATGGGGCTCACCGACAGCCTCCTCCGGCTCAGCTGCGGGGTCGAGGACGCCGACGACCTCCTCGAGGACCTCGACCAGGCGCTCGCCTGACGCGGTGGGCACAGGCTCCCCGGCTGGCCGGGGAGCCGCCGCCTCCCCGGACCCGCCCGGCTTCGTCCCACCCTGAAACACCCCGCCCCGCTATCTTCGTAGGAGAGCGCATCCCCGACCGGAGCATCCGATGAGCGCGTCCATCCCGGCGCCCCGCCCGCGCCGCACCCTGCCCGACATCGCCGCCGTCTCCTGGGAGCATCCCGCCGACCGCGCCGCCCTGCAGGCCCTCCGGGCCGTCCCCGGCGTGGACGAAGTGATCCGGAAGGTGCTCGCGATGCTGGGCGGCGAGCGCGGCGTCCGGCTCCTCTTCCTGGGCAACGCGATCCGCGTCGGGCCGCAGCAGTTCCCGCGGCTCTGGACGCTCCACACCGAGGTCTGCACCACCTTCGACTGGCCGGCGGTGCCGGAGCTCTACGTGTCGCAGACCCCGTTCGTGAACGCCGGCGCCTACGGCATCGACGCGCCGTTCATCGTCGTGCACTCCTCGGCGCTCGAGCTCCTCGGCGACGACGAGCTCCGCGTGCTCCTCGCGCACGAGCTGGGGCACGTCATCAGCGGCCACGCCCTCTACCGCACCATCGCCGCGATCCTCGCCCTCGTGAGCCTCGGCGCGCTGCCGGCGCTCGCCGGCCTCGCGCTCCTCCCGGTGCGGCTCGCCTTCCTCGAGTGGTCGCGCAAGTCGGAGCTCTCCGCCGACCGCGCGGGGCTCCTCGGGAGCCAGGACATCGTGGCCTCGCAGAAGCTCTTCATGTACTTCGCCGGCGGCGGGCGGGGCGAGCAGTTCGCGGGCCAGCTCAACGTGGACGCCTTCATGGCGCAGGCGAACGAGTACGCGACGGTGAACGAGGGCCTCGACGTCGTCTACAAGCTCCTCGCCACGCTCGCGCTCACGCACCCGATGCACACGATCCGCGCCGGCGAGCTGCAGGCGTGGCTCGCGGCGGGCGAGTACGACCGCATCCTGCGCGGCGAGTACGTGCGCCGGGGCGCGGAGGCGAAGGAGCGCCCGATCCGCGACGACCTCGCCGAGGCGGGCCGCTACTACGCCGGCGAGGCGCGCAACGTGGCCCAGCAGGTGGCCGAGGCGGCGAAGCGCGCCGCGCAGCGCGCGGGCGAGGCGTTCCGCGCGCAGCAGAAGACATGAGGATCCTCGTCGTCGGGAGCGGCGGCCGCGAGCACGCCATCCTCTGGCAGCTGCACCGGGAGGACCCGCGCGCGACGCTCTACTGCGCGCCGGGGAACCCCGGCACCGCCCAGCTCGCCACCAACCTCGCCATCGCGGCCGACGACATCGACCGGATCGCCGACGCGGCGGACGCCTACGGCATCGACCTCGTGGTGGTGGGGCCGGAGCAGCCGCTGGCGCTCGGCCTCGCCGACCGGCTCCGGATGGAGGGGCGTCGCGTGGTCGGGCCCGGCGCGGCCGCCGCGCAGATCGAGGCGTCCAAGGCGTTCGCGAAGGAGGTCATGCGGGCCGCCGGCATCCCCACCGCGGCGAGCCGCACCTTCACCGAGCTCGACGCGGCGCTCGCGTACGTGCGCGCGCATCCCGAGCCGCTCGTGGTGAAGGCCTCCGGCCTCGCCGCCGGGAAGGGCGCGGTCGTCTGCGCCACGCGCGCCGAGGCGGCGGAGACGCTCACGGCGATGCTCGGCCGGGACGCCTTCGGCGAGGCGGGCCGCGTCGTCGTCGTCGAGTCGTTCCTCGAGGGCGAGGAGGTCTCGCTGCTCGCCCTCACCGACGGCACGTCGGTCGAGCTCCTCCCCGCCTCGCAGGACCACAAGCGCCTCGGCGAGGGCGACCGCGGCCCCAACACCGGCGGGATGGGCGCCTACGGCCCCGTCTCGCTCGCCACGCCGGCGCTCCTCGCGCGCGCGACCGGGGAGGTGCTCCTCCCCTGCCTGCGGGAGCTGCAGGCGCGCGGGACGCCGTTCCGCGGCGTGCTCTATGCCGGGCTCATGGTGTCGCGCGACGGCACGCCGTGGGTGGTGGAGTTCAACTGCCGGATGGGCGACCCCGAGACGCAGGTCGTGCTGCCGCTCGTCGCGGGCGGGTTCACCGAGTGCCTGGCGCGGATCGCGAACGGGGAGGCGCCGTCGCCGCTCCGCCTCGCGACGGGCCAGAGCGCCGTGACGACGGTGCTGGCTGCCCGCGGCTATCCCGACGCCGTGGAGAAGGGCGCCGCGATCACGATCCCCGACGACCTCCCCGAGGGGGTCACCGTCTTCCACGCCGGCACCCGCCGGGACGCCGACGGGACGCTCCGGGTGAACGGCGGCCGGGTGCTCAACGTGACCGCGGTGGCATCGAGCTTCGCCGAGGCGCAGGCGCGGAGCCGCGACGCCGCGGAGCGGATCCGGTTCGAGGGCAAGCAGTACCGCCGGGACATCGGCTGGCGCGAGGCGGCGCGGCGGTAGCGCGCCCGGCCTCCTCCGGGAGGCCCCGGACGGCGCGGTGGGCACTCCTCCGGAGGTGACGCCGGTCCCGGACGATGCCAAGTTGGGGGCGCCGCGCAGGCCGGCGGCGATCCCCCACCCCGGAACCGTGCCATGCCCCAGCCCGTCCACTACGTCCCGATCGTCAGCACGGTCGTCTCGACGCTCTTCGCCGTCCGTCTCTGGCGCCACTGGCGGCGGAAGCCGCAGGCGACCTACCTCCTCTGGTGGTTCATCGGCCTCGCCACGTACGCGGCCGGCACGCTCACCGAGAGCCTCACGACCCTCTTCGGCTGGTCGGAGCCGGTCTTCCGCGCCTGGTACATCACCGGCGCGCTCCTGGGCGGCGCCCCGCTCGCGCAGGGCACGGTGTACCTGCTCCTCCCGAAGCGCACCGCCGACCGGCTCACGGCGGCGCTCCTCGCGGTGATCGCCTTCGGCAGCGTGGCGGTGCTCCTCTCGCCGATCGATCACGCGCAGGTGGACCCGACGCGCCTCACCGGCCGCGTGCTCGCCTGGCACTGGGTCCGGTTCGTCTCGCCGTGGGTGAACCTGTACGCGGTCCTCTTCCTCGTGGGCGGCGCGCTCTGGTCGGCGTGGCGGTACCTCCGCGACCGCGGGGACGCCACGCGCATGTGGGGGAACCTCGCCATCGCGCTGGGGACGATCCTCCCCGGCATCGGCGGCTCGTTCACCCGCTTCGGGCACGTCGAGGTGCTCTACGTGACCGAGCTCATCGGCGTGCTGTTCGTCTGGCTGGGCTACACGATCATGTCGCGGGACGGAAGCCGGAGCGTCCACGCCGCGCAGCGGGCGGCGGCCGCGGCCTGACGCCCGGCACCGCCGGCGGGGCGGTCCGCGGCGACCTCCCCGCCCGCTTCCCCGCGCCCCCGCCGCGCGCCTAGAATCCGGGCATGCCCGAGCTGCCCGAGGTCGAGACGATCGTGCGGGACCTGCGCCCCGCCGTCGTCGGCCGCCGGCTCGAGGGGGCGCGCCTCTCGCACGACGACGTCCTCCGCGGCGTCACCCGCCGCGCCCTCGTCGCCGCCCTCGAGGGCGCCACCGTCACCGCCCTCTCCCGCCGCGCCAAGCACGCCGTCTTCGAGCTCCACCGCGCCGACTGGAACGGCGGCGGCCCGCGCCGCCTCGTCGTGCAGCCCGGGATGAGCGGCGCGCTCCTCGTCCACGAGCGGCCGCTCGAGGGCGCGGCCACCCGCTACGCGGTGCTGCGCGCCCGGCTCGACGACGGCCGCGAGCTCGTCTACCGCGACGTGCGCCGCCTCGGCACCCTCCTCCTCCTCGACGCGGCGGGCTGGACGGCGTACGACGCCGCGATCGGCCCCGAGCCGCTCGACCCCGCGCTCGACGACGCGGCCTTCGCCGCGATGCTCGCCGGCACCCGGCAGGCGGTGAAGAAGGTGATCATGGACCAGCGGAAGCTGGCCGGCGTGGGGAACATCTACGCGAACGAGGCGCTCTTCGCGGCGGGGATCGACCCCTCCAAGCCCGCCGACCAGGTGTCGCCCGGGGCGGCCGCCCGTCTCCTGGGCCACGTCCGGCGCATCCTCGAGGCGGCGATCGCCTCGAAGGGCACCACCTTCCGCGACTACCGCACCGGCACCGGCGAGCGGGGGAACTTCCAGCTCGAGCTCTTCGTGTACGGACGCGAGGGGGAGCGCTGCAGGGCCTGCGGCACCCGCCTCGCGCACACGCACGCGATCGACGCGCGCATCACCGTCTTCTGCCACCGCTGCCAGCGATGAGCCGGGCCGCGGCGCTCCTCCTCCCCGCCACCGACCTCGAGCGCCTGCGGCGCCGCGTCCGGGCGCTCGCCGAGAACCGCCCCGCGGTGTACCGCATGCTCTCGGCGACGGGGCGCGTCCTCTACGCGGGGAAGGCGCGCCGGCTCCGGACCCGGCTCCTCACCTACTTCCGCGCCGAGTACCCGGCCGACAAGCAGGCGCGGATCCTCCACGCCGCGCACGACATCCAGTGGGACTACGCGCCGAGCGAGTTCGCGGCGTGCCTCGCCGAGCTGCGCTGCATCCGGCAGCACCGGCCGCCCTTCAACGTGGCGATGAACCGCACGCGCCGCTCGGTGCTGGTGAAGGTCTCCGGCGGCCCGGCGCCGCGCGTGTACGCCGGCACGAGCGTCGTGGCCGGCGACGTCGCGGCCTACGGCCCCTTCGCCTCCCTCGGCCGTACCCTCGACGCCGTCCGCACGCTCAACGACCTCCTCGGCCTCCGCGACTGCGGCCCGACGATGCCGATCGTCTACGAGCCGCAGGGCGACCTCTTCGGGGCGCCACTCCAGGCGGGCTGCATCCGCCACGAACTCGGCACCTGCTGCGGGCCCTGCGCGGCGCTCGTCGGCGAGGGCGACTACCACCGCCGCGTGGCGGTCGCCGCCGCGTTCCTCGAGGGCCGCTCGCTCGAGCCGGTGGCGCGCACCGTCGCGCAGATGACGTCGGCGGCCGAGCGCCACGACTTCGAGCGCGCGGGCTTCTGGCGCGACCGGTTCGAGCGGCTCGAGTGGCTCCTCGCCGCCACGAGCCGCGCCCGGGCCGCCGTGGACCTGCTCACCTTCGTGTATCGCGATCCCGGCGAGTTCGGCGACGATCGCGCCTACCTCGTGCGCCACGGCGTCGTGCGCGCGGTCTATCCGTGGCCCGGCACCCCCATCGAGCGCGAGGCCTTCCGCGGCGTGCTCGCGGCCGAGCTCGCCTGCCCCGTACCGCCGCCGTGGCCCCTCCCCCTCGAACACCTCGACGAGATCCTGCTCCTCATGTCCTGGTTCCGGCGGCACCCGGACGCGCTGCGGCGGACGTTCCCCTTCGAAACATGGCTCGCCTGAGGTCTCGCGACCTGCGAGGCCATGGCGATGCCGGGTCCCTCCCGTTCGCGCAGAATCTCCCATCCCGCCAGCGCCCGATTTCAGGTCAGCGGCACCCTGATTTTCAAGTGGCTGAATTACAATGAGATAGACGTATCGCCACCATGGCGACAGCATTGAATTTCGCGACACCGATCCGCGCCCTTCCGATCCGCCACGTGGCATCCCTCCTGCCCATCCTCCGGCCAGCCGATAACTCGACCCGGACGCCATGCACCTCCTCCTCGCGCTCGCCCTCCTCGGGGCCGCCCCGGACTCCGTCCGGCCGGCCGCCCGGCCCGTGCCCCGCACGGAACCGGCGGCGCGATTGGTCATCTTCCCCGTCTCCGAGCAGCGGATCGGACGCTGGTACCCGCAGCCGGTGCTCGTCCAGGGCGCCTTCCGGCCGTCGTTCCTCGCCTCCCTCGCCGGCGCCATCCCCGATTCGGTCCTCGACGCGCACGAGCGCCTCGTCATGGCGCTCGACCTCGCCGCGCGCTTCCGCTGGCAGGTGGACTTCGCCCGCGACCTGGAGCGCGGCGGGCAGTTCACCATCACCTTCGAGCGCTACCTCTCGTCCGAGGGCGAGGTGCGCTACGGCCGGTTGCTGGGGGCGGAGCTGGCGGTGGGCAAGCGGACGGCGGAAGCCTTCGTCTACGACCTGCCGGACGGCCGGGCGGAATACTACGACGCGCGCGGCCGGTCCCTCGAGCGGAACTTCCTGAGCGCGCCGGTCGAGTTCCAGCGCGTCACCTCGGGCTACACCCTCGCGCGCTTCCACCCGATCCTGCAGCAGTGGCGGGCACACCGGGGCATCGACTACGGCGCGGAGCCGGGGACGCCGGTGCTCGCCGTGGGCGACGGCACCGTGCTGCGCGCCGGCTGGGCGGGGGCGTACGGGCAGCTCGTCGAGATCCGGCACGCCAACGGCGTCATCACCCGCTACGGCCACCTGCGCGGCTTCGCGCCGGGCCTCCGCGCGGGCAGCGTCGTCCGCCAGGGTGACTGCGTCGGCTACGTGGGCAGCACCGGCCTCGCCACCGGGCCCCACCTGCACTTCGAGCTCCGGCTCAACGGCGTGCCGGTGGATCCCCTCCGCGTCCCCGCGGGGGACGGCACGCCGATCCCCGCCGCGTACCGCGCCGACTTCGACGAGCAGCTGCTCCGCCACCGGCTGATGCTGAGCACCGCCTTCGCGGCGCTCTCCAGCCGCTAGCCCGCACACCCCCTCACCGCAGCGGCGCCACCCACGCCCAGCGTGGCGGCTGGCGCTCCACCTCGGTCGCGCGCTGGCCTTCCGCCGGGGGCGGCCAGCTGCGCCAGCCGTGCGGCCGGTCGTCGTACAGCGTGACCGCCAGCGCGGCGCCGTGCCCCGCCTCCCCCGCGAACCAGCCCCGGTCGAGCCGCAGCTCCACGCTCCAGCCCGTCGCCGACGACGCGACGCGGAACGCGTAGTTCTCCGCGTCGAGCGCCCGGCCCACCCGCCAGTCGGGGTCGCCGTTGGGCGGCATCCACCGCCCGTGCACGCCCCGGTTCACGACGCTCGAGTCCGCGACCCGCTGCACCACCCACTGCGTGTCGTCGTGCCCCGGCTGCGGCGTGCGGTCGCCCAAGGGGTCGAGGCTCAGCGTGAATGCGTCGCGCCACGAGACGCTGCTGTCCGGGATGACGGCGGCGACGTACACCGACGAGTCGGCGGCGGCGAGCCAGACGAGCGCCTCGCCCTGCGCCGTCGCGATGCGGAGCGCGGGCGCGCCGTACTCCCCGGCGCTCGCGCGCCCGTCGAGCGCGGGGGGCGCGGCCAGCCGCGTGATCGCGAGCGTGTCCGGTGCGACGGACGCCCGTTGCGCGGCCGCGCGGGCGGGCGACAGCAGGGCCAGGGCCGCCAGCAGCGCGGGCACGCGGCGCACGGCGCTCAGCACGGCGCCCCCGCACGCCGGGGGCGCCGCGCGGGCTGCGTCAGGCGGGACGCGCGGGCAGCGGGCGGCGCAGCACCCAGTTGGCGAGGAAGAGCAGCCCGATCAGGAGCAGCGACCCCGAGATGATCGCGATCGCGGACCAGTGCATCCGCTCCCACGCCCAGACGAAGTACCAGAGGGCGAGCCCGATGTAGGCGATCGCGCCCAGCCACTCCGTGCGCCACGCCAAGGCCAGGATGATCAGGACCAGCCACGTGGGCACCAGGTGCATGAACAGCCCGACGATCGTGCCCCAGATGCCGAGGTGCATCCCGAAGACGTCGAGCGCGAAGATCGAGAACAAGGCGGCGAGCAGGATCGTGAGGACGCGCGGTGCCCAGTAGAGCACTGGCGGGACGGCGGGGGAGCGCATGCAACCCTCCTCGGCCCGGCGGCCGATGCGGGTGTTGGCCGCGCCCGGCGCGGACGGCCGGTCGCGCGGCCACACCGCTCGCGCCACGATAATGCACGGGACGCCGGACCACCATGAAGGTTCCCTGAGGTGGGGAGCGCCGCGGCCGGGCCCACGCCGCCCGCCCGCGCTACTCCTCGTCGGTGAGTGGGACGTGCCGCCCGCGGGGCGGGATGCCCGGCTCGAGCTCGAGGATCGCCACGCACGGAAGCCCGTCCCGCAGCCGCTGGCGGCCCGCGGCGCCCGGGTTGAGCACCGTGACGGTGAGGTCCACCGTGGCGAGGAGCTTCCGGTGGGTGTGCCCGTGCACGATCAGCTCCGCGTCCGGGAAGGCGGCGTGGAGCGCCTCGGGGGTGAGCGGCTCGACCTGGTCGCCGTGCGTCACCACCACGTTGAACCCCTCGAGCTCGAAGGCGGCGACGCGCGGGAGCCGCGCCCGCAGCTCCATCGGGTCGGTATTGCCCCAGACCGCCGTGACCGGCGCGATCGCCTCGAGTTCGGTGAGGATCTCCGCCGAGCCGACGTCCCCGGCGTGGAAGATGTGGTCCACACCCTCGAAGATGCCGAACACCTCGCGCCGGAGGAACCCGTGGGTGTCGGAGATCACGCCGATGCGCATGCCGTCCTCCCCGCCCCGGCGCCGGTCATCCCTCCCACCGCTTCGCGATGGTGACCTCGAGCCCGAGCTGGTCGAGGATCCGCTGCACCACGAAGTCCACCAGGTCCGACACCTGCGCCGGCCGGTGGTAGAAGCCCGGCGCCGCGGGCAGGATGGTGGCCCCGGCCTCCGCGGCGGCGGCGAGGTTCCGCAGGTGGACGAGCGAGAGCGGCGTCTCGCGGGGGACGAGGATGAGCCGCCGTCCCTCCTTCAGCGTCACGTCGGCCGCGCGCTCGACGAGCGAGCGGCTCGCGCCGTGCGCCACGGCACTCACCGTCCCCATCGAGCAGGGGCAGATCACCATCCCGGCGGTGCGCTGCGAGCCCGAGGCGGGGAGCGCGCCGCGGTCGCCGTCGGGGAAGTGCCGGACGCTCCGCCACGGCCCGCCCGTCGCCCGCTCGAGCGCGGCCACGTCCTCGATCCCGCACTCCTCCCGCAGGAGCCGGAAGCCGTGGCCAGAGACGACGAGCCACGTGGGCACGCCGTGCGTGGCGAGCACCTCGAGGAGGCGCACCGCGTAGGGCGCCCCGGAGGCGCCCGTGATGGCGAGGACGACCGGGAGCGCCGCCACGCTAGAGGAGCCGGTCGAGCAGCGCGAAGGCGAACACCGTCACGCTCATCACGGCGTTCATGGTGAAGAACGCGGCGTCGAGGCGGGAGAGGTCGTCCGCGCGGACGAGCGAGTGCTCGTAGACGAGGATCCCCGCCGCCGCGGCGACCCCCGCGAAGTACCAGCCGCCGAAGCCCGCCTGCCAGCCGAAGAGGGCGAGCGCGGGCACCGTCACGCCGTGCAGCAGCTTGGCGAGGAGGATCGCGCGCGGGACGCCGAGGCGGACGACCGCGCTCCGGAGCCCCGTGCGCCGGTCGAAGGCCTCGTCAGGGAGGGCGTAGAAGATGTCGAAGCCCGCCACCCACGTGAGCACCGCCGCGGTGATGACGAGGAGCAGCCACCACGGCTCGCTCCACCGGCCCGTCACCGCAAGCCATCCACCCACCGGCGCGATGGCCAGCGACATCCCGAGCCAGAGGTGCGGCCAGTAGGTGAGGCGCTTCATGAGGCTGTAGGCCATGACCCAGGCGAGCGCCACCGGCGAGAGCCACCCGCACAGCGGGTTGATCGCCGCGGAGGCGGCGACGAAGACGAGCCCCGCGACGAGGACCGACCCCCACGCCTGCCGCACCGTCAGGTGCCCCTGCGGCAGCACGCGCCGGGCGGTCCGCGGGTTCGCGGCATCGAAGTGCCGGTCGGCGAGCATGTTGAAGCCGAGCGCGACCCAGCGTGCGGCCGTGAAGGCGAGCACCACGAGCCCCACCGTGCGCCAGGTCACCGGCGCACGGAGCGAGGCGGCGAGCACCCCGACCAGCGCGAACGGCAGCGCGAAGAGGGTGTGCGGGAGCTTGACGAAGTTGGCGTAGCGGACGAGCAGCGACTCGCCGCGGATCACCTGCCCGTCGGGCACCGGCACCGCCACGGTGCCCCCGGGCTGGGGACGATTGTCGGGATCCATCGGTCCTCGGTCTCGGTCAGGCGCGGGCGCCGGCGTGCATCGCGCAGGCGCCGCCCATCAGCACTTCGAAATCCACCCCGGCGAAGCCCTGCCGTTCCATCCGCCGCGCGAACTCCCGGGGCGCCGGGAAGTGCCGCGACGACTCTGGAAGCCACGCATAGGCCGTCCTATGTTTCGACACGGCACGCCCGAGCGGCGGCAGCAGGTAGCGGAAATAGAGGGTGAACAGGGCGCGGAACGGTCCCGGTTCCGGCTGCGAGGTCTCGAGGACCACGAGCCGGGCCCCCGGCCGGAGCACCCGGGCGATCTCGGCGAGGCCCGCGTCGAGGTCCACCAGGTTCCGCATGCCCCACCCGACCGTGGCGCCGTCGAAGCTCGCATCCGCGAATGGCAGCTGCAGGGCGTCCGCGGTCACCGGCAGCACGGCGTCCGCCTTGCCGCGGCCCGCCTGGAGCATCCTCGGCACGAAGTCGGCCCCGATCACGCGCCCCCGGAACCCGGGCTCGCGCGCGAGCATGGCCCCGAAGTCGAGCGTGCCGGCGCAGAGATCGAGGTAGGTGCCGTCGGGCCGCCGCTCCCAGCCCAGGCGGCGCACCGCGCGCCGCCGCCAGCGCTGGTCGAAATTGAGGCTGATCACCCGGTTCATCCGGTCGTACGTCGGGGCGATCGCCGAGAACATCTCCCGGACGTAGGCCCGCTTCGCCGGTCCGCCGGAAACGGGTAACTCTTGATCGGATGCGAACATACGCGCCAAATGTAGTCCCTCGCGGCGAAGCTCGGCAAGCACGGTGACGCCGCGTGGCTGATACCCGGCAGAACCTCTCCGGGCTCACCGACCAGGAGGTCGTGCTCCGCGCCCGGCAGGGCGAGGAGCGCGCCTACCGCGAACTCGTCCGGCGCTACGAGCGGCCGATCTTTTCGTTGCTCTATCGCATGGTCCGCGACCGCGAGCTGGCCGAGGACCTGTCGCAGGAGACGTTCGTCAAGGCGCTCAACGCCATCGAGTCCTACCGCCCCGAGTACAAGTTCTCCAGCTGGATCTTCAAGATCGCGAACAACGCCGCGATCGATCACCTCCGCCGGCGCGAGCTCGACACGCTCTCGCTCGAGGGGTCGCCGCACGCCGAGACGCCGGAGGCGATGGAGGCCACGGCGCTCCAGATCGGCGACCGCGGCGAGACCCCGCTCGACATCGTCGAGGCCAAGGAGCTGGGCGGGGAGATCGAGCAGGCGATCGCGCGGCTCCGCCCGGAGTATCGCGCCTGCATCATGCTCCGCCACATCGACGGCCGGGCCTACGAGGAGATCGCCGAGATCCTCGACCTCCCGCTCGGCACCGTCAAGACCTATATCCACCGTGCCCGCAACGAGTTGCGCCAGTACTTGGCGCACCTGCGCCAGTAGGGGGAGCCCGGACAGTGTCGCAACGTGAAACGGTGAAACCAGAGTTCGGACCCGCGCGTACATGGGGGTGTCTATGACGCGACCGATCACCCAGCACCTGAGCGCCGACGAGCTCGACCTCGTTCTCGAGGGCACCATCCCCGAGAGCGTGCGCGCGCACGTGAATGCGTGCGCACCGTGCGAGCGCCTGGTGTTCGAGGAGCGTGCCCTCGTGCGGGAGCTGGCGCACCTGCCGCTCCACGTGCCGTCGGTGGGCTTCGAGGATCGCGTCATGGCGCAGGTGCGGATCGCCGATCCGCGCCAGTCCCGTGCGGTGGCCCGGGTGGGCCGCCGCCTCTTCGCCACTCGCCGGTCCGCCCTGGCCGCCGCGGGGCTCCTCACGGCACTCGCCGGCTCCATGGCCGCGAGTGTCGTCTGGACGCTCGGTCACCGCGACGTGCTCGCCACGTGGGGCTCCGCTGCGCTCGACCAGGTCCTGCAGGTGACCTGGACGGCGCTGCGGTCGCTCACGGCCACGGCCATCGAGCAACCCTGGTACGCGACGCTCCGCAGCACGCTCGACGCCCCCGCCCGCCTGGCCTTCGTGGCCGGCGCCTCGGCGGCGGCGTGGGCGGGCGGGATGCTCGCGCTGCGCCGGGTGCTCGCGCTTCCCGTCCGGCGGGTGGCTCATGACCGCCCCTAGGCGTCTCGCCCTCCTCCTGCTGCTGCTGGGCGCGGGCCTTCCCGCGCCCGGCTGGGCCGTGACGCCGGTGGACGTCGTCCACGACCTCTGGTCGCGCCTGCAGGGCGACGGCGACGCCGACGACCAGCTGCCGAAGCCGGCCCCCCACGCCATCGCCGGCGGCGCCGGCGCGCCCGCCGTCTCCCTCGGCGACCTGCGGCACCCGATCACCCTCGAGCGCGACCTCCGCGCGGCCCTCAACGGGCCGGAGGCCGGCTGGCGGCTCACCGTGCCCGGCGGTCAGGCCCGCGCCGGGGACTTCAGCATCGGCAGTGAGCAGACGACCGAGGGCGACCTGCTCGTGGTGCGCGGCACCGCGGACGTGTACGGCCGCCTGCGCGGGAACCTCGTCGCGCTCGACGGCGACGTCGTGCTGCACCACGGCGCGCTCGTGACGGGCGACGTCCTCGCGCTGGGCGGGCAGGTGCACGAACAGGGCGGCGAGGTGGGGGGCGAGATCCGTTCCCTCAGCGCCGCGCTGCGCGCCGGCGCGCCGGCGGCGGCACGCCTGCCGCTCGGGGCGCGCGTGGCGCGCGCGGTGGCGGGGGTGGGAGGCGTCGCGCTCTCGCTCCTCCTCGTCGGCTTCGGGCTCGTCCTCTTCGGGCGCGGCCCGCTCGAGGTGACCGCCGACACCGTCGCCAACTCCTTCACCCGCTCGCTCGTCGCGGGCCTCCTGGGCCAGGTGCTGGTGATCCCCACCTTCGGCATGCTGGTCGTGGGACTGATCCTCACGGTGGCGGGCATCCTCCTCATCCCGTTCGTGGTCGTGGTCTTCGCGCTCCTCCTCGTCGTCGGGCTGGTCGGCGGGACGCTGGCCGTGCTCCACGCGATGGGCGAGACGATCTCGCGCCGCCAGATGGCGAAGGGCGCGCGCGTCTCGCCGAACGGCTACCGCTACGTCGCGGTCGGGCTGGCGGGGCCGGTGGCGCTCTGGCTCGTGTGGGCGCTCGTGGGGTGGGTGCCGCTCGCCGGCGACCTGGTGCGCGGGGCCGCGATCCTCGTGACGTGGCTCCTCGCCACGCTCGGCTTCGGGGCGGCGCTCCTCTCGCGCGGCGGATTCCGGGAGCAGTTCGCCGGCCGGATCGTCCCGCCGGAGATGCTCACCGACGAGTTCCTCTGGGCGACGCCGCGCTTCGGCGTCCCGTCGGTGAAGCGGCCCGGCAGCCCCGGCGACTCCACGCCCCCCTCGGGCTCGCGCCCGACCCAGGACCGGTGAGCGCCACGGTGCGCCGGCACTCCGCCGCACTCGCGGCGCTGCTCGGCGCCGGCACGCTCGCCGCCGGCCCGCTCCGGGCGCAGTCGCTCCGCGAGTTCGACGTCGCGCGGCAGCTCAAGGGCGAACCGCGACTCGCCGTCGAGGTGCGGTACGCCGCGGGCAGCCTGCTCCTGCGGCCCGCGCCGCAGGGCTCGCTCTACCGGCTCCGGCTCACCTACGACGAGGATCGCTTCCGCCCGCTCGTGAGCTACGACGCGGCGTCGGCCCGACTGGCCCTCGGCGCCGAGCCGCTCGGCCGGGGCGGGATCTTCGCGCGGCACGCCGAACCGGCGCCGCAGGCGGCCACGGTCGAGCTGAGCGGGGAGGCCGACCTCGACCTCGCGGTGAGCCTGGGGGCGACGGAGGGAACCCTCGAGCTGGGCGGCCTGCGCCTCTCGCACGTGCAGGTGGAGGCGGGCGCGAGCCGCACGCAGGTGCGCTTCTCGGCACCGAATCCCGTCCGCTGCGCCCTCCTGCGCATCAAGGCGGGCGGCGGGGAGGCGACGTTCACCGGCCTGGGCAACGCACGCTGCGAGCGCGTGGACTTCGAGGGCGGCATCGGCGAGACCACGCTCGACTTCACCGGCGCCTGGACCGGCACGATGGCGGTGCACGCGGACATGGCCGTGGGCGGCCTCGTGCTCCGGCTGCCTCGCGACGCCGGCGTGCGGCTCCATCTCGACCGCTTCCTCGCGCGCTTCGCGCCGAGCGGACTCGTGGCCGGCCCGGACGGGACCACGTGGACGACGCGTGCGTGGGACGCGGCCCCCCGGCGCCTCGACATCGACCTCACCAGCGCGGTGGGCGGCGTGCGGGTGGCGTGGGCCGACTGACGGGGCGATGACCCCGACGCAGCTCGCCGGCCTCGCCCTCGGCGCCGCCTTCGCCGCCGGGCTCAACGTCTACGCCACCGTGGCGCTGCTCGGCGCCGCGATCCACTTCCAGGTCGCCCCGCTCCCCCAGGGACTCCACGTCCTCGGCGACCCGGCCGTCATCCTCGCCGCCGGCCTCCTCTTCCTCGTCGAGTTCTTCGCCGACAAGGTCCCGCTCCTCGATTCCGCGTGGGACGCGCTCCACACCGTGGTCCGCCCGCTGGTCGCGGCGGCGATCGGCCTCGGCGCCTTCGCGGGGCTCCCGCCGGCCTGGCAGCTGGTGGCGGCGCTCGTGGCCGGCAGCGTCGCGCTCACGGCGCACGGCGCCAAGGCGACCACGCGCGCGGCGGCGAACGCCTCGCCGGAGCCGTTCAGCAACTGGGCGCTCAGCACCGCGGAGGACGTGGTGGCCGCAGGGCTCACGTGGCTCGCGATCACGCACCCCGTCGTCGCGGGCGCGCTCGCGCTCGTGTTCGTGGTGCTGGCGCTGCTCGTGATCCGCGGGATGCTCCGGCTGGCCCGTCGGCTGTTCACGAAAAGTTGACACTCGTTTCACGCGAGCGTCAGGCGCTCTGGACACCCGCCCGTGGCCGCCGCAGATTAGCCGGACGCGGAGCATGGTCCCGGCGGGATCGTCGCCCCGCGCCGTCGTTTCGGAGGACCGCGCTCCCCTTCCCCCGCCCGAGGCCGGCCATGCAGGACATGCAGGCGATCGTCCAGGCGATCATCACCTCCCCGAACTTCATCTCCGAAGACGCCTACGTGGCCCGCGGGAACTACCGCGTCGCCCGCACGCCGAGACTCTTCAAGCACCTCGAGAACGAGCTGGTGCGCGCCGTGTTCCCGACGGACGTGAGCACGATCGTGGACGGCAGCGTCGTCTGCCTCACGACGCTCTACGACACGCGCAACCGCGTGAACATCTACGCGCACACGATCTGCGCGGGCCCCGGGGTGAACACGCTCTTCCGCGCGATCCACACGCCGATGCCGAGCGCCCTCCCGCAGCCCGGCGTCGCGGGCGAGAAGGCGATCGCGCAGTTCGTCGCGTGGAAGCAGGCGGCCTGGGTCAAGTTCCTGAACGACGAGCTCGAGTACGGCACCGAGGAGGCGTCGGCGATCTGGATCGACAACTTCTGGAAGGCGCTCGACCGGCTCTTCGGCACCGGCCACCTCGTGGACTTCGAGCCCGGCCAGCTGCGTGCGGCGTTCGTCGGCTAGCCGGCCCCCGGGCGCGGCGGCGCATGACGCGAAGGGCGGGAGCACCGGGTGCTCCCGCCCTTCGTGCCGTCCGGGGCGCGGCGCGGGCCTACCAGCGCCCGCGCGGCCGCCGCTCGTAGCCTCCCTCGAAGTACTCCTCCCAGCGGCGCTCGACGAGCCGCTGCACCTCGTCGGGGACGGTGACGGGCGGCGGATAGCCCTCCTTCCACGTCGCGTCGATCCCGATGCGGCCCGCGTACACCGGCATCGCGCCGACGAAGCGCTGCTCCTGGCAGACGAGGTCGCGCGCGGGGTCGAAGCGCGTGAAGATCCCCCAGATGGTGCTGGTCTCGTCGTCGAGGTCCACGTCGTCGCTCACCGCGGCGAGGAGCTTCACGGGGCCGAGCCCCTCCCACTGCACCAGCTTGGCGAGCACGTCGCGCGGCTGCTCGCGCACCTGCACCACGAGGAAGCCGCCCTCGAGCACGCGGTGCGCGGCGATGCGCCGGTCGAACGCCGAGGGGTCGCTCACGGCGGTGGGCGGCGCATCCGTCGTGACGGCGTCGCCGGTGGCGTCGAGGATCAGCTTGCTCCCCACGTGCAGGCGGTAGCTGGTGTAGTCGAGGGTGTCGAGCGGCGCGATCGGGAGGAGGAGCATCCGCTCGGTCGGCTCCCAGCGGTACCAGAGCTCGCGCAGGAGCGCCCGGAAGCTCCGCACCGGGACGTCGCGCCGCACCATGGCGGCGACCTTGGTGAGGGACAGCTGCCCCGTGCCGAGGAGGTTGAGCGCCACCTTGAGCGCCTCCTTGGGGTGGCGCTCCACCATGGAGACCACGAGCAGGTTGTGGAAGACGGCGTCGTCGTACGCGTAGAGGTCGGTGATGCCGGGGTTGATGACCTTGATGAGCGGGCCGACGATCTCGCCCGCGGCCATCCCGACCCACTTGTCCTCCTGCGGCGGCTTGCCGACCACCGCGGCGGGGACGATCGGGTGCCGCCGCCGCGTCACCTTCCGCACGTGGAAGACGGGGAAGAGCTCGGCCTCCGAGTAGTGGCCGTAGTGGTCGCCGAAGGGGCCCTCCATGCGCCGCTCGTGCGGCGGCACGATGCCCTCGAGGATCACCTCCGCGTTGGCGGGGACGGCCAGACCGATCGAGACGCCCCGCACGAAGCGGGTCGGCGCGCCGCGGAGGTAGCCGGCGCAGGCGAGCTCGTCCATCTCCTCGGGAAGCGGGAGGATGGACGCGAGCATCGTCACGGGGTCGCCGCCCAGCACCACCGCCGCCTCGAGCGGCTGGTTCATCTCCTCGGCCACGAAGTGGTGGCCGCGCCCGCCCTTCATGCTCTGCCAGTGCATCCCGGTCGTGGCGCCGTCGAACACCTGCAGGCGGTAGAGGCCGAAGTTGCGGGTGCGCGAGCGCGGGTGCTCCGTGAGGGTGGGGCCCCAGGTGATGAACGGCCCGCCGTCGCGCGGCCACGCCCAGACGCTGGGCAGCCGGTCGATGCGCGGCTCCTCCACCACCTCCTGCGCCACGCCGCCCGACACCACCTGCGGGCGCATGTGGCGCGCCTGCCAGAGGCGGTCGCGCACCTTCCAGAGCTTGCCGAGGGAGGGCGGGTTGAGCTGCTGGACGAGGCCGATGAGCTCCTCGCCGATCTCCTGCGGATGCCGGCCGAGCGCGAGCTCGATGCGGCGCGCGGAGCCGAAGAGGTTCATCACCAGCGGGAAGTCGGCGCCCTTCACCCGCTCGAAGAGGAGCGCCGGGCCGTCCTGGCGGATCACCCGCTGGACGAGCTCGGCCACCTCGAACTTCGGGTCCACCTCGGCGCGGACGCGGCGGAGCTCGCCCGCCCGCTCGAGGTGGTTGACGAACGCCTGGAGGTCGGGCCACGCGGGCCGACGGGAAGCGGACATTCGGGGGTCGTGGGGTTCGGTGCGAGCGGTCGTACCCCGGCCGGCGCCGGGAGAGCCGCCGGGGAAGCTAGCGGCCCGGGAGGGGGGCGAGAAGCGCGCCGGTCAGCCGAGCCGGGCGCGCACCGCGTGGCCGACGCCGATGCCGAGCCGGCGCGCGGCGGAGCCGTCCCGGACGGCGATCTCCACGAACCCGCCGGAACCGACGAAGGCGAGGAGGCCGCCGGTCGGCACGTCGCCGAAGGTCCGCACGAGCTTCCCGACGACGAGGTCCTCGACCTCGAGCACGGCGTAGGGCGGCACCTCCTCCGTCGTGAGGTTGGTGACGAGCGTGCCGAAGCGGTCCGCGTAGATCACCTCGCCCACCACGCTCTTCCCCTCGTAGCGCGGCGCGCCCCACGCGAGGCGGATCGGGGGCTCCACCGCCGGGGGGCCCAGGGTCTCGAGCGGATAGCCCATGAGGAGCCGAGCCGCGGCCGGCGCGAAGATGTCGCGGCCGTGGAAGGTCGGCGCGGCGGTCTCGACGTCGGGGAGCACGACGGCCTCCGCGCCGGCGATGCCCAGCGGATCGGAGAGGAGCCCGTTGTCCGGGCCGACGAAGTAGTGCCCGCCGGCGCAGACGGCGATGCCCCGTCGGCTCGTGCCCACCCCCGGGTCCACCACGCCCAGGTGCACGGTGCCCGCCGGGAAGCGCCGCCAGGCGCGGCCGAGGAGGTAGGCACCGGCGCGCACGTCGCCGGGGGTGACGGAGTGGGTCACGTCCACGATGGTCGTCGCGGGCGCATGGGTGAGGACGACGCCCTTCACCTCGGCGACGTACGAGTCGGCGAGGCCGTAATCGGTGAGGCAGGTGAGGAGCGGCATCGTCGAAAGCTACACCCGCCCTGCCGACACTCGCGCCGCATCCGCGCCGCCCCCCGGGGCCCGCCGGCCGCCCCGCCCCGCCACCGCCCGCCCCGGGCCCGCTCCCCCGGGCACCGGGGCCCGCCGAAGTTGCCCCGCGCGAAGGTCATGTTCCCCGAGCCGGAGAGATGCCGATGCCGATCCTGCGGCTGCTCACCCTCCTCGCCGCGGCCGCGGCGCCTGCCGCCGCCCAGGCCCGCCCGAACGAACCCGCGGCGCTCGCGGTGCTCGACCGCGCGGTCGCCCGGATGGGCGGCGACAGCGCGCTCCGCGCGGTCCGCACGATCCGCATGGACGTGCTGACGCAATGGCAGCGCACCACCTTCGGCACCTACCCGTACGCCGACCAGCCGAGCTACGAGCGGCACGCCGACCTGCGCGACTACGCGACCGCGAGCTGGCGGAACACGCGCGACTTCCTCGGGCAGGGGCGCACGGTGGACGTCGTCGCCGACAGCGTGACGGGCCGCTGGCTGACGGGGCCCGACGGGTCGGTGCGCGCGATGCCGATGAACCGCGCGTACGTGCAGGAGCGCCGGGAGCAGTTCGCCTTCGCACCGGAGCGGACGCTCCTCCTCGCCCGCGACGCGGGCGGGCTCCGCCGCCTCGCCGACACGACGATCGCGGGGGTGGTGCACGCGCGCCTGGCCGGCTCGGCCGACGGCTTCCCGACGACGTGGTTCGTCCGTGCCACCGACGGCCTCCTCGCGATGGCCCGCTTCACCGCCGACGAGACCGACGACTTCGGCCTCGCGCCGTGGGGGGTGCAGGAGGTGGAGGTCTGGTATTCGGCGTGGACGACGGTGAAGCCCGGCCTCACGCTCCCGCGGCAGCGCGACGTGCGGCGCCTCGGGCTGCCGTACCGGCGGATGACCGCGCTCACGATCGCGGTCGGCGCCCCTGCACCGGCGGACTCCTTCGCGATTCCCGACTCGATCGTGACGCGCTACCTCGCCACCGAGCGGCGGCCGATGTGGGCAGCGCCCCTCGACGACGCGAAGGTGGTGGAGCGGGACTTCGCGACCTTCGCCCCGTGGTTCGGCACGTCGGGCGCCGTGCGGGTGGGCGGCGAGTGGGTGCTGGTGGAGACGGGGCAGGCCGACGGCGCGGCGGCGCTCCTCGACGGGTGGCTCACGACGAACGCGGGCGGGCCCGCGCGGCTCGGCATCGTGGCGCGCACCGGCACCGGGAACGGCGGCGCCCGCTGGTTCGCGCGCCAGGGCCGGCCGCTCCTCGTGGCCCCGGGCGCCAACGCCATGGTACGGCACATCATCGGGTCGGCGGCGCGCGGCGCCCGCCCAGGGACGGTGACGAAGGCAGGCTGGGTGAAGGTCGGCACCGACTCGCTCTGGGCCGAGCCGGTGGACCTGCCCGACGCGCCGGGGGAACTCGCGGTCTACGTCCCGGCGCTCCGCTGGGTGTACCTCTCGACGGCGGGCGTGCCCGCCTACAAGCCCGAATTCGACGCGCTCGTCGCCCGGCTCCGGGCGCGGGGGCTGCCGGTCGAGTGGATGGGCTGGGCGCGGGCGTTCCGGGTGGCGGTCCCGCCGGCGTCCTGAAGCTCCCCCGGGCCGCCCGGCCCCGGGGGGCCGTGACTGGCGCCGGATGAAACGCCGGGCCGAGATTGGACGTAGGCCCCGGGACGACGCCATGACCACCAGCCACGACCCCCTCCTCGAGCGCCTCCAGCGCGCCCTCGCCGGCCGGTACTCGGTCGAACGGGAGCTGGGGCGCGGCGGGATGGGGGTCGTGTACCTCGCGCGGGAGGTGGCACTCGAGCGCCTCGTGGCGATCAAGGTCCTGCCGCCCGACCTCGCCGCGACCGCCGTGCTCCGCGAGCGCTTCCTCCGCGAGGCGCGCACCGCCGCCCGGCTCGTCCACCCGAACATCGTCCCCATCCATGCGGTCGAGGCGCAGGACGGCCTCGTCTGGTTCGTGATGAGCTGGATCCGCGGCGAGACGCTCGGCGCACGGGTGCGGCGCGCCGGCCCCCTCCCCGCCGCCGATGCCGCGCGGATCGTGCAGGAGGCGGCGTGGGCGCTCGCCTACGCGCACCGCGACGGCATCGTGCACCGCGACGTGAAGCCGGACAACATCCTCCTCGACGAGGCGAGCGGCCGCGCGCTCCTCGCCGACTTCGGGATCGCCCGCGTGCGGGACCGGGACGGTGACACCCCCGCCGGCGACGTGATGGGCACCGCCGCCTACATGAGCCCGGAGCAGGCGGCCGGTGAGCCGCTCGACGGCCGCAGCGACCTCTACGCGCTCGGCGTGACGGCCTTCCTCGCCCTCACCGGCGAGCTCCCCTTCGAGGCCGCGAGCCCGGCCGCGCTCCTCGGGAAGCACCTCGTCGAGCCGGCGCCCCCCGTCGCCGCACTCCGCCCCGACCTGCCCCCGGCGCTCGCCGCCGCGGTGGACCGCTGCCTCCGGAAGGACCCTGCCGAACGGTTCGCCTCGGCCGACGAGCTGGCTGAGGCGCTTGCACGAGCGCTGGAGGCGACACCGCCGGTGCCGGAGACGGTCCGGCGGGCGCAGGACGAGGCTCGGCAGCTCGTCGCCGACGTGGGCGGGGCCGGCGCCATGACGGTCATGGCGGGCATCCAGGCCGCGGCGATCGCGCTCTTCCACCGGTCGCTGCCCGGCATGGACCCCTTCGCCGGCTTCTTCGACCTCGCCGTGGTGCTCGGCGGCGCCGGGCTCCTGGGCGCGCGCGGCTCGGCGCTCCTCGTCCGCGTGCGCGAGGCGGTCGCACGCGGCGCCACCGCGGAGGACTTTCCGCGCGCCGAGCCGGCGACGCCGCCGCCGCCGCGCGGCCTCCCGGCCCTCGCGCTCCGGCTCGGGGTGCCGTTCCTGCTCGCGGCGTGGGGCTGGATGAACGACTTCAACGGCCTGCTGCAGGGGTACGGGCAGGTGGTGGGAGGCGTCGCCGAGCTCGTCACGGCGCTCATGGTCGGCCGGGCGGCGGCGGAGGAACTCGTCGCGAGGCGCCGAGGCTTCTGGCGGCGCTTCTGGAGCGGCCGCGCCGGCAGGTTCCTCGTCGCGAAGGCGACGTTCGGCCTGCGGCGGCGCGAGCGGGCGGTGGACGCGGCGCGCACCGAGGTGGTGCTCGCGGACGCGGCGGAGGCGCTCCTCGACGCCCTGCCGGCGCCGGACCGCGAGGCGCTCGCCGCGCTCCGGCCCGCGATCCGCGGCCTCGAAGCGGAAGCGGTGCTCCTCCGCCAGCGGGCGCGCGAACTGGACGAGGTCCTGGCCGCCGCGGGTGCCGCCGAGCCGGCGCGGCTCGAGGCGGTGCGGGGGCGCCGCGCGGAGGTGGGCGAGCGGCTCGCGACGTCGGTGGCGGCGCTCGAGGGGATCCGGCTCGACCTCCTCACCCTCCGCGCAGGGATCCGCCCCACGGGCGGGCTCACCGCGCACCTCGAGGCAGCGCTCCGCCTGGGTGAGGACGTGGACGCCCGCCTCGCCGCCGCGCGCGACCTGCAGCGGCTGCTGGGCCCCGAGGGACGGACGCCCCCCGAGCCGACCCCGGCCTGAGCGACGGGGCGTGAACGACGACGGGCGGGACGCCGAGTGGCGTCCCGCCCGTTCGCGTGCGGCGGAGGGACCGTCAGCCGTTCAGGATCGGCAGCGCGACGCTCCGCGACCCCATCGCCTCGTGCACCTTGCCGGCGATCGCCTCCAGGGCCTTCGCCGCGGCGCTGCCCGGCGCCTCCACCACGATCGGCCGCCCCTGGTCCGCCGCCGCGGCGAGGCCCGGCTCGAGCGGCACCGAGCCCAGGAGCTCGGTCCCCACCTCCTCGGCGAGGCGCTGCCCGCCGCCCGAGGAGAAGAGCTCGAAGCGCCGGCCCGTCGCGGGGTCCACGAAGGCGCTCATGTTCTCCACCACGCCGACCACCGGCACGTTCACCCGCTCGAACATCTTCGCCCCGCGCAGCGCGTCGCCGACGGCGACCTCCTGCGGCGTGGTGACGATGACCGCGGCCGCGACCTGGGTGCTCTGCACGAGCGAGAGCTGCGCGTCACCGGTGCCCGGGGGCAGGTCCACGATGAAGTAGTCGAGCTCGCCCCACGCGACGTCGTGGAGGAACTGCTGGGTGATCTTCATGATGATCGGCCCGCGCCAGATGGCCGGCGCGTCGCGGTCGATCAGGAAGCCCAGCGACATGAGCTTGACGCCGAACGCCTCGAGCGGCTGGATCTTCCCGCCGAAGACGGGCGGCTTCTCGAAGACGCCGAACATCCGCGGGATGTTGGGCCCGTAGATGTCGGCGTCCATCAGCCCGACGCGGAGCCCCTTCCGCGCCAGCGCCACGGCGAGGTTGGCAGCGACGGTGCTCTTCCCCACCCCGCCCTTCCCCGACGAGATGGCGATGACGCGGCCCAGTTCCGGCTGCGCGACCGGCTGCGGCGCCGGCACCCCCGTCGCGGCCGACTGCGGGCCGGCGGGGGGCTGGTGCACCTGCTTCGGCGGGCCCGCGGGATCCACGACGTTGATCTTGATCTCGCCCACGCCGTCGATGGCGCGAAGCGCGGCCCGTGCCTCGCGCACGAGCGTGGCGGGATCCTCCCGCGAGAGGAGGAAGGTGAAGCTCACGCGGTTCCGCTCGCCGACCGCGAGGTCGCGCACCATCCCCGCCGACACGAGGTCGTTCTCGAGGCGGGGGTTCTGGATGCGCGCGAGCGCGGCGAGCACCTGGGACTCGATCGACTCCGACACCGGACCTCTCCCTGCCGTCAGACGGCCTCGACGGCCTTCACCTCCGGCACCATCTGCCGGAGGCGCGCCTCGATGCCCTGCTTGAGCGTGATCGTCGAGGCGGCGCACCCGTGGCACGTCCCCCCGAGCCGGAGGAGCAGGAGCCCCTCCCCCTCGTCGAAATCCACGACCTCGACCGACCCCCGGTGCGACGCGATGTACGGCCGGAGGGTGTCGAGCGTCTGTTCGATGCGCTGCAGCGTGTCCATACCTGACCTGAAGCTTCGGGATTCCCTGTCCGCGGAAATGTAGTCCCCGGTCATCCGGCGGCAACCGCGGTGGCCGCGGGCGCGGGCAGCCGCCCGTCGGCGAGCCAGACGCGGGCGGCGGCGAGGATGACCGCCTGGGCGTCGGCCAGGGAGCCCTCGAGGGAGAGGCCCGCGGCCTTGGTGTGGCCGCCGCCCCCGAACGGCTTCGCGAAGGCGGCGACGTCCACGTCGCCGACGGAGCGGAGGGAGACCTTCACGCGCCCGTGGGCGATCTCGCGGAAGAGGAGCGCCATGCGCACCCCCTCGACCGAACGGGGGAACTCGACCACGCCGTCGAGGTCGTCGGCGGCGACGCCGAAGCGCTCCATCGAACCGGGCGGCACCGTGATCCACGCGAGGCCGACCTCGGGCTCGACGACGAGCGTCTGCAGCGCCTCGGCGAGGAGGCGGTGGCGTCCCTCGGGGGCGTTGGCGTACACCTGGAGGTAGATCCCCTCCGGGTCCACGCCGCACTCGAGCAGGTCCGCGGCGATGCGGAGCACGCGCGGCTTCGTGTTGCTGAAGCGGAACCCGCCGGTGTCGGTCAGGACCGCGACGTAGAGCGCGCGCGCCGCGGCCGGCGGGATCGGCCACCCGAGCGCCTCGGCCACCTCGACGACGAGCTCGCCGGTGGCGCTCGCGGTCGGGTCCACGTAGCGGGGGCCGGGCGGCAGCGTGCCGGGGCTCACGTGGTGGTCGATGCAGGCGACCGGGACGCCGCGCTCGCGCACCGCCTCCTGCAGCATGCCGAGCCGGCCCAGGTCGCTGATGTCGCAGACGAGGACGAGGTCCGCCTTGCGGATCTCCTTCACCGCCTCGGGCGTCCGGTCCACGCCCTCGAGGCCGTCGAGGAGGAAGCGGTAGCGCGCGGGCGTGGGGGTCGGGTTGCAGATGACCGGGTCCACGCCGAGGCCGCGGAGGAGGTGGACGAGGCCGACCTCGCTCCCCATGCCGTCGCCGTCGGGGTTCACGTGGGTCGTCAGCACGACGCGCTGGCCGGGGCGGAACGCGGACGCGAGCGCCACCGCGGCGGCGCGCTTGTCGGGGGAGAGCTCGATGGTCATGCGGGGAAGATAAGCGACGGGCGCCTTGCCACGCCGGGACCGACGGTGAATGTTGCGGCATCCCCCCTCGCCGGACCATTCCCCGACCGGACTGCCCTGCCCGGGCACGAGGCCGTGCGATGCCGCTGCTGCCGATCGACGCCCTCGTCGCCTCGTTCTTCATCCAGTGCGCGCTGGCGGCCGTGGTCCTGGTCGGCCTCTGGGGACTGGTGGCGGCGTTCGGCCGTCCGGTGCACCGCGCCTTCGCCGTGGGGTGGGCCATCTACATGGTGCACCTCGTGGCGTCACTCCTCCACGCGCTGGCGGACCGGGCGCACGGGGGCGCCTCCTCGCAGTGGTTCCTCGCCACGCTGCAGTTCGTCGGGGTGCTGGGCTCCTTCGCCTGGTGGTACGCCGGGATCCGGGTCGTGGCCGGCGAGCGTCGCGGGGCGCACCCCGAGCGGGGCGTGGCGATCGGGACGGCGGCCGTCGGGGCCGGCATCCTCCTCGCGAGCGCGCTCGGGGGCCGCGTGCTGCACCAGCCGGGCACCGGCCCGCTCGGCATCTACTACCCGGTGCCGTACCTCGTCCTCGCCTGGGTGGCCTGGCGGCCGCGGGCGCTGCCCGCCGCGGAGCGACGCGACCTCTTCTGGCTGGGCGTCGCGTTCGCCATCGTCGCGGTGCGGCTGGTGCTCAACCGCGAGGTGCTCCTGCCCGAGGCGCAGTACGCGACGGCCACGGCGCCGCGCTTCCTGCTGGTGGCCACCGTGCAGCTCGTCCAGACGGTGGCGACGGGGATGACGTGCGTCGCGGTCGGGCTCTCGCAGGAGGGGCGCGCGGCCCTCCGCCAGGCCGAGCGGCTGCACGAGACGGAGCTCGCGCTCCAGCGGAGCCAGCGCCTCGAGGGCCTCGGCCGGATGACCGCGGGCATCGCGCACGACTTCAACAACGTGCTGGCCGCCATCGGGGGCGGCGTCGAGCTCGCGCGGGCCTCGCTGGCCGACCCGGCCGCGGTCCGCACGGAGCTGGACGCCGTCGCGCAGGCGGTGGCCCGCGCCCAGGAGCTGGTGCGCCGGCTGGTGGCGTTCGCCCGCGCGCGGCCGGGCCGGGCGGCGGCGATCGCGCCCGACCGGGCGCTCGAGGCGCACCTCACGGTGCTGCGGCACCTCCTGCCACCCGGCATCACGCTCGACGCGGCGCCGCGGGCGGGCGACGCCGCCGTGGCGATCGACGCGACGCAGTTCGAGCAGCTGCTGCTCAACCTCGTGGTGAACAGCCGGGACGCGATGCCGCGCGGGGGGCGCATCGCCGTCGCGACGGCGGTGGAGGAGGTGGCGATGCCGCTCCCCGCGTGCGAGGGGACGGTGCGGCCCGGCCGGTACTTCCGCCTGAGCGTGGAGGACAGCGGGGAGGGGATCCCGGCGGAGGTGCTGCCGCGGATCTTCGAGCCGTTCTTCACCACGAAGCCCGAGGGGCTGGGCTCCGGGATCGGGCTCGCGACGGTCTACCAGGTGGTGCAGGCCGCGCACGGCGAGATCGCCGTGCGCAGCGCACCGGGCGCGGGGACCCGCTTCGACGTCTACCTGCCGCTCGCCGACGCGGGGCCCCTGCGCCTCGCGTCCTAGGCCGAGCGGTCCCGCAGGGCGGAGTGGCTGCGCCCGTAGAGGAAGTAGATGGCGAGGCCCAGGCCCATCCAGACCACGAGCCGGAGCCAGGTGTCCTTCGGCAGCCCGTACATCATGTAGCCGCAGATGGCGATGCCCAGGAGCGGCACGGCCGGCACGAGCGGCGTGCGGAAGGGCCGCGGCAGGTCGGGCTGCGCGCGGCGCAGCACGATGATGCCGGCGCAGACGATCACGAACGCGAGGAGCGTCCCGATCGAGACGAGCTCGCCGAGGAGGCCGATCGGGAAGAGCCCGGCGATGAGCGCCGCCACGACGCCGGTCACGATCGTCGAGACGTAGGGCGTGCGGAAGGTCGGGTGCACCTTCCCGAAGACCGGCGGCAGGAGGCCGTCGCGCGACATCGAGTAGAAGATGCGCGGCTGGCCCATGAGCATCACGAGCACCACCGACGCCAGGCCCGCGATCGCGCCCACGTTGATGAAGAAGCCGAGCCACTTGAGGGCCGGGCCCGCCTTGTCGATCGCGACGAAGACCGGGTGCGGGACGTTGAGCTCGGAGTAGTGCGCGATGCCCGTCATCACGAGCGCCATCAGGATGTACAGCACCGTGCAGACGGCCAGCGAGCCGAGGATCCCGACCGGCAGGTCCTTCTGCGGGTTCCGCGCCTCCTGCGCCGCGGTGCTCACCGCGTCGAAGCCGATGTAGGCGAAGAAGATCACCCCCGCCCCGCGCAGGATCCCGCTCCAGCCGAAGTGCCCGAACTCGCCGGTGTTGGGCGGGATGAAGGGCGTCCAGTTGGCCGTGTTCACGTACTTGAAGCCGAAGCCGATCACCATCAGCACGATGGCGACCTTCACCACCACGATGATGTTGTTGAACCGGGCCGACTCGCGGATGCCGACGACGAGGAGCGCGGTCAGGAGGAGCACCAGCACCATCGCCGGGACGTTGAGGATGCCCTGGGTGATGCTGAAGCCCTTCGCGACGCAGTCCGCGATCGCGACCGGCGTGCGGCTCACCGCGTCCACCGCGATGCCCCCCGAGGCGGGGTCCACGCAGATCTGCGACTTGACCAGCGTGTGGGTCCCCTGCACCGAGAAGGGCGCGCCGGTGAGCGCGGGGGGGAGCCGGATGCCGAGCTCGCTCATGAACGCCGCGAAGTAGCCCGACCAGCCCACCGCGACGGTGCTCGCCGCGAAGAGGTACTCGAGGATCAGGTCCCACCCGATGATCCAGGCGAAGAACTCGCCCAGCGTGGCGTACCCGTAGGTGTACGCGCTCCCCGCCACGGGGATCATCGAGGCGAACTCCGCGTAGCAGAGCCCGGCGAAGAGGCAGCCGAGGCCCGCCAGCACGAACGAGAGCACGATGCCCGGCCCCGCGTACTGCGCGGCGGCCGTGCCGGTGAGGACGAAGATGCCGGCGCCGATGATGGCGCCGATGCCGAGGAACACGAGGTTGGACGCCGTCAGCGCCCGCTTGAGCCCGTGTTCGCCCTCCTCGGGCATCAGCTCGGCGAGGGACTTCGTGCGGAAGAGGCTCATGTGCGACCGGGGTTGGGGGAGGAGAGCTCGCGCTGCAGGACGCTGTGCCGGCGGCCGTAGCCGAAGTAGACCGCGAAGCCGGCCAGCAGCCAGACGACCAGCCGGATCCAGGTGTCCGCCGGCAGGGTGAACATCAGGCCCGTGCAGCAGAGGATCCCGAGGATCGGGACGAGCGGCATGAGCGGCACCCTGAACGGCCGCTCGAGGTCGGGACGCGTGCGCCGCAGGATCCACACCCCCGCGCAGACGAGCGCGAAGGCGAGGAGCGTCCCGATGTTGACGAGCTGGCCGAGGATCTGGAGCGGGAGGAAGCCCGCGGCCAGCGCGACGGCGGCACCCGTGACGATGGTCGAGATCCACGGGGTGCGGAAGCGCGGGTGCACCGCGCTCGCCCAGCCGCCGAGGAGGCCGTCCCGCGCCATGGCGTAGAAGACGCGGGACTGGCCGAGCATGTCGACCAGCACGACCGAGCCCAGGCCCAGCACCGCGCCCACGTCGATCGCGAGCCGGAGCCAGGACGGCGCCCCCGTCCGCTCGAGCGCGAGCGCCACCGGGGCCGGCACGTTGAGCTCGGTGTAGGAGACCATCCCGGTCAGCACCGCCGAGACGACGACGTAGAGCAGCGTGCAGACCGCGAGCGAGCCCAGGATGCCGATCGGCATGTCGCGCTGCGGATCCTTCGCCTCCTGGGCTGCCGTGCTCACCGCGTCGAAGCCGATGTAGGCGAAGAACACGAGCCCCGCCCCGCGCAGCACCCCCGACCACCCGAACTCGCCCCAGGTGCCCGTGTTGGGCGGGATGAACGGGGTCCAGTTCCTCGCCGTCACGTGCTGGAGGCCCCAGGCCACCACCCCGAGGATGATCGCGACCTTGAGGATGACGATCAGGTTGTTGAGCCGCGCCGACTCCCGGATGCCGATGACGAGCACCGTGGTCATCAGCACCGTCACGAGGATCGCCGGGAAGTTGACGAGGGCGCCGGTGGCGTTCCAGCCGGCGTGCGCGCACCCCGCCACGGCGGCGGCCACGTTCGCCTCGGTGCACCACTGGAACGGCGCCTGCGCGATGGCCGGGGGGATGGTGATCCCGAGGAGCCCGAGGAGGCTCGCCGCGTGCCCCGACCAGCCGACCGCCACCGTCGCGGCGCCCATCGCGTACTCGAGCACGAGGTCCCACCCGATGATCCACGCCACCAGCTCGCCCATGGTGGCGTACGAGTAGGTGTACGCGCTCCCCGCCACCGGCACGGTGCTCGCCATCTCGGCGTAGCAGAGCCCGGCAAAGGCGCAGGCGACACCCACCAGGGTCATCGAGATCGGCACCGCGGGGCCCGCGTGGAGTGCGGCGGCGACGCCGGTCAGGACGAAGATGCCGGCGCCGATCACGGCGCCGATCCCCAGGAAGACGAGGTTCCCGGCGGTGAGCGTCCGGCGGAGGCCGTGCTCGCCGCCGCCCTCCGCCTCCGCGCGCAGCGCGGCGATGGACTTGGTCGCCCAGATGCTCATGCCGGCCCCTGGCAGGCGCGGGCGCGGGCCGCCGCGGTCCGGGTGCCCCCGGGCCGCGCGCCGCGCCCACCCCGCCCCGCCGCTAGCGGATGCTGTAGTTCGGTGCTTCGCGCGTGATCGTCACGTCGTGCGGGTGCGACTCGCGCAGCCCCGCCGCCGTGATCTGGACGAACTCCACGTCGCGCTGGAGCGACGGGATGTCGGCGACGCCGCAGTAGCCCATCCCGCTGCGGAGGCCGCCCACCATCTGGAACAGCACGTCGCCGACCGGGCCCCGGTACGGGACGCGCCCCTCGATCCCCTCGGGGACGAGCTTCGCGGGGGACATCTCGCCGTCCTGGAAGTAGCGGTCGGCGGAGCCGTCCTGCATCGCCGAGAGGCTGCCCATCCCCCGGATCATCTTGAACCGCCGCCCCTCGGCGAGCACCGACTCGCCCGGGCTCTCCTCGGTGCCGGCGAGCATCGAGCCCATCATCACGCTCGAGGCCCCGGCGGCGAGCGCCTTCACGACGTCGCCCGAGTACTTGATGCCGCCGTCGGCGATCACCGGCACGTCACCGGTCCCCTCGAGGGCGTCCATCACGGCGGTGATCTGCGGGACGCCGACGCCGGTGACGACCCGCGTCGTGCAGATGCTGCCGGGCCCGATGCCCACCTTTACGGCGTCCACCCCGCGCTTCACCAGCTCGGCCGCGCCGGCCCGCGTGGCGACGTTGCCCGCGACGAGCTGCACGTCGGGGAACGCCTGGCGGAGCATGTCCACCGCGTGGAGCACCCCGTCCGAGTGCCCGTGCGCCGAGTCCACCACGAGGGCGTCCACCCCGGCCTGGATGAGGGCGTTGGCCCGCGCCTTCGTGTCGGGCCCAGTGCCGAGGGCGGCGGCGACGCGGAGCCGCCCGTGCGGGTCCTTGTTCGCCTCGGGATGCTCCCGGCGCTTGAAGATGTCCTTGACCGTGATGAGCCCGCGGAGCACCCCGTCGGCGTCCACCACCGGGAGCTTCTCGATCCGGTGCTCGGCCAGGATCCGCTCCGCCGCGTCGAGCGTGGTCCCGACCGGGGCGGTCACGAGGTCTTCCCGCGTCATCACTTCGCGGATCGGCTGGTCCAGGTTTCGCTCGAACTGGAGGTCCCGGTTCGTCACGATGCCGATCAGCTTGCCCGCCCCGTCCACGATCGGGACGCCGGAGATGCGGAAGCGCCGCATCAGCTGCGAGGCCTCCCGCAGCGGCCGGTCCGGGCCCAGCGTGATCGGGTTCATGATCATCCCGCTCTCGGAGCGCTTCACCCGGTCCACCTCGGCGGCCTGCCGGTCGATGGACATGTTCTTGTGCAGCACCCCGATCCCCCCCGCGCGCGCCATCGCGATCGCCATCTCGGCCTCGGTGACCGTGTCCATGGCGGCGGAGACGAGCGGGATGTTGAGCGGGATCGCGCGGGTGAAGCGGCTCCGGATCGAGACGTCGCGCGGGTGGACCGTCGAGTGCCGCGGGACGAGCAGGACGTCGTCGAACGTGAGGCCGACGCCGGGGCGGATGCGACTCATGTGCGGGAGCGGTGCCGGGGGCCGGGGTGCGGCCCGGGCCGGCGCTGGAGGGTCGGTGCAAACATGGCGAACGGTAGGCCCCGGCTCCCCCGGGGTCAAGGCGGCTTCATGGACGTTCCGGGACGCGACCTGCCGGGACGCTCAGCTCGAGATGACGACGAAGTCCGACCCGTCGTCCCGTGCCGGCGGGATGCCCGGCGGGGGCGGGACCGTCCCGAATACCGCCTGCGAGCGGACGGCGGACTCCACGTTCTGCAGCATCCCCTCGACCTCGGCCCGGGCATCTCGGAGTGCCTTCCGGTAGATCGCCCGGTAGGAGACGAAGGCCCCGCCTCCCAGGACGATCGGCACCAGCAGGGGCGCGAACGGCGCCCAGGCGAGGGCCGATTTCACGGCGATGGCCCACCCGACGCCGAGGCCGCCGAGGGTGGCCAGGCCGTTCCACCACTTGGAGGCCTTCCAGTTGGCCCGCACCCCCGGGCGCAGGTCGCCGAAGAACCGGACCTCGGTCCCGCCATCCCCCGGGAGCGCATGCAGGGTGATCGTGGCGCGGCGCAGCTCGATCGCCTCCATCTGGATCCGGAAGCTCGCGAGCGCCGCGGCGTTCACGTACTGCCCGCTCCGGAGCCCCGGCACCTCGAACACGAGGAGGCCCCCGTCGAGCGGGTGGCCGCCCTGCACGTCGAGGAGCCGCAGCTCGTACGGGGCGCCGGTCACCACCTTGCCCAGGACCTCGAGCACGCGCGCCGGCTGGGCCCGGATCACACGGCTCACGCTGAGGCTCCGCTCGGCGCTGCCCAGGCTGAACGTCGCCGCGCGCTCCTCGAGCGCGGTGAACGGCTGGACCGCGCCGCCGGCCGGCGCCGGCGCCGCCGGCAGCTCACTCAGGGCGAGGGCCACGTACTCCGGCGCGATCCCGACCTCGCGCGCCGCCGCCTCCACGTCGCGCAGCCGGTACCCGCTCGTCGGCGCCGCCGCGACGGGCGCGGCCGGCAGCGTCTCGCCCTGCGCCGCGCGGAGGCGGATGCGGGTCGCGGCGTCGAGCTGGAGCTGGGCGGCGCGGAGCCAGAGCGCCTCCGCCTGTTCGGGAGTGAGCACGGTCTCGGGGGCGAGCCCGCCGGGCGGCGTCGCCTCCCCGCCGAGGGCGGCGCCCAGCGCGTCGGCGAGCGCCTCGCCGGTGGCATAGCGGTCGGCGGGCGCCTTGGCGAGGCAGCGGTCGATCACGCGCGCGAGCGGTTCGGGCACGTCCGGGGCGCGCTCGCGCACGCGCGGCGCGGGCTTCGTGGCGTGGGCCACGAGCACCGCGCCGGGCGCCTCGGCGGTGAACGGCAGCGTGCCCGTCAGCGCCAGGAAGCCGATCACGCCCAGGGCGTAGAGGTCGCTCCGGCCGTCGAGCGGCTCGCCGGTCGCCTGCTCGGGGCTCATGTAGTGCACCGAGCCCAGGACGTTCCCCTCCTGCGTGAGCGGCGAGGCCCGGCCGTCGCGCGCGATGCCGAAGTCGGTCACGAGCACGCGCCCCGTCGCCTGCTCGACGAGGACGTTCTCGGGCTTCACGTCGCGGTGCACCACGCCGCGGGCATGGGCGTAGGCGAGCGCCCACGCGACCTCGCGCAGCACGCGCACCGTCTCCGCCGGGGAGAGTCGCCCGCGCGCACGGATCCGCTCGGCGAGCGTCTCCCCCTCGACGAACCCCATCGCGAAGAACGCGAAGCCGCCGAGGTCGTCGGCGCGGTAGATCGGGACGATGTTGGGGTGGGCGAGCTGCGCCGCGGTGCGCGCCTCGCGGACGAAGCGCTCGCGGAGCTCGGGGGTGCGGGCGAGGTCGGGCGGGAGCACCTTGAGCGCCACCTGGCGCTCGAGCCGGAGCTCGCGCGCGAGGTAGACGACCCCCATCCCGCCGCGGCCGAGCTCGCGCACCAGCTCGTACTGGCCGGCCAGCGCCTCCGCGAGGCCGGGGACCGGGGCCGCCGCCATCCTGCTCAGGCCTCGTCGGCCGCCGGCGGCGCGCCCGCGCCGCGCCGCCACAGCAGGTACACCGGGATGCCGAGCGCCACGATGACGAGGCCAAACGCCGAGAACTTCCGCTTGACGGGGTCGGCGAGGAGCACGTACAGCAGGAAGGCGATCGCGATCACGTAGAGCGCGGGAACCACGGGGTAGCCGAACGCCTTCACGGGCCGCGGCAGGTCGGGCTGCGTGCGCCGGAAGTTGAAGAGCGCGAGCGTCGTCAGCAGGTAGAAGATGAGCGCCGCGAAGATCACGTAGTCGAGGAGCTGCCCGTAGGTCCCCGTGAGGCAGAGGAGCATCGCCCAGAGGGCCTGCGCCACGAGGGCGAAGACCGGCGTCCGCCACTCCGGGTGGAGCCGCCCCGCCGGGGCGAAGAAGAGCCGGTCGCGGGCCATCGCCCAGTACACCCGGGGGCCGGCGAGGATGAGCCCGTTGTTGCAGCCGAAGGTGCTGACGAGGATCGCGACCGCCATGATGACCGCCCCGGCGGGCCCAAGCATCACCTCGAGGGCCGCGGTGCCGACGCGGTCCTGCGTCGCGAACTGGATCCCGCGCTCGAACGCGCTCGTGCCGTCGGCGGCGCCACCGAAGGGGAGCACGTTCAGGTAGGCGACGTTCGCGAGGATGTAGAGGGCGCTCACGAGCCCGGTGCCGACCGCGAGGGCGCGCGGCAGGTTCCGGCTCGGGTCCCGCACCTCCGCGGCGGCGAAGGTGACGTTGTTCCACGCGTCGCTCGAGAAGAGCGACCCCACCATCGCGGCCCCGACCACCGGGAGCATCGCGAGGCCCCAGGGCTCCGCGCCCCAGAGGAGCCCGAAGTTGAGCTCGGCCACGTCGGCCCGGCGGAAGACGGTGAGGCCGAGCGCCACCAGCGCCGCGAGCGCGCCGACCTTGGCCACCGTGAAGACGGTCTGGATGGTGGCGCCCAGCGTCACGCCGCGCGCGTTCACCGCGGTGAGCGCGGCGATCATCACGATCGCGACGACGCGCTGGGTGGAGAGCCCGAGCTCGATCGGGCCCCCGGGCATCGTGAGGCTTCCCAGCTTGAGCCAGACGTCCGGCGTCACCGACGGCACGAGCACGCCGAGGAACTTGGCGAACGCCACCGCGACGGCGGCGATCGTCCCGGTCTGGATGACGGTGAAGAGCGTCCAGCCGTAGAGGAAGCCGGCCGCGGGGGAGAGCCCGTCGCGCAGGAAGACGTACTGGCCGCCGGCGCGGGGGAGCATCGCGGCGAGCTCCGCGTAGCTCAGCGCCCCCGCCAGCGTCATGAGGCCGGTGAGCACCCAGACGAGGAGGAGCCCGCCCGGGCCCCACGCCGCCACCTGCCGCGCGATGTCGGCGGAGACGATGAAGATCCCCGAGCCGATCATCGAGCCGATCACGAGCGAGGTGGCCGCCGCGGGGCCGATGCCGCGGATGAACTGGTGCTCCTGCTGTGCGGGGGCTTCCCGCGCGGTGGGCGTGGAGGTCATCGGTCTCGGTTGTGGGGGTGGGATGCGGGGGCGTCGGCGGGGCGGGGGCTCATCCCCCGCCCTGCGTGCGCGCCTCGACGCGCGGCGGCTCCGCGGGCGGCGCGGGGGTGGCCGGCGCGGGCCGCCCGGCATCGCTCGCGGCCTTCACCGCCTCGTCCACGACCGCCTGCCCGGCGGCGGCGAGGCCCTTCATCACGCGGGCGGCGCCATCCACGAAGCTGGTGGTGCCGCTGATCGCCCTGGCCGGCAGCGCGGCGGCGCGCATCGTGTCCTCGACGGTCTCGGTGAGCTTCGCCAGGAAGCCCGTGGGGCGCTGGCGCTCGGCGAAGCGGCTCTCGAGGAACTCGACGTAGTCGAGCACCTGGTAGCCCCGCTCGTCGGGCAGGGTCTCGAGGGCGCGAAGGATCCGCTGCTTCAGGACGTCGTTCATGGGGTGCCTCCCGGCGGGCCCCTACGGGCCGCTCACAGGAAAGGTGTCGGGGGCTCCCCGGCGGCGCCACCCGGCCGCCGGCGGCGCCGGCCCAGAGCCACCCGCGGGCCGGGCGCCCCGCGGGCGCGGGGCCCGCGTCAGATGCTCGTGGTGAGCTGGGAACTGCCCGGCCCCTCGGCGGGCGGGACCAGGGGCCGGCGCTCGAGCAGGGCCTTGAGCCCGATCGGTGCCACGAAGGTCGTCACCATCACCATCAGCGCGCAGGCGGCGAAGAGGCGGCTGTCGAGCACCCCCGTGTTGGCACCCATCGTGGCGAAGATGAGCCCGACCTCGCCCCGCGGCACCATGCCGACCCCGATCACGAGCTTCCGCCCGCGGAACCAGACCGGCGCCCACCCCGCCGCCACCTTCCCCGCGATGGCGCACGCGACCAGCACGCCGCCCACGAGCAGCACCTGCGGGTCCGCGAAGGCGCGGGCGTCCACCAGCGCACCGACGTTCACGAAGAACAGGGGCACGAAGAAGAACCCGATGCGCACCACGCCCTTCTCGATCACGTGCACGTGGTGCGAGGGGGCGAAGAGGAGTCCCGCCGTGAAGGCCCCGATGATCGTCGCGGAGCCGGCCCGGTCGGCCAGGAGCGCCACGAGGAACGCGACGGTGAGCGCGAGGAGGGTGATCGTCGCCTCCTTCTCGCTCCGCACGAGCCACCGGAAGGCCGGCGGCAGCACGGTCCGCCCCACGAGGAGCGCCACGCCGATGAACCCGAAGGCGAGGAGCGTGATGCGCGTGACGCTGCCCGCGGTGACCGCCCCGCCGCCGACCACCTCCGCCACGACCGCGAGGATGATGAGCCCGACGACGTCGTCGATGACGGCGGCGCCGAGGATCACCTGGCTCTCGGGGTCCTGCAGGCGGCCCAGGTCCGCGAGGACGCGCGCGGTGATCCCCACCGAGGTCGCGGTGAGCGCGGCGCCCATGACGAGGGCGGCGAGGGGCGGGAGGTCGAGGGCCCGACTCGCGGCGTAGCCCAGGCCGAACGGCAGCAGCACGCCGACGAGGGCGACCACCAGGGCGGCAGGCCCGACGCGCGCGAGCTTCTTCAGGTCGGTCTCGAGGCCGATCTGGAAGAGCAGGATGAGGACGCCGATCTCGGCGAAGGCGTGGAGCACCGGCTGGTGCGGGTCCACGAGGCCCAGGACCGACGGGCCGAGCAGCACGCCGGCGACCATCTCGCCGAGGACGGCGGGCTGGCCGACCGCCTCGGCGAGGTCGCCGAGGAGCTTGGCCGCCGCGAGCATCACGGCGAGCGGGAGGAGCAGGTCGGGGAACGCGGCGGCGCCCGCGGCGGGTGCGGCGGCAAGCAGCATCGGGGCTCCGGCGGCCGGGCGGGACGCCCGGCGGGTTCAGCGGCCCGCGGGCTCCACGACGCGCTCGAGCTCGAGCACGGGCGTCGCGAGGTAGCGGCTCCGCGCGGCGCGCACGGTGCCCCGCACGGTCAGTTCGGCGAGGGGCGGGAGCGCCTTGAAGCGGTCCACCTGGTCGCGCGGGATCATCACGTACACGAAGCCGGGCTCGGGAAGCGGGCCGCGGGTCAGCAGGTAGGGCGTGCCGGCCGGCATCTCGGGGCGGAGCTCGTCCGCGACCTGCACGCTGATCACCTGCAGCCGCCACTCGAGCGGCTGGCCGACCCACTTCTGCGGATCGGCGCGCACCTCGGCGGCGGAGACGCCGATCGCCACCCCCTCGGGCGTGGGCTTGAGGTCGGCGGCGCGCACCCACCCCTCCACCTGCACGCGGACCCAGTCGCCGCTGCGCGCGAGGACCCGCCCGCGCGCGCCGGGGCCGAGCTGCGCGAACTCGCCTGCATCGGGCTGGAGGTAGAGCGGCGCCGCCTGCGCGACCTCGACCGCGTCGGGGCCGCCGGGCGCGGGCGCCGGTTGTGCCGGGGCCGGCGCGGCGGCGGGCGCCGAGCCGGCGGCCTTCCCGCCCCCGGCCGGCTGCTGCGCCGCGCTCGCCCCCTGGCTCGCCACGGCGACCTCGCCCAGCGCCGAGCGCGGCACCCAGCCGGTGCGCTCGACGCGGCTCCAGCCGCCCCGCCCCTCGCGCCGGCTCACGAGCGCCCCGCCGCGCAGGCGCGCGAGCACCGGCCCGTCCGGCTCGGCGCGGAGGTTCTCGCCCGCCGCGGTGACCTGCGCGTCGAAGCCGTCGCGGCGCACGCGGTCGAGCGAGCGCGAGAACACCCAGCCCGCGAGCGTCACCTCGACCGCGCCGTCGCGCTCGCGCCCCGCGCGCACCGGCGTGCCGGCGCGCACGTCGGCGAGCACGACGCCGCCGGGGTCCTTCGTGAAGGCGGCGGCACGATCGAGCGTGCGCCCCTGCTGCGCGGCGGCGGGCGCCGAGAGCAGGAGGAGCAGCACGGCGGCTGGAAGCCGGCGAATGGCGGGACTAGATTGCGGCGCTTGCGTCACGATCGGGCATCTTAGACGCCGCGGAGAGGCATGTCAAAGGTCGTCGGGCCGCGCGGTCCCGTGGTTCTCGTGGTGCTCGACGGCTGGGGCTACCGTCCCGAGCGCGAGGGCAACGCCATCGCGCTCGCGCAGGTGCCGACGTGGCAGCGCCTGTGGGGCCGGCAGCCGCGCACGCTGCTCGACGCGAGCGGACTCGCGGTGGGCCTCCCCGAGGGGCAGATGGGCAACAGCGAGGTCGGGCACCTCAACCTGGGCGCCGGCCGGGTGGTGCCGCAGGACCTCGTCCGCATCTCGCAGAGCATCCAGTCGGGCGACTTCTACGCCCTCCCGCCCCTCGTCGAGCTCGGCGCGTACCTCCGCCAGACCGGCGGCACGCTCCACCTGGTCGGCCTCCTCGGCCCGGGCGGCGTGCACGCGCTCGACCGGCACCTCCTCGCGGCCGTCGAGCTCGGCGTGCGCGCCAAGGTCCCGCAGATCGCGATCCACGGCTTCCTCGACGGCCGCGACTCCGCCCCGACGCTCGGCGCGGAGGTGGTGCGCACGCTGCTGCTCGACATGCGGCGGATCGCGGGCGGCCGCGTGGACGTGGCCACGCTCACCGGGCGCTACTACGGCATGGACCGCGACCGGCGCTGGGAACGCACCCGGGCCGCGTACGACGCGATCATGCACGGGACCGGCACCGCCATCGAGCACCCGGTGCTCGCGGTGCAGGCCGCCTACCAGCGCGGCGAGACCGACGAGTTCGTGCGCCCGCTCGTGCACCACCGGGGCGGCGCGCCGGTGGCGACCGTGAAGGAGGGGGACGCCTTCTTCTTCTTCAATTACCGCAGCGACCGGATGCGGCAGCTCGTCGCGGCGATCGCGGTGCCGGGCTTCGCGGGCTTCCCCACCGGCCCGCGCCCGGCGGTGCGCGCCGTGACGATGACGCAGTACGACCAGACCTTCCCGATCCCGCAGGCGTTCCCGCCGTTCACGCTCGCGCGCATCCTCGCCGAGGTGCTCGCCGGCGAGGGGCGCACGCAGCTGCGGACCGCCGAGACCGAGAAGTACCCGCACGTCACCTACTTCTTCAACGGCGGCTACGAGCCCCCGTACGCCGGGGAGGAGCGGATCCTCGTGCCGTCGCCGAAGGTGGCGACCTACGACCTCATGCCCGAGATGAGCGCCGCCGGCATCACCGACGCGCTCTGCGGCGCGCTCGCGCGGCGGGAGCACGACTTCCTGCTCTGCAACTTCGCCAACGCCGACATGGTGGGGCACACCGGCGTGATGCCGGCGGTGATCAAGGCGGTGGAGACGGTGGACCAGTGCCTCGCGCGGATCCTCGCCGCCGCCGAGCCGGCGGGCGCGTCGGTGCTCATCACGGCCGACCACGGCAACTGCGAGATGATGATCGACCCCGCGACGGGCGGGCCCCACACGGCGCACACCACGAACCCGGTGCCGTTCCTCCTCGTCAACGGGGGCGACGCCCCCCTCCGCCACGGCGGCGCCCTCCGCGACGTGGCCCCGACGGTGCTCGGCCTGCTCGGGATCGCCCCACCGCCCGAGATGACGGGCAAGGACCTCAGACTCCCATGACGCCCCGTTCCCTGGCCCTCGCCGCGCTCCTCTGCGGCGTCGCGCTCCCGGCCGCCGCGCAGGTGGGCCACGACCCGGCGCACTCGCCCTTCCGTGACGTCGGCGGCGGGGCCACCCTCGTGCCCTACGCGGGACGCGTGGGCGGAGACGGCGGTCCCGTCCACGTGGGCCCGCAGGACGGCACCACGTACGGCCTCCGGCTCGACGTGCGCGGCAACAAGTTCCTCGGCCTCGCGCTCGGGGTGCACCGCGGCACGCTGCAGCGACGGCTCATCAACCCGTTCGTGCA
>JBAIWX010000142.1:0-15703 GCA_037916975.1 Gemmatimonadales bacterium
GGGCGGGCTCGCGCCCGCCCCGCGGCGGCCCGGCTAGTGGTGGTAGCCCGCGGAGAGCGGGCTCACGTCCTTGGGGTTCTCGTCGCCGAAGAGCAGGCGCCCTTCCTTGAAGCTGGCCCCGCGCAGCGTGAGCGCGAGCACCTCGCCCAGCTCCTCCACGAAGTAGACCGTCACCCGCCGCCGCGCCTCCTCGGGCAGGTCCTCGAGGTCGGCCTCGTTCTCCTTCGGCAGGATCACGTGCGTGATGCCGGCGCGGAGCGCGCCGAGCACCTTCTCCTTCACCCCGCCGATCGGGAGCACGCGCCCGCGGAGGGTGATCTCCCCCGTCATGGCGATGTCGTGCCGGACCGGCCGCCCGGAGAGGGCGCTCACGAGCGCCGAGGCCATCGTGACGCCGGCCGACGGGCCGTCCTTCGGGATGGCGCCGGCGGGGACGTGGATGTGCACGTCGCGCTCGAACATCTCGTCGGGGATGCGGAGCCCCGCCTGGTGCGAGCGGGCGTAGGTCCACGCCGCGCGGGCCGACTCCTTCATCACGTCGCCGAGCTGGCCCGTGAGGACGAGCTCGCCCTTGCCGCGCATCGTGCTCGCCTCGACGAACATGATGTCCCCGCCCACCGGGGTGTAGTACATCCCGGTCGCGACGCCGACCTGGTCGGAGCGCGCCGCCTTCTCCGGGTGGACCCGCGGCCGGCCGAGGAGCGAGCGGACGACGTCCGCGTCCACGTCCACCCGCTCGACCTCCTTCGCCGCGATGCGGCGCGCCACCTTCCGCGCGAGCTTGCCGATCTCGCGCTCGAGCTGCCGCACCCCCGACTCGCGGGTGTAGCTCCCGATCACCTCGGCCAGCGCCTCGTCGGCGATGCTGAACTGCCCCTCGGTCAGCCCGTTCTCCTTCAGCTGCCGCGGGAGCAGGTAGCGCCGGGCGATCTCGCGCTTCTCCCCCTCGGTGTAGCCGGCGAACTCCACCACCTCCATCCGGTCCAGCAGCGGCCCGGGGATGTTCTGGATGAAGTTGGCCGTCGCGATGAAGAGCACCTCGCTCAGGTCGAACGGCACGCCGAGGTAGTGGTCGGTGAAGGTGTCGTTCTGCGCCGGGTCGAGCACCTCGAGGAGCGCGGCGGCCGGGTCGCCCTGGAAGGAGACGCCCAGCTTGTCCACCTCGTCGAGGAGGAAGACCGGGTTGCGGGTGCCGGCCTGCTTCATCCCCTGGATGATGCGCCCCGGCATCGCGCCCACGTAGGTGCGGCGGTGGCCGCGGATGTCGGCCTCGTCGCGCGCCCCGCCGAGGGAGACGCGGACGTACTTGCGGCCCATCGCCCGCGCGATGGACTTGGCCACCGACGTCTTGCCCACGCCCGGGGGCCCGACGAAGAGGAGGATCGGCCCCTTGGCCTGCTTCTCGGCCTGCTCGGGCTTCGCGGCCGGCGCCGGGGGCTCCGCCGCGTCGTCGGCCGGCGTCGCGCCCGCCGCGGCCGGCTCCGGCGGGGCCGCGCCCTCCGGCGACGGCACGGGGTGCTCGCCGGTGGCCTGCGCGGCGCGCTCCGCGCGCTCCCGCTCGAGGCGCAGCTGGCGCACGGCGAGGAACTCGAGGACGCGATCCTTCACGTCGCCGAGGGCATAGTGGTCGGCGTCGAGGATGCCGGACGCCTCGCGCAGGTCGAGGTGCTCCTCGCTCCGCTCGGTCCAGGGCAGCTCCGCCACCGTCTCGAGGAAGGTGCGGATGACCTGCGACTCCATGGACTCGCGCCCGATGCGCTCGAGGCGGCCGAGCTCGCGGTCCACCTCCTTGCGGACCTCGGGCGGGAGCTCGAGCGCCTCCAGCTTGGCGCGCAGCTCCTCCTGCTCGTCGCCCTCCTCGTCCTCGCCGAGCTCCTTGCGGATCGTCTTGAGCTGCTCGCGCAGGAACATCTCGCGCTGGCGCTCGCCGAGCTCTTCCTGCACGCGCGACTTGATGTCCTCCTGCGCGTCGAGCACGCCGATCTGGCGCTGGATGTGGACCAGGACGCGGCGCAGCCGCTCCTCGACCGACAGGGTCTCGAGGAGCATCTGGCGCTGGGCCGGCGTGATGTCGATGTAGCCCGCCACCAGGTCGGCGAAGCGGCCCGGGTCGTTCACGTTCGCGAGCACCTGCTGGACGACCTCCTCGGGGAGGCCGGACTTCTGGCCCAGCTCGGCCGCGCGGGCGCGCGCCTCGCGGTGGAGGGCCAGGAAGGCGGGATCCTCGGGCGCGAGCGGCGAGAGCTCCTCCGCCGAGCGGACCACCGAGGCGAGGTAGCCGTCCTTCTCGAAGTAGTGCATGGCGATGCCGCGGTACTCGCCGTGGAGCAGGAGCTGCACGCCGCCCAGGCCGCGCTGCATCTGCCCGATGCGCGCCACGGTGCCGATCGTGTAGAGCACCTCGGCGTTCACCGTCTCGACGTTCTGCCGCTGCGACACCGCGAACACCAGCTTCTCCGGCGTGGTGAGCGCCGCCTCGATCGCGCGCAGGGTGCCCGGCCGGCCCGCGCCGATGGGCGCGGTGACCCCGGGGAAGAGCACCACCTCGCGAAGGGGCAGCACGGGAAGCGTGAGTCGTTCGGTCATCGATCGTTCCCTCGTTCGGGCCGTGTGCCGCGACGGCACGCCGCGGCACGGATTCGCTGGAGGAGGTGCAGCGGCCGTGCCACCCGGGCACGGGTCGGGCTATCCGGTGCAGTGACGGGACTTGGCGGCCGGGCACCGCTCGCCCCGGGCGAGCCACAGCCACGACGGTCCGGCCTGATTGGCGCTCGGCCGCCCGAATCCTGCCGATCTGGCCGGGAGAGCGACGGTCGCCGGACGATGCAGGTTGAATCCTCCGGACCGGGCGCCCGTAGTGGGGACCATCCCCGGAGGCGTTGCTCCCGACATGCGGTACAGGCAAATTCTTGGGCGGCCGGAGGTTGCCGCCCTCGTGAGCGGCGCTTCACGCGCCCCGTCCTCTCCGTCACGGCCGGAGGCCGCCACCCGGATGTCCGAAGGGAACGACAAGCCGCTGGCGGCCCGCGTCGCCGACGCGCTGGGCCCCGCGTACACGCTCGAGGGCGAGATCGGCCGCGGCGGCATGGGCGTGGTCTACCGCGCCCGCGACGAGGCGCTGCAGCGCCGGGTCGCGATCAAGGTGCTGCCCCCCGAGCTCGCCTTCCAGGCGGACATCCGCGAGCGCTTCAAGCGCGAGGCGCAGACCGCCGGGAAGCTGCTCCACCCGCACATCGTCCCGATCTACTCGGTGGGCGAGGCCGGGGGGATCGTCTTCTTCGTGATGGCGTACGTGGACGGCGAGTCGGTGGCGGCCCGCGTGAAGCGGAAGGGCCCGCTCCCGGCCGACGAGGCGCGGCGCATCATGAAGGAAGTGGCGGACGCGATGAGCGCCGCCCACTCGGTCGGCATCGTCCACCGCGACATCAAGCCCGACAACATCCTGCTCGACGGCACGCGCGGGCGCGTGATGGTGACCGACTTCGGGATCGCGAAGGCGCTCTCGTCGAGCTCGGGCGCGACGCTCACGAGCGCCGGCACCGCGATCGGCACCCCCTCGTTCATGAGCCCCGAGCAGGCCGCCGGCGAGAAGGAGATCGACGGCCGCTCGGACCTCTACTCCCTCGGCATCGTCACCTACCAGATGCTGACGGGCGAGCTCCCGTTCCACGCGCCGACGGTGGCCGGGATCCTGATGAAGCAGATCACGGAGCCGGCGCCCGACGTCCGCACCCGGCGGGACGACGTCCCCGAGGACCTCGCGCTCGCCGTGGCGCGCTGCCTGGAGAAGGACCCGGCGAACCGCTGGCCCACCGCCGACGCCCTCCGCCGCGCGCTCGAGGCGCGGAGCGTGGGCGGGTACCGGCCGACGGGCACCGCGTGGCGCGCGGCGACCCGGCCCGACCCGACGGCCCCGCTGAGCCCGCGCGTGCCCACCCAGGCCCGCCGGCCCACCGCCGAGCGCCCCCGCGGCTTCGCCGGCCTCGACGCCCCGGCGGCGCCGGGGCTGCCCCCGCTCCCCGCCCGCCGGTCGCGCAGCGCCGAGCGGCCGGACTACCGGGAGCGCGCGCGCACCTACCGCCGCGACGAGAAGTCGGGCGAGATCCAGGTGCCGGACACCGGCGAGCCGAAGATCGTGCAGAAGGTCCGCCAGCAGTTCGCGACCTGGTGCGCGGTGAACGGCGGCCTCTTCCTGCTCAACGTCGCCACGACCCACCTCGACCCGCCGTGGTTCCTCTTCCCGGCGGCGGGCATGGGGATCGGGCTGCTGACCAACTACGCGAAGCTCTGGCAGGCGGGCTACAGCTGGCGGGACGTGCTCCGGCGGCCGCCGGCGCCGGACTCGGTGGAGCAGAGCCTGAAGGGCGCCGGCGCGCTCCCCAAGCTCCTGCCCCCGCCGTCGGCGCGGGAGTTCGGGGCCCACTACGACGTGGTGAGCCAGGTGCACGCCGACCGGCAGGCGATCCTGCGCCTCGTCGAGAAGCTCCCGCCCTCGGAGCGGGCGGTGCTGACCGACATCCAGGAGACGGTGGACGGGCTCTACCGCCGCGCGACCGACCTCGGCCGGACGCTCCACCTGCTCGACCAGGAGCGGATGGACGACGAGGGGCTCGCGGACCTCGACCGGCGGATCGAGGCGCTCAAGGCGCAGCCGGAGGGGGAGGAGCGCACGCAGCAGGTGGCGCTGCTCGAGCGGAAGAAGAAGAACCTCGAGGAGCTCGCGACGCGGAAGGCGCAGGTGCAGCGCCACCTCGATTCGTGCGTGCTCGCGATGCAGAACCTGCGGCTCGACCTGCTCAAGCTCAAGTCGGCCAACTACGCCGAGGTGATCGGCGACATCACGCAGGCGACCCAGGCGGCCCGGGCGATCAGCCGGAACGTCGAGGGCGCCGTCGCCGCGGCCGGCGAGATCGAGAAGGCGATGGGGCGGTAGCGCCGCCCCGTCGCCGTCCCCGCCTCAGTAGCGCAGCACCTCTTCCATCGCGGCGCGGATGGACTCCGCCTGCGGCAGGATCACGTCCTCGAGCTCGGGGGCGTAGGCCACGAAGGTGTCGGTGGCCGCGATCCGCTTCACCGGGGCGTCGAGCCACGCGAAGCCGTCCCCCGCGATCCGCGCCGCGATCTCCGCGCCGTACCCCCACGAGAGCGAGTCCTCGTAGGCCACCAGCACGCGGTTCGTCTTCCGGACCGAGTGGAAGATCGTCTCCCAGTCCACCGGGTTGAGGGTGCGGAGGTCGATCACCTCGGCGCTCCGCCCGGTGCGCTCCTCCAGCTCCTTCGCCGCGACCAGCGCCCGCTGCACCACCGCCCCGTAGGTGACGACCGTGAGGTCGGTGCCCGGCCGGACGACCCGCGCCTTGCCGAACGGGATCATGAAGTTCGGGCCGGGGTTGGGCGCCTTGTTGTAGGTCTGCCGGTACAGGTGCTTGTGCTCGAGGAAGAGCACCGGGTCGTCGCAGCGGATGGCCGTGCGGAGGAGGCCGTTCGCGTCGAGCGCCGTCGAGGGGCAGACGACGCGGAGCCCCGGCACGCCGGTGAAGACCGCGGCGCCGGTCTGGGAGTGGTAGACGCCGCCGCCCCGGAGGTAGCCGCCGTAGGTGACGCGCACGACGGCGGGCGCGGCCCACGCGTTGTTCGACCGCCAGCGCATCACGGCGAGCTCGTTGCGGAGCTGCATGTACGCCGGCCAGATGTAGTCGAAGAACTGGATCTCGACCACGGGCTTGAAGCCGCGGGTCGCGAGGCCGATGGCCCGGCCGACGATGTTCGCCTCGGCGAGCGGCGAGTTGTAGACGCGGTGCTCGCCGAAGAGGCGCTGGAGCCCCCACGTGACCTTGAAGACCCCGCCCTTCCCCTTCACCTGCGGGAGGTTCGCGGTCCGGCTCGCGTCGGCCACGTCCTCGCCGAAGACGACGATGCGCGGGTCGCGCGCCATCTCGTCCTTCATGCAGGCGTTGAGGAGGTCCACCATCGTGGTGGGCTCGCCGGTGAAGTGCGGGTCGTCCTCGGTGTCGAAGCCCTCGGAGGAGGGGTCCACGTCGGGCGAGTAGACGAAGCGGTGGATGGTCTCCGGGCCCGGCTGCGGGCTCGCGAGCGCGACCTCCGTCGCGACGTTCACCTCCTCGTCGCAGCGCGCGCGGATGAGCTCGAGCTCCGCCTCGGTGGCGATGCCGTTGTCGAGCAGGTACTTCGGGAAGGTGCGGAGCGGGTCCCGCGCGGCGTCGGCCTCGCGCTCGGTGGCGGGCCGGTAGAGCACCTCGTCGTCCGAGAGGGAGTGCGAGTAGGGCCGGATGACGTGGGCGTGCACCAGTGCCGGGCCCTTGCGGGCGCGGCAGTACTCGACGGCGCGCACCATCGCGTCGTAGGAGGCGAGCGGGTCGCAGCCGTCCACCTCCTGGATGTAGAGCCCCGGGAAGCCGGCCACCACCTTCGAGATGGAACCGCCGGGGGTGTTCACCTCGACCGGCACCGAGATGGCGTAGCCGTTGTCCTCCACGAGGTAGACGACCGGCAGCCGCAGGTTGCAGGCGGAGCTGAGCGACTCCCAGAACTCCCCCTCGCTCGTGGTGCCGTCGCCCGTGGTGCAGAGCACGACCTCGTCGCCGTGGGCGGCGAGGTCGCCGCGCTGCTCCTCGGGGAGCTGGCTCCAGCGCAGCCACGCCTCCGCGCAGCCCACCGCCTGGAGGAACTGGGTGCCCGTGGGGCTCGAGGCGGAGACGATGTTGAGCTCGCGGTGCCCCCAGTGCGACGGCATCTGGCGGCCGCCCGAGTTGGGGTCGTCCCCGGAGGCCACGGCCGAGAGCAGCTGCTCGGTCGGGGTCATGCCCAGGCCGAGGCAGAGGGCGCGGTCCCGGTAGTAGGTATAGAACCAGTCGTAGCCGGCGCGCAGGACCTTGGAGGCGGCGGCGAGCACCGCCTCGTGCCCGGCCCCCGAGATCTGGAAGAAGATCCGGTTCTGGCGCTTGAGCTGGATTTCCTTGTCGTCGAGCCGGCGCGAGAGGTACATCAGCCGGTAGAGGTCGAGCAGCTCGGCCTTCTCGAGCCTGGTGGAGGCGGGAGCCTTGGTCCGGGAGGAGGTGCGAGTGGCCATGGACACCGTGGGGGGTCAGGGGTCGACCGCCCGGGCCGCCGAGCGCCCGGAATGACCCCCCAAGATAGCGCCGCGGGAACGCGCCGGTAACTCCGGTATTTCCGTAGTAGTCCCGCCAGCTACCACTCTATCACCGCCATGGCCCATCGGACGCCCGCCGAGGCGCTCCTCACTTGCCCCCGAGGGCGGCCCCGAGCCTCGGAAACTGTTCGAGCGCCAGCAGCAGGTCGGGGTCGGTCCGCAACCGGAACTCCTCCGCGGCGTCCGGGCCCCAGCGCACCTCGGCCACGCGGCTCGCCAGGATGCGGCCCAGGCGGGCCCGCAGGGCTGCGTCCGGCTCCGCCGTCACGCCCAGCGCGGCGCGCACCCGGGTGAGGAAGGGGACGACGACCTCGCGGTCCCAGCGGTCGGGCCCCCCGGCGAGCCAGGCGTCCTTCCCGGCGACCGGCTGGGCCTGCGCCACGCTGTCGGCCACCTGGACCACCAGTCCGGTGTCTGCGGCCACGCTGAACCACGTCGGGAGCTCCGCGGCGGGGCGGAGGACATCAGGCCGGATCCCGCCGCCCCCGCGCACCAGGCGCCCGTGGTCGGTGTGGAACTCGGGCATGGTGTCCGATTCCGCCCCTCCGGTGCCGGCGCGCTCGAAGTACTGCGCACCGACGAGCCCGGTGTAGCGGCGCTGGATGATCCGGCCACTGGGGCTCCCGACACGGGCGATCGTGAGCCAGACCACGTCGCCGTTGGGGAGCGGGAAGGGCGCCTGCATGAGCGCCTTCCCGAAGCTGCGCCGCCCGACGATGAGCGCGCGGTCGTGGTCCTGCAGGGCCCCGGCGAGCATCTCGGACGCGCTGGCGCTCCCCTCGTCCACCAGCAGGACGAGCGGCATCCGGAAGTCGCCCGCCTTCGTCACCCGCACCAGCTCGAGCCCCGACTTCTTCCGCCCCTGGGCGCGGAAGATCACCGTGTCCCGCGGGAGGAAGTCCGAGGCGATCGCGATCATCGCCTCGACGCTGCCGCCGGGATTGCCGCGGAGGTCGAGCACCAGCTGCTTCGCCCCCTTCCCCTGCAGGTCGCGGATCGCCTGGCGGAGCTCGTCGGGAGCGCGCGGCGTGAACTCGGCCAGGCGCACGTAGCCCGTCGCGGCGCCCACGAGGCGCCCCGGCTGGACGACGCGGGGCTCGAGCGTGGCGCGCTTGAGGTTCACCGCGAGCGTCGCCGGCTCGAGCCTCGGGCCGCGCTCGAGCCGGAGGCGGACCTTCGACCCCTTCTCGCCGATCAGGCGGAGCTCGACGCGGCGGGCGCGGAGGCCGGCCGTGCTGGAGTCGTCCACCGCGACGACCCGGTCGCCGGGGAGGACGCCGGCCCGCGCGGCCGGGCTCCCCGGCTCGACGGACAGGACGACGGGACCGTCGTCGCCATCCTCGAGGTTGATCCCGGTCGCGCCGAGGCGCCCGTCGAGCCACGCCGCGCGGCGCTCGAAGTCGGCGCGGGAGACGTAGTAGCTGTGCGGGTCGAGCGACTCGAGCATCCCGGTGATCGCCGCGCGCACGAGCGCCCCGGTCTCGACCGAGTCCACGTAGTTCGCCCGGATCTGGCTCAGGACGCCGGAGAAGGACTGGAGCTGCTCGTAGGCGGAGCCCTGGGCGCGGGCCGTCGCCGGCGCGGTGCAGGCCAGCAGCGCGAGCAGGCGGGCGCCCCGCCTCACTGGCCCTGCCCGAGCTGCTGGCGGGCCGCCGCGACCATCTGCGCGTAGCGCGGCGGCGCCGTGGCGGCAAAGCGCTCGAATGCCGCGCGGGCGTCCGCGGTGCGCCCGAGCTGCCCGTACGCGACCCCCAGCCAGAACCAGGGGCGCACGTCGCGGGGATTGCGGGCGGCGGCGTCGGCGAGGGTGGTGACGGCGTCCTGGAACGCGCCGGCCTTCCCCTGCGTCACGCCGAGGTCCAGCAGGAGCGAGGCGTCGTCGGGATTCACGTCGACCGCGCGCCGGCGCTCCTCGATGGCGCGCTCGTAGTCGCGCCGCGCCTCGTGGATGCGCGCGAGCTGCACGTGGGCCATGAAGTTGCTCACGTCCTGCTCGAGCACCTCGCGATAGAGCGGCACGGCACCGTCGAGGTCACCGGCGCGCTGCCGGAGCGCGGCGAGCATGTAGCGGTACTCGTTCGCGCGGAGCGGGGCCGAGGTGTCGATCGAGTCGGAGGCCGGGCCGGCCGCCACGCGCATCAGCGCCTCGAGGTCGGCGGACGCCTCGGCCCACTGCGACTGGCGGGCCGACGCCAGCGCGTGCATCCAGAGCACGCCCTCGGGCACGGAGTCCCTTGGCTGGCGCCGCGTGACGTCCGCGATCTCCTGCCCGAACTCCTTCTGGGCCTGCTCGTAGCGGCCCTCCAGGAACGCCTCGAACCCCTTGGTGAAGCGGGTGTTGCCCCAGACCCGCCAGGTGAGCGCCATGAGGCGGGTGTTGACGAACGGGTCGAGGAGGAAGGCCCGGGCGTAGAGGCGCCTGACCTCCTCGAGCGCCGCGCGCGAGGCGCTGTCCCCCTTCTGGCGGTTGACCCCCTTCCAGTACTCCTCGTTGCGCTCGCGCGCCACGGCGAGGCCGAGCTGGGCCTCGGCGAACTGGGGCTCGATGGCGAGCGCCGCGTGCAGCGCCCGCTCGGCCTCGGCGAACTTCTTCTTGCCCAGCAGGCCCAGCGCGAGGTTGAACTGGGCGGCGGCGTCGTTGGAGTCCCGCGCGGCGCGCGCCTGGAGCTCCTCGAGGGACTCCTTGATCTCGAGCTTCTGGCCGCGCGCAGGGGTCGGCGCGGCGAGCGCCGCGACGGCGAGCGCGAGCAGGACGCCCAGCGGCGCCCGGCGATCACTGCAGCGTACCATACTCCCTCTCCAGTTCCTTGACCTGGCGCCAGAAGCGCGTGGGGGCGATTGCCGCGAAGCGGCGGAAGGCCTCGACCGCCCGGGGACGGTCGAGCCGGGCGGCGTACGCCTGGCCGATGGCGTACGGGACGCGCGCATTGAGCGGGAGTGCGGCGGCGGCCGAATCGAGGACGGCGAGCGCCTCGTCGAGCCGGCCCGCCCGCGAGAGCGTGGTCCCGAGGTCCACGAGGTGGCCGGGGTCGCCCGGGTTGAGCTCGTGCGCGCGGCGCCGCTCCTGGATCGCCGCCTCCCACTCCCGCCGGTCCTCGTGGATCGCCGCGAGCTGCGCGTGCGGGACGTCCATGCCGAGATCGGTGCTGATCACCTCCTCGAGCGTGGCCTGCGCCTCGTCGAGCCGGCCGGCCCGGCGCTGGATCGTGCCGAGGACGTAGCGCAGCTCGTTGGAGCGGAGCGTCGAGAAGGCGCGCACCGAGTCGCTCCGCTCGGGGGCCAGCGCCCGGTCGAGCAGCACGCGGATGTCGGCGATCGCCTCGTCGTACCGGCGCAGGTGCGCCGCCGCGAGGCCGCGGTACCAGAGGAGCACCTCCGGGGCGCGCGCCGCGCGCTGCCCGGGCTTCACGAGCGTGAGGACCTTGTCGATGTGGCCGAGCGCCGCTTCGTACTGCCCGTTGTAGAACGCGTCGAAGCCCATGATCAGCGCCGCGTAGTACGCGTCGGCATTCTCGCCGATGATGATCTTGCCGCGCGGCGGGATGGCGAGGCCGAACGCCCGGAGGTCCACCATCGGATCGAGGAGCATCGCGCGCACGAAGTGCCGTTCCGCCTCCTCCCAGGCGGGCTGCAGCTTCGGCGGGAGCTTCCCCTTCCCGTACACGTCCCAGAGCTTCGGCTCCCGCGAGTACGGCAGGCAGCCGAGCGCGAGGTGCGCCTCCGCGAAGCGGGGCTCGATGGCCACCGCCCGCCGGAAGAGCGCCTCCGCCCGGGTGAAGTCGCCGTGGACCCAGTACCCCAGGCCGGCGTCGTACTGCGCCACGGGATCGGTGCTGTCGCGGGCCGCGTGCGCCGCCAGCGTGTCGAGCGGCACCAGCAGCACGGCGCGCTGGGCGTGGAGCGGGTGCGGCCCGAGGCCGGTGGCGCACGCGAGGGCGAGGCTCGCGAGGCGGAGGCGTCGCATGCGGAGCGGATCCTGATTGTGGTCGTGGGCCGTGCGAGTGGCGGGCGTCCTGCCCGCTTGACGGAACCTGCCGTCAGCGGGGCGGCGGACCTAGGTCGCTGGTGCGTCAGGCAGGTGCACGAATGCGACACGCCGGCGCTGGCCGGGGTGCCGCTGTGGCGACGGTGTCGTGCAACCTTGGTCGTTGTGCGCTACGGCACCCGCGCGTATGTCACGCGCCCTCCCGCCACCGTGGCGACCACCCGGGCGGCGTGCAGCTCGGTGGGGGCGATGCGGAACAGGTCCTGGTCGAGCACCACGAGGTCGGCGAGCATCCCGGGCCGCAGGATGCCGCTGCGCCGCTCGGCGAACCCGGCGTACGCCACGCCCGCGGTGTAGGCGCGGAGCGCCTCCTCGAGGCCGATCTTCTGCTCCGGCACCCAGCCGTCGGGATGCGTCCCGTCGAGCGTCCGTCGCGTGAGCGCGGCCTCGAGGCCGAGGAGCGGGTCGAGCGGCGCCACCGTCCAGTCGGAGCCGAAGGCGAGGTGCGCCCCCGCGTCGAGCAGGCTCCGGAAGGCGTAGGTGGTGCGGACGCGCTCGGGCCCGATCCGCTTCCCGGCCCAGCGCCCGTCGTCGGCGGCGTGATAGGGCTGCATCGAGGCGATGACGCCGGCGCGGCCGAAGCGCGCCACGTCCTGCGGCCGGAGGTGCTGGGTGTGCTCGTCGCGGAAGCGGCGGTCGCGGGGTCCATGCGCGGCGGCGACGCTGTCGTACAGGTCGAGCAGGAGTGCGTTGGCGCGGTCGCCGATGGCGTGCACCGCCACCTGGAGCCCCGCGCTGTCCGCGGCACCGATCCAGCGTGCGAGGGAGTCGCGCGGCGTGACCAGGAGGCCGCTCGTCGCCGGGGCGTCATCGTAGGGCCGCTCGAAGAGCGCGGTGGTGGAGCCGAGGGAGCCGTCCACGAAGCCCTTCACGCCGGCGACGGCGAGCCAGTCGTCGCCCGGGCCCCGTGCGCGGAGCGTCTCCGCCACGGCCCGCCACGTCGCGAGTGGCGGGTAGGCGTGGACACGGACGAGCATCCGGCCGGCGTCGTGGAGGCGGCGGAGCGCCGCGACCTCGACGGGGCCCGCGCTCACGGCGTGCACCGTGGTGACGCCGTGCCGCGCGGCCCAGCGCATCGCGCGCACGAGCGCGGAGTCGGCGCGATCGGGTGCGGGGTCCGGGATCACCGCGAAGACGGGGGTCATCGCCTCGTCCTTGAGGAGCCCCGTGGGCTCGCCGTCGGCGCGGCGGACGATCGTCCCGCCGGGGATCGGCGCCGAGGCGCGCGTGATTCCCGCGGCGGCGAGGGCGCGCGAGTTGGCGAGCGCCATGTGGCCGTCGAGCCGGCTCACGAAGACCGGGTTGTCCGGCGTGACGGAGTCGATCCACGCGCGGTCGGGGAGCGGCGCGCCGCCCCAGTTCTCGTGGTCCCACATCCCGCCCACGATCCATTCGCCCGGCCGGAGCGTGCGCGCGAACGCGGCGAGCCGGCGGGTGAACTCCGCGGGAGTGGCCGCGTCGCGGAGGTCCACGCCGACGAGCTGGAAGCCCCCGTCGAGGAAGTGCACGTGCGCGTCCCCGAGGCCGGGAGCCACGAACGCGCCCCGGAGCACCGTGGCCCCCGTTCCCGCCTGCGCGAGCGCGGCCGCGCTGTCGCCGACGAAGGCGATCGAGTCGCCCCGCGCGACGACCGCCTCGGCCCACGGGCGGGTGCTGTCGCCGGTCCAGACGCGGCCCACCGCCACGAGGGCCGGCGCCGCCGGCGCGGCCGGGCGGCAGGCGGGGACCAGGGCGAACAGCGCGAGCGCGGCCGCGGCGCGGCGGGCGCGGGGTGTCGGGGCGGGGATCACGCGTGCCGTCCTCCATCGAATGGCAGCCGGAAGCGTCGCAGGGTGGCCCGGAAGCGCGGATGGTCCCGGATCGGGTCGAGCACCGGGGTCCACAGGGCGAGGATGCCGTTGAGCGAGGGGTGCCGCGCGAGGTGCTCCACCGCGTCGAGCGCGCCGGTGGTGTCGCCGAGGAGCACGAGCCAGTTCGGCCGGTAATCGTCGTCGAGGGCCCACGGCGCGTCGTCCGGCGTGCGGGCGAGCACGCGCAGCGCCGCGGCACGCAGCCGAGGGTCGGCGACGCCATGCACGAGCGTGTCGTACACGGCCGGCTCGACGCCGCTCAGCTCCGCGAGGCGGCGGCCCGATCGGGCGGCGACGTCGTAACGCCGGGCGGCGAGCGCGTTCCACAGGTGCCACATCTCCGGCAGCGCGAGCCCGGGGCCCAGGTCGGTGGCGAGGCGCAGGCTCGCCTCCGCGGAGTCGTACTGGCGCCGGAAGAGCCGGGCGACGCCGAGCGTGGTCGCCGGGATCGGGGCGAGCGGGTCGAGGCGGCGCGCGCGCGCCATCCAGCCGATGGCCTTCTCCGGCTGGCCGGACCAGAAGAGGAGCTGCCCGTACTGCTCGGCCGCCTCGGGGTCGTTCGGCGCGAGCGCGAGCGCGCGGCCGTAGGCGCTGTCAGCCGCGGCCCACTCCATCCGGTCGCGGTGGATGCTGCCGAGCACGGTGTACGCCGGGCCGAAGGTGCTGTCGAGGGCGATGGCGCGGCGCGCGGCCCGCTCCGCCCCCGGCAGCACCTCGGGATAGGTCGCCAGGTAGAAGGCGGGGAGGAGTTCCTGCGCCATGGCGAGCCCCGCCCACGCCGGCGCGAACGTCGAGTCGGCGGCGATCGCACGCTCGAAGTCCGCCACGCTCTGGCGGAGCGCGGCCCCGCGCTGGGCGAGGAGGGCGAGGCCGCGGAGGTAGAGGTCGTGCGCCACGACGCTCGGCGTGGCGCCGCCGGCGCGCGGCGCGAGCCCGAGCGACACCTTGAGCGTGTCCGCGATGGCGCGCGAGATCTCGTCCTCGATGGCGAAGAGGTCGGCGACCCGGCGGTCGAACTTGCCGGACCAGAGCTGGTAGCCGGAGCGCACGTCCACGAGCTGCGTGGTGATGCGGATCGCGTCGCCCTCGCGCTGGATGCTCCCCTGGAGCACGGCGGCCACGCCGAGCTGTGCGCCCACCTCGCGCACGTCGGGGTCGGCGTCGCGGAAGCGGAAGGCGGAGGTCCGGGCGGCGACGCGCAGCTCGGGCAGTTGCGTGAGGGCGTGGAGGATCTCCTCCGTGACGCCGTCGGTGAAGTAGTCGCCCGCCGAGTCGCCGCGGAGGTTGCGGAAGGGCAGCACCGCGATCGAGCGCGGCGGCTCGGCGGGGGCACCGGCGGCGGGACGGCCCCGCCCGCGGGCCGCGAACCAGAGGGCGGCGAGCAGGAGGGTCGCCCCCGCGAGCGCGGCGCCCCGCCGCCACGCCGCCCGGACCGGCCGGGTCGCCACCACCCCCGACGTGGCGGCCCGCAGCACGGCCGCGAACTCCGACACCGACGGGAAGCGGTCCGCCGGGTTCTTCGCCAGCGCACGCTGGAGCGCGGTGGCCACCACCGCGGGGACGGCGGGGCGGTGCTGCGTCACCGGGGGCGCGTCCACGGTGAGGTGCTGGCGCACCACCACCTCGGCGGTGGCGCCGGTGAAGGGCGGCTGCCCGGCGAGCATCTCGAAGAGGACGCACGCGAGGGCGTACACGTCGCTCCGGCCGTCCACGTCGCGCTCCCCGGCCGCCTGCTCGGGGCTCATGTACGCCGGCGTCCCGACCGCGATGCCGGTGTCGGTGAGCCGGGTGCCGCCGGCGGCGCTCACGGCGCGGGCGATGCCGAAGTCGGCCACGACCGCGTGCCCGCCCTCGAGCAGGATGTTGCCGGGCTTGATGTCGCGATGGACGACGTGGCGGCCGTGCGCGTACTGGAGCGCGTCCGCCACCTCGAGCGCGATGCGGAGCGCCTCCTCGACGGGAAGCTGCCGGTCGCGCTGGAGCCGGTCGGCGAGGGATTCGCCCTCGACGAGGGGCATGACGTAGTAGAGGAGCCCCGCGGCCTCGCCCGAGTCGTAGAGCGGCAGGATGTGCGGGTGGCGGAGGCCGGCGGTGGTCTCGATCTCGCGCAGGAAGCGCTCGGCGCCGAGGGACGCCGCGAGCTCGGGACGCAGCACCTTGACCGCGACCCGGCGGTGGTGCTTCAGGTCCTCGGCGAGGAAGACGCTCGCCATGCCGCCCGCCCCGAGCTGACGCTCGAAGCGATAGCGGTCGGCGAGGGCGCCCGCCAGGCGGGCGAAGGGGTCGGACACGCGGGCTCGCCTGCGGCGGGATGTCCAAACATCGCCGGGCGCGGCGGGCGCCGCCACCCGAGCGGCATGCCGCTCAGCGCCGCGCGAGCCGGCGGATCGCCTCGAGGGTCTCGAGCGCGGTGCCCCCCTTCGCGGAGGGCGCCACGGAGAACAGGTCGCGGATGTCGAGCAGGATCTCGAGCATGAGCTGGTCGCGGACGTAGCCGGCGTCGAGGTCCCCCATGCGGTTGGGGTTCTCGTCCTGCTTCGCGCGGTCGTAGAGCTCGCGGTAGACGGTCTCGAGGTTGGCGAGGATCTGGTCGCGGGAGCGCATCGATCGGGGCCCGGGCGGGGGTGGGGGGAGGCG
>JBAIWX010000143.1:0-3811 GCA_037916975.1 Gemmatimonadales bacterium
CAGCGCCGCGCGGGTCGCCGTGCCGGCGCGGCGGGCGGCGGGACCGCCGGCAGGAGCCCCGCCGGCGGCGTCCCGGTCACGCCGGGCGGGTCCACGGGCGTGAGGCCGTGCTTCGCGAGGATCGCCCGTCCCTCGCCGGCCAGCACGAACTGCACGAAGGCGCGCGCGGCCACCGGGTTCGGCGCGCGGGCCGGGATCGTGAGCGCGTACACGATCGGCTCGCCGCGCAGTTCCACCGAGTCGGCGGGGGCGCGCGTGGCGCCGGGGACCTTCACCCGCGCCTGCGCGTACCACGCGGCGCGCGCCGTGTCGCTCAGGTCCACGGCCGCCGGCAGCGGCACGTAGCGGAGCCCCACCGTCCGCGCGATCGACACGTAGGTCCACGCGTAGTCGAGCTCCCCCGCCTGGATCAGCGCCGTGAGCTCCGCCTCCTTGGGCCGCATGAACTTCGCCGGCATCGCCGCGAGGAGCCGCCCGGCGAGGCCGGGCTCGCGGTAGTGCCGCTCGGCGAGCTGCAGCGCCATCAGGGTGCGGTAGCCGTTCGGGTCGAGCGCGGGGTCGGAGCGGCCGGTGCGGATGCCGGGCCGGAGCAGCACGCGCCACCAGTTCGTGCTGTCGATGCCCGCCGAGCCCGCCGCCCCCTCGGCGTAGGCGAGCACCATCGCGTTCCGCGCGAAGGTGACGTACCAGCTCGCGTGGCGCGGCAGCATGAGGCGCGCGATCGCGGTGTAGTCCGCGACCCCGACCACGTCGGCCGCCTTCCCGAGCTCGGTCACCTTCCGCACCGCCTCGAGGCTGCCGGAGCTCTCCTGCCGGGGCACGATCCCCGGGTGGCGGCGCTGGAAGGCCTGCAGGAGGTCCCTGAACGGGAGGGCGAGGCTCCCCGCGTTGTACACGACGAGCGGCCCCGCCGGCTCCTGCGCCCGCAGGGGCGCGGGGAGCGACGCGGCGAGGGCGACGAGCAGGGAGCCGAGGGAACGGGCGGTCATCCGGGCGGTCCGGCGAAGCGGGGGCGGTCGGCGTGGCGGACGCCGAAGGTTATCCCGGCGCGACCGGACATCCAACGCACCGGGGCAGCCGCCCGCCGGCGATGGAACCCCGGGGGCCCGCCGGTGTTGACCCCTCGGGCGGGTGGTTTGCGCGGGGCCCGCCCGCTGCCGATATTCCCGCCCGCCGGGGCGGTCTCCCCGGCCCATCCTTACGTCCGACCCGGAACCCGGATAGCGATCATGCGTCGTCTCGTCGGCTGTCTCGCGCTCGCGGCCCTCCTCGCCGGCTGCCCCACCTACGACCGCTACGGCAAGCTCGCCGACCAGGGCGGGATGATGCCGGCCGACGCCTTCGCGGGCTACGGGCCGGAGCAGGCGGAGCGGATCGCCATCGGCCGGGCGCTCGCGCGGGCCCACACCGGGACCACCCGCGAGGACTTCCAGAAGCAGGTCGGCGCGGCGGTCGAGTACGCGAAGAAGATGCCCGACGTGGTGGACGTGAAGGCCGACTCGGCCGCCTACTTCCTCACCGTCACGTTCAAGAGCGGCTGGCGCGTGGCCGTCCTCCCGGTGGACGACGGCAAGGCGCCCGAGGCGACGCCCGGCCTGCCGGCCGGCGCGGGCAAGTGACCCGCGCGGGCGGCGGCGCCCCCGCGCGCGCCGTCGCCCGCCCCCCGCGGTGCCCATGACCTTCCCGTCCTACGTCGTCCTCCAGACCACCTTCGCCAGCCGCGACGATGCCGAGCGCGTCGGCGAGACGCTCGTGAACGAGCGGCTCGCCGCCTGCGCCCAGGTCTCCGGGCCGCTGAGCAGCACCTACCGCTGGCAGGGCGCGGTGGAGCGGGCGACGGAATGGCGGCTCGAGCTCAAGGCCCCCTCGGCCCGCCTCTCGGCGCTGGAGCGGCGGCTCCACGAGCTGCACCCGTACGAGGTGCCGGAGTGCATCGCGCTGCCGGTGGTGCACGGCAGCGACGCCTACCTCCGCTGGCTCGCCGAGTCCACCGAGGGGTGACGGGAGCGCTGCCGCGGCGCGCGCGGGCGCGCTAGACTGTCCACTCATCCCTTGCCGGAGTCCTCCCGATGAAGCGCGGCAACGCCGTCACGCTCGTGGTCCTCGCCGCCCTCGGTGCCTTCCTCCTGTGGAGCACGCTCAGCTCCCAGCGGCAGGAGTGCACCGTCACGGTCGCGTTCAAGGGCCGCACGAACACCGCGACCGCCTCCGCCGCGAGCGAGGGCGAGGCGGCGCACCAGGCCCAGGTCACCGCGTGCGGCACCATCGCCCAGGGGATGGACGAGACGATCGCCTGCGGCCGCGTGGAGCCGGTGCGGCGCACCTGCCGCTCGCTCTGACGCGTTGACCGCCCCGGCCGCCCCGGCGCGCCGGGGGTTCCACCTCCCGCACCCGTTCGCGCTCCTCTTCGGGTGCGTGCTGCTCGCGGCGCTCCTCACGCACGTCCTGCCCGCGGGGGCGTACGAGCGGCGCGACGATCCCGTCTCCGGCCGCTCGATCGCCGTCGCGGGCACGTACCACGCGGTCGAGGCCGCCCCCGTCGGGGCGTTCGCGGCGCTCGCGGCGATCCCGCGCGGCGTCGTGGCCGCGGCCGACATCCTCGTCCTGGTCTTCCTGTCGGGCGGCGGCTTCGTCGTGGTGGAGCGCACCGGCGCGCTCCGCTACCTGATGGCGGGCCTGCTGCGGCGCATCGCCCGGCGGCCGGAGCTCGCCATCCCGGTCGCGGGGCTCGCCTTCGCGGCGGGGGGCGCGCTCATCCAGATGTCGGAGGAGCTGGTCGCCTTCGCGCCGCTCCTCCTCCTGCTCTGCCGGACGCTCGGCTTCCCGCCGCTCGTGGCGGCGGCGGTCAGCATCGGCACGGCGTCGATCGGTGCCGCCTTCTCGCCGGTGGACCCGTTCATGGTGGGGATCGCGCAGAAGGTGGCCCAGCTGCCGGTCGGCTCGGGCGGCGGCTTCCGGAGCGCCTTCCTCGCGGTGGCGGTGGGGTGGTGGCTCTGGAGCCTCGCGCGCTACGCCCGCCGCCATGCGGCGGCGCCGGAGGCGGCGGACGCGGCTGCCGCCCCGGGCGCCGCCGGGCGGCACCTCCTCGTGCTCCTCGTCGTCCTCGCGACGTTCGTGCTGTTCGTGCTGGGCGCGCAGCGCTGGGGCTGGGACTTCGAGCAGCTCGCCGCCTGCTTCCTCCTCATGGGCATCGTCGGCGGCGCGATCGGCGGCCTCGGGGTGCAGGGGACGGCGGAGGGGTTCACGCAGGGCTTCCGCGACATGGCGTTCAGCGCGCTCCTCATCGGCGTGGCGCGCGCGATCTCGATCGTGCTCTCGGACGGCCACGTGATCGACACCATCGTGCACGGGATCGTGGCGCCCCTCCAGCGGCTCCCGGTCTCGGTGGCGGCCTTCGGGATGGCCGCGGCCCACATGGCGATCCACGTGCCGGTGCCGAGCTCGAGCGGGCACGCCGTCCTGACGATGCCGATCCTCGTCCCGGTGGCCGACCTGCTGGGGCTCTCGCGGCAGGTGGCGGTGCTGGCCTACCAGTACGGGACCGGCGCGAGCGAGCTCCTCACGCCGACCAACGGCGCGCTGATGGCGATGCTCGCCGCGTGCGGGGTCCGGTACGAGGACTGGCTCCGCTTCCTGCTGCCCCGCCTGCTCGCGCTCCTCGCGATCGCGGCGAGCGCCATCGCCCTGGGCCTCGCCACCGGCCTGCGCTGACCCTCCGGAGACCGCCATGACCACGCCGCCCGACGACGCCCGCCCCGGCCCCGGCCGCCGCGAGTTCCTCGCGGGTTCCCTCGCCGCCGCCACGGGCCTC
>JBAIWX010000144.1:0-15779 GCA_037916975.1 Gemmatimonadales bacterium
CGCCCCGATCGCCACGGTCGCCGCCTGGTGGCGCCCGGTGCTCGCCGCCGCCGCGGCCCTCGCGCTCGCCGCCGGCGCCTGGCTGGCGCGCGCCGACGCCGCGCGCACCGCCGCGACCGAGTCCGAGTGGCTCGCCCTCGGCGTCCCCGAGGCCTTCGCCCAGGGGCTCGCGAGCGGCGGCACCCCCGAGCCCGCCGTCCTCGGCGGCCTCACGGAGGGACGATGACCGCTCCCGCCCCCGGCTCCCGCCAGCGCCTCGCCGGCGCGGCGCTCCTCGCCCTCGTCTTCGTCGCCGGCCTCCTCGCCGGCGCCGCCCTCGACCGCAGCGTCGTCCGGGGCCGCTTCCCGGGACGGCGGGGCCACGGCCCGATGCCGCTCGACGGCCTGGAGCTCACCGCCGCCCAGTGCGACTCGGTGAGCGCCATCTTCGAGCGGCACCGCCCCGCGATCCGCGCGATCTTCGAGTCCACCGGCCCGCGCCTGGACAGCGCGCTCGCGGCGCTCCGTGCCGACATCCGCGCGCAGCTCACCCCCGAGCAGCAGCAGGCCTTCGACCGGATCCCCGCGCCCCGGCGCCACGACCGGCCGGGTGGTCCCCCCGGCGAGGCGCGCCGCGAGCCGCCACCGCCGCTGCCGCCCTCCTGCCGCACCGCCCGCTGAACGCCGCGCACCGGCGCGTCCCCCGCGCCGGTGCGCCCCCGCCGTGTCAGGGCGACCGTCAACCGCCGCACCCCGAGACGACCGTCACGACTCCCTGACGAGGGTTGCCCTCCCGGCGCCGACGAGGTAAATCGAAGGGGCGGCCGAGAAGGGTCCCCCGGGCCGCCCAATCAGAGTCCAGCGCGTGGATGCGTGGTGTGGTGGGGAATCCGCCGCTCGGAGGCATGTTGCCGGCCTTGTCGCAGCCCAATCCTGGTTCCGCGCGCCCCGAGGGCGCCGACCGTCCCGCCGGCCTGGCGGCCGAGGAGCGAAGCATGGTGGAGGCCGCGCTCGAACGCGGGGAACGGATCCTTGGCACGGTCCGGTCGTGGAACGGCACCAATCGCGTCGTCTGGACCCTGACCTCCCGCCGCCTCCTCATGCTCGACCCGCTCTCCTGCGACCACCGGCTCGATGCCGTTCCCCTCGATGACGTGACGAACGTGGATTCGGTGCGGTGCGGCTCGTGCAGCACCCTCTGGGTCGGCACGGCGCACGAGGTGTACTGCCTCGACTGCACGAGCACCGACGCCTCGGAGGCCTTCGCCGCCGAGCTCGACGCGCTCCTCGGCGGCGACGAGCAGGCCGGCGCCGCCTAGCGCCGCGCCGGCGCGGGCCCCTCCGCCGCCAGGCGGTCCATGTCCCGCACCACCACCCGCGTCGCCAGCAGCACCACCACCCCGCCCACCAGCGCGACCGCCGGCAGCAGCAGCACCGCCTGCTCGAGGCCGAACCGGTCGCTCAGCGCGCCCACGAGCGGGAAGGCGATCGCGTCCCCCGCGATGTGGATGAAGAGGAAGTAGGCGCCCGCCACCGTGGCCCCGACGCGCGACGGCACGACGTCGAAGATGATCGCGTTGAGCGGGCCGTTGTACCACGACAGGAAGAAGAACGCGACCGCGAAGAGCGCGCGGAAGGTGCCGGGGTCGCGCACCGTCATGAGCCAGAGGGCCAGCGGCCCGCCGACGAGGAAGCCCGCGCCCACGGTGAGCACGCGCGCGCGGCGCGTCCGCTTCTGCAGCGAGTCGGCGACGAACCCGCCCGCCAGCGTCCCGAGCGTCCCCGCCACCAGCCCCGTGAGCCCGAGGAGCCGTGCCGCCTCGGCGGAGGCGAGCCCCAGCGCGCGGGAGACGAACGCCGGCCCCCAGCCCACGATCCCGTTCATCCCGAAGGAGATCATCGCCCCGGCGACGAAGACGTAGCCGAGCGTCGGCGTCCGCAGCACGCGCTGCACCGCGTCGAGCACCTCGGTGAACGCCGACTCCCCGCCCGCGCCGAACGGCGTCCGCTCGAGCTTCCCGCGCCGGATCGCGACCACCCACCAGAGCACCTGCCAGGCGAGCCCGAGCGCCGCGCAGGTGGCGAGGAACGCCACGTCGGCGCGCGAGCCCGCGCCGAAGCGCCGGTCGAGCACCCACGCGCCGACGGCGCCGGTCGCGGCGCCGAGGAGGAGCGGGTGGAACTGCCGGAGCGCGTCCCGCACCCCGACCTCGAACTCCCGCACGTACCCGCGGAAGGTGAGGCGGCTCGGCGCGCGCGTGGGGTCCACGATCCGCCCCGCGAGCACCGCGAGGAGGAAGCCCGGCACCCCCACCACCATGAACGCGACGCGCCACCCCCACCGCGCCTCGATGAGCCCGCCGAGCAGGAGCCCCAGCACGCCGCCCAGCGCGAGCCCGGAGGAGAGGACCCCCATCGCGGCGGCGCGGCCCTTCCCGGGGAAGTAGTCGGCGACGAGGCTCGACGCCGCCGGCGCGAACGCCGCCTCGCCGATCCCGACGGCGGAACGGCAGGCGAAGAGCTGCCAGAAGTTCCGGACCAGGCCGCCCAGGAAGGTGAACGCGCTCCAGACCGCCACGCCGCCGGCGATCACCGCGCGGCGGGAGCGCAGGTCGCTCAGGATGCCGAAGGGGAGGGCCGCGAGCGAGTAGACGAGGATGTACGCCGAGCCGAGCCAGCCGAGCTGCGTGTCGGAGAGGGCGAGCTCCCGCTTGATCGGCTCGAAGAGCGCGAAGATGACGTTGCGGTCGAGGTAGTTGAGGAGGTTGATCGCGGCGAGGAGGCCGAGCGCGTACAGGGCGTACGCGCGGGTGGGGCGCGCCGGGGCCGGCGGGGAGCCGGCGCCCGGTGCCATGGGTGTGCCCGGGGCCTCAGGCGCCACTCGCCCCCGCCGTGGCGCTGGCCTCGCGCGCCCGCTGGTCGCGGAAGTCGAGCGCCGCGCGGTACTCGGCGACGAGCCGCTCCATCATCGCGTCGCGCCGCCCGTAGAGCCGCTTGAGCGGCCGGGGCGCCACCTTCTCGAGCGCGTACGCCGTGAGGAGCGGGAGCGAGAGGGTGTTGTCCGCGTAGACCACCACCGTGCCGGGGAGCTGGTCGGGGTCGATCTTCCCCCAGCTCACCGCCTCCGCCGGCGTCGCCCCCGAGAGGCCGCCCGAGTCGGGGCGCGCGTCGGTCATCTGCAGGAAGTAGTCGTGCCCGCGCTCGTCGATGCCGAGCACCTCCTGGATCTGCGGCTCGGTCTGGAGCATGAAGTTCTTCGGGCTCCCGCCGCCCACGATCAGCACGCCGCTCTTCCCGCCCGTCCGCTTCGCCTCGAGCACGATCGCCGCCGTCTCGTTCACGTCGGCGCTCACGTCGAAGCGGAGCTTCGAGCCGGCGAGCGCCTGCTCGGCGACGTTCATGCCGATGGAGCTGTCGCCGGGGCTGCTCGTGTAGATCGGCACCTCGAGCTCGTGCGCCATCGAGAGCACCGAGCGCTTGCTGAGGCCGAGGGCGCGCTCGCGCTCGCGGAGGTAGCCGCCCAGCAGGTAGTGGTACTCCGCCGTGCTCATCGGCCGCTGGAACTCCGGGCGCGCGGAGACCTCGCGCACGAAGGCGTCGGTCGAGAGCAGCACGTCGTAGTCGAAGAAGATGTCGTAGATGCGCACCACGCCCTTGTCGCGCAGCTCGACGTCGTCGGCGTCGTGCCGGCCCCGGTGGAGCGCGAGGCCGAGGGCGAAGTGCGCGTCGTGGTAGAGGTTCGCGCCCGTGGAGATGATCCAGTCCACGAACCCCGCCTCCATGAGGGGGATGAGGCAGCTCATCCCGATCCCGGCCGGCGTCATGGCGCCGGTCAGGCTCATGCCGACGGTCGTGTCGGGCCGGAGCATCCGCTGGGTGAAGAGCGCGCACCCCTCGCGGAGCCGCCCCGCGTTGTACGCGAGGAAGGCGTTGTCCACCAGCTGGGCCACCGACTCGCGGCCGGTGATCCCCTGGGGGTTGATCTTCGGGCCGCGGAGGAACGGCGCGGAGGGACGGGCCATCGGGGCTCCCGGGGGTCGGGGGTCAGTCGCGCGCCGCGCGCGCGTTCATCACGATCTGCACCGCCTCGTGCGGATCGTCGGTCACGTGGAAGAGCGCGAGGTCCGCGGCGCCGATGTTGCCGTGGCGGAGCACCGTGTCGCGGAGCCAGTGCACGAGCCCGTCCCAATAGTCCTTCCCGAACAGGATCACCGGGAAGCGCTTCACCTTGCCCGTCTGCACGAGCGTGAGCGCCTCGAAGGTCTCGTCGAGCGTGCCGTAGCCGCCCGGGAAGACGATGAACGCCGTCGCGTACTTCACGAACATCGTCTTCCGCACGAAGAAGAACTTGAAGAAGAGCGGCCGGTTCGCGTACGCGTTGCCGTGCTGCTCGAAGGGGAGCTCGATGTTGCAGCCGATCGAGAGCCCCGCCGCGTCGGCGGCGCCGCGGTTGCCCGCCTCCATGATCCCCGGCCCGCCCCCCGTGATCACGGGGATCCCCCGCTCCGCGAGGAGCCGCGCCGTCTCGCGCGCCTTCGCGTAGTACGGGTCGCCCTCCTTCGTGCGCGCGGAGCCGAAGATGCTCACCCCGTTCCGCACGTCGGCGAGGTTGTCGAACCCCCAGACGAACTCCCCCATGATCCGGAGCACCCGCCAGGAGTCGGAGAGGCGCACCTGCTCCTCGCGCTCCTGCGGGGTGTGGACGTGGTGCAGGAGCTGCTCGTCCTCGGTGCCGAGCTTGCCGCCCGTCGGCGGGCGGAAGGGGATCGGCGTCGGGGGGACCTGGCGTTCAGCGCTCATCGGGCGGCCTTTCGCGCGGCCAGCGGGCGCACCGGGCGGTCACGCATCGCGGAGCGCCTCGAGCAGCGCCCGGTGGTCGTCGGGCAGGTTGTAGAAGTAGGGGGAGACGCGCACGTGGCCCGGCCGCGCGTCGGTGATGATCCCGGCACCCGCGAGCCGCTTCACCACCGCGTGCGGGTCCGCGTGCGGCAGCATCACGATCGCGCTCCGCTCCGCGGGGGTGGGCGCCACTTTCGGGCGGAGCCCCTGGGCGCGCGCCCCCTCGATCAGGTCCTCGGTGAGCGCCATCGTCTCCCGGCGGATCGCCGCGACCCCGATCTCCTCGATCACGCTCAACCCGCCGAGCTGCGCGTAGACCGGCATCAGCGCGGGCGTCCCCGCCTCGAGGCGCCGCGCGTCGTCGTGGAGCTCGAGCGCCGCCGGGTCGAAGCGGAACTGCTCCCGGTGCGCGAACCACCCCGCCACCCTCGGCGCGAGCGCGGGGAGGAGCGCCGGGCGCGCGTAGAGGAACGCGACCCCCGTGCCGCCCAGGAGCCACTTGAGCCCGCCCGCGCAGTAGAAGTCCGCGTCGAGCGCCTGCACGTCCACCGGGAGCTGGCCCGCCGCCTGGTAGCCGTCCACGAGGCAGAGCGCGCCGTGGCGGTGCGCGAGGTCGGCGACGGCGCGCACGTCCTGGATCGCCCCGCTCGTGAAGAAGACGTGGCTCGTGGCCACCAGCGCGGTCCTCGCGTCCACCGCGCGCTCCCAGAGCTCGAGCGGCACGCGGATCCCGTCGGGACTCTGCAGCACCTCGACCTCGACCCCGTGCGGCACCTTGGCCAGCCACTGGTACGCGATCGTCGGGAAGTCGAGGCTCGTGACCACGACCTTCGGCCGCTTCCGGTAGTCGAGCGACTCGGCGACGGCCGCGAGCGCGGCCGAGATGTTCGGGTGCAGCGCCACGCTCCCCGCCGGCGCGCCGATGATGCGCCCGTACGCCGCGCGCAGCTCCGCCAGCGCCCCCCACCAGGTGTCGTACCACGCCGAGGCGCCCCGGCGCTCCCAGGTGTCGAGGTGCTCGTTGACCCGGGCCCGCGAGCGGCGCGAGAGGGCGCCGAGGGAGCAGCTGTTCAGGTAGGTCGCGTGCGCGAAGATCGGGAACTCGTCCCGGTACTTCCCGGCGAGGGCCAGCGTGAGCTCGGGGGCGGTCATAGGGGCGGAAATATACGCGGGACGCCGAGAGGGGCCGGGGGCGGGCTGGAGATGCGTCGGGCGGCGCCGACACGCGTCGGCGAGGATTGCGCAGGACGGGGCCCCGGCCTAGCGTGAGGCATGGCCGACCACCCGATCGACCTGAGCCGTCTCTCCGTCGCGGAGCGCCTCGCCCTGCTGGAGCAGGTGTGGGAGAGCCTCGCACAGGACGAGGCGACCGTCACGGAAACGCCCGAGATGCTCGAGGAGCTGGATCGGCGGCTGGACGCGCTCCGCGCCGACCCAGAGGCCGGACGCCCCTGGGGCCGGGTGCGGGAGCGGCTCGAGGGCGGAAGCTCGTAGTGCGGGAGCTGCTCATCCGCCCCGAAGCCGAGGCGGACGTGCAGGAAGCCTGGCGCTGGTACCACACCCGATCTCCCCTGACCGCAACGCGCTTTCTCGATACACTGGAAGCGTTGCTTCAGGTCGTGCAGGAGCAGCCACAGTCGTTTCGGACCGTCCGCGGCGCACTCCACCGCGCGTTGCTGCCGCGCTTTCCGTTCGCGGTCTATTTCGACGTCGAGGCCGATCGCATCCGCGTGGTCGCCGTGCTCCATGTCCGGCGGCGGCCGCGACGGTGGCGGCGGTGACCCCCTGAGCGCCCCGCCTCCGGGATCGCCCCGCTCCTGCTACCTTCTCCCCCATGGACGCCGGACCGTCGGACTGGAAGGGGCTCTACCGGGGCTCCTGGCTCGCGCTGGCCTGCACCCTCGCCCTCCGGGGTCTCCTGAACCCGCGGGTGGCGCTGGACCTGCTGAGCGCCGCCTGGGCCTTCCGCCGGCGCCGCTGGTGGGCCACGCCCCCCTTCCTCCCGGTGCCCGACCGGACCTACCTCCGGTGGCGCATGTACACCGCCTTCGGCGACGAGGAGGCCGTCCCCACCCCCCGGGACGTGCTCCGCTTCGCGCGGTGGCGGAGGAAGATGCTCGATGCCTGAGGCCACTCCCCACGTCGTGATCGTGGGCGGCGGGTTCGCCGGGCTCTACGCCGCGAACACCCTCCGCAAGCTCCCCGTGCGCATCACCATCGTGGACCGGAAGAACCACCACCTCTTCCAGCCCATGCTCTACCAAGTGGCGAGCGCCGCGCTCAACCCGAGCGACATCGCCACGCCGATCCGCACCCTGTTCCGCGGGGAGCGCAAGGTGGAGGTGCTGCTCGGCGAGGTGGTCGGCATCGACAAGTCCAATCGCAGCGTCGCGTTGAAGGACGGTAGCAGCGTCAACTACGACTACCTCGTCATGGCCCCGGGCATCGAGACCTCCTACTACGGCCGCGACGAGTGGGAGCCCATCGCCCCGGGCCTCAAGAGCATGGAGGATGCCCTCGAGATCCGCCGCCGCGTCCTCCTCGCCTTCGAGAAGGCCGAGCGCGAGACCGACCCCGTGCGGCGCCACGCCCTCCTCACCTTCGTCGTCGTGGGTGGCGGCCCGACCGGCGTGGAAGTGGCCGGCGCCATCGCGGAGCTCCGCCGCTACGCCCTCGCCAAGGACTTCCGGCACATCGACCCTCGCGAGGCCACGGTGATGCTCCTCGAGGGCGGGCCGCGGATCCTCCCCTCCTTCCCCGCCGAGCTGAGCGACACCGCCAAGACGGAGCTCCGGGGGCTCGGCGTGGACGTGCGCACCGAGATGCTCGTCACCGACATCCGGCCGGGCCTCGTGAGCGCGGCGGGCTGGGTGATCCCCACCTACACGGTGGTCTGGGCGGCGGGGATGCGGACCGTCCCCCTCATCGCGGCCCTCGACACGAAGACCGACCGGATGGGCCGCGCCATCGTCGAGCCCGACTGCTCGCTCCCCGGCCACCCGGAGATCTTCGTCCTGGGCGACGCGGCGCACATCCACGACGCGCGCTACGACGGCCCGCTCCCCGGCGTGGCGCAGGTCGCCATGCAGTCGGGCGTCCACGCCGCGCGGATGATCGAGGCCGACCTCGCCCGCCGCCCGCGCCGGGCGTTCCGGTATTTCGACAAGGGCCAGCTCGCCGTGATCGGCCGCGGGCAGGCGGTGGCCGACATCTGGAAGCTCCACTTCGGCGGCTTCCTCGCCTGGCTCATCTGGGCCTTCGTCCACGTCTTCTTCCTGATCGGCTTCCGGAACCGCGTCTCCGTCATGCTCCAGTGGGCGTGGAGCTACGCGACGTACGAGCGCGGCTCGCGGCTCATCACCGACGAGTTCACCGCCGAGCATCCCGCGGTGACCCCGCAGCTCACGTCCACCGGCGCCATCCCCAAGACGCCGCTCCCCGGGCCCGCGCCGGTCGGCTCGGCGCCTCGTCCGGCGTGATCCCGGGCCGGTGCCCGCCGGCCTGAGCTCGCCCCGCGCCCGCTGGCTCGTCGCGGCGGCGTGCTACGCCGTCGTCGCCGTCGCCGTCGGCGTCCGGCGCGGCGGCGACCTCGCCGTCCACCTCGACGTCGCGCACCGCTGGCTCGCGCAGGCGCCGCTCTACCCGACCGGGCCCCGGCTCGGCGTCTGGTGGCCGCCCGCCGCGATCGCGCTCGCGGCACCGTTCGCGCTCCTCGGCGAGACGCTCGGCAAGGGCGCCTGGGCGCTCGCGAGCGTCGTCCTCCTCGCGGTGGCGCTGCCGAGCCTCCCGCGGCAGGGGTGGCGCCCGCTCCTCCTCGCCCTCCTCGCGCTCGCCGTCCCGTTCCACCGGAACACCGAGGACCTCAACCTCAACGGGATCCTCGTCGCGCTCCTCGCCGCGGCGGCGTGGGACCTCGACGCGAAGCGCGACCTCCGCGCCGGGCTCTGGCTCGGCCTCGCGACGGCGCTCAAGCTCTTCCCCGGCCTCGCCTTCCTCTGGCTCCTCTGGCGCGGCCGCTGGCGCGCGCTCGCCGCGGGCGCCGCGGCGGCGGTGCTCGCGACGGCGCTGGCGGTGCTCCCCTACGGGCCGGCGGGCGCCGTGGCGGAGCTCCGCGCCTGGTTCACCGCGTCGAGCGCCGTCGGCTGGGGCATCCTCGGCAGCAACCAGTCGCTCGCGGCGCTGGGCGCGCGGCTCCACCTGCCGCTCGCCGGCGTGGCCGTGCTCGACGCCTTCGCCTTCGCGCTCGCGGTGCTGGCGCTCCGGCGCGCGGGACGGATGGGGAGTGCCGCGGCGCAGCTCGGCGTGGTGATGCTCCTCGCCGTCCTCTGCTCGCCGATCGCGTGGGTGCACTACTTCCTGCTCGCGCTCCCGGCGTGGATGGTCGCGATCGAGGAGCAGCACGGCTGGGGCACCCCCGCCCGCGCGGCGCTCGTGGCCCTCGCCGGGGTGATGACCTCGGGCCTTCTCACCGTCTTCTCGCTCGCGCTCCGCGACGAGGTGTGGGCCCTCTCGCTCTACACCTGGGGCGCGCTCCTCCTCCTCGCGCTCCTCGCCTTCCCCCCGGCGGGCGCGGAGCCCCAGCCGATCCTGAGCGCCGCATGAGCGCGCCGATGGAGCCGTTCGACGTCGCGGCACTCCTCACGGGCCCGCTCGAGGCGGCGGGGCTCAAGCGCTACGCGCTGGCGCTGGGCTTCGTCGCGGCCGGCATCGCGGCGCTCGGGCCGATGCCGCACGGCGACGTCCTCGACCGGTGGCTCGCCGAGGGCCGCGCGGGGACCATGCGCTACCTGCACCGGCAGGCGGCCAAGCGGAAGGACCCGCGGCGCATCCACCGCCTCGCGCGCACGGCCATCGTGGTGCTCGACAACTACTACGATCCCGCGCCGCTCCCCGCGGAGCGGAAGGTGGCGCGCTACGCCCGCGGTGAGGACTACCACTGCGCCACCGTGCGGCGCCTCGAGGCGATCGTGGCGCTCCTCCGCGTGCACGGTGCCCGCTACGCCCGCGCCTTCGCCGACTCGGGGCCCGTGCCCGAGCGCGAGCTCGCGCAGGCCGCCGGCCTCGGGTGGATCGGCAAGAACACGATGCTCATCCGCCCGGGGCTCGGCAGCTGGACGGTGATCGGGGCGGTGCTCACCGACCTGGCGCTCCCCGCCGACCCGCCCTTCGCGGCCGACCACTGCGGCACCTGCACCCGCTGCCTCGACGCCTGCCCGACGCAGGCGTTCACCGCGCCGCGCTCGCTCGACGCGACGCGGTGCCTCTCCTACCTCACCATCGAGCACGCGGGGCCGATCCCGCCCGACCTCGACGCTGAGCGCGGCGGCTGGGCCTTCGGCTGCGACGTCTGCAACGAGGTCTGCCCGTGGAACGAGCGCTTCGCGGAGCCGACGCGGCTCCCCGAGTTCCGCGCGCGGCCCGATCCCGAGGGCGGGCCGACCGGGCTGTTCGAGGGCATGGACGAGGCGGCCTTCACGGCGCGCTACGGCGACCGCGCGCTCGCGCGCGCGGGGGTGGCGCGGATGCGGCGGAACTGGCGCGAGGCCGGGGCGGGCGGGGACGCGGGGAGCTGACCCGCGCCCCGGCGTGCGCCGCCCAGGGACGAGACGGCCCCCCGTGCGCAGGCACGGGGGGCCGTCGTCCGTCGGGAACCGCGCCGCGCGGCTACTTCCGCGCGATCTCCTGCACGATCACGTCGAACGTCCCCTTGGCCGGCGTGCCCACCGCGTAGAACGCGTAGGTCGTGAACGGCTTGAGGACGACGGGGGCCTCGAAGACCTTCGTCGTCGTGCCGGCCGGCGCGATGGCGAAGGTGGTCTTGCCGGGGAAGAAGAAGCCCGCGACCTGGTTGCCGTTCGTGAGCCCGCCGAACGTCTTCGTCCGGCCGCCGCGCGCGACGATCAGGTCCACGGCGCTGAACGCGGCGGTGTGCCGCGCCGCGACGGCGGGGAAGATGAACGGCCGCGGGTTCTCGAACTTGCTCGCGGTCGGCGCGCCCGCCTCGGTGAGGTGGGCGACGACGCTCGCGCGCTCGCCGTCGGCGAAGGGCACCGTCGCCTGGATCACCGGGGCGTTGCTGCACGGCGCCGCCGGGTTCGCGAGCGAGATGGCGATGGCGTAGTCGCCGGCCGGGAGCGCGAGCGGCCCCGCGATGGTCTTGAACGTGAAGCCGGTGAGGGCGCAGGCACCGTTCACCGAGACGTCCACCGGGAGCGCCTGGTCGGCGCCCAGGTCGCGGCCGTCGATCCCGTGGACGACGTACACGGTGGCGCCGCTCCCGGTGCGGCTGAACACCGGCGCGGTGGCGTTCTCGACGGCGATGCCGTCGGCCGCCGGCGCGGCGGGGGCGGTGGACGACTCGTTGGAGCAGGCGGCGAGCAGCGCGACGAGGCCGGCGGCGATCGGCGCGCGGAGAGACAGGCGAGACATCAGGATCCTCCTGATCGGATGGGCTTGGGTTGGGATCGCCGCCCCGGACGAGGCGGTGGCGATCTGCGCAATACCCATGTCCAACGTTCGGAGGTCCGTGGTCCGGGAATCGGGCAGGGGGCGACGGCTAGGCGGTGCGGGCGCGCGGACGGCCGCCTTTCCGGCCGTTGAGGCGCGCCGCGGCCGCCTTGGCGGGCGAGCGCACAGCCCCCGCGACGGACGCCGAGGCCCGGAGCAGGGGGCCCGTCCCGAGCGCGGGACGGACCGATCGGCGGCGGTGCGGTGCGGAAATGCTGCGCGGTGGGACGACGGGCGGCGGGTACGGGAGGGGACGTGCGTCGTTCAGGGTCCCTCCACCGATGCCCCGCACGCCCACCCCCGCACCATCGCCGCCAGCCCGTCCGTGCGGAACCGCTGCCCCTCCGCGTTCACCCCCGCCGCCACCGCGCCGGGCAGCTGCACGTACCCCTCGAGCCGGGCGCACCCGCCCGCGAGCAGCTCGCGCACCAGCAGCTCGCGCTCGAGGTCCACGCGCGGGTCGATCCGGTGCGTGGGCGTGCGCGTCGGCTTGACGCGCAGCCCGACGTCCTGCGTCGCGGCGCCGACCCACACCGTGTCCCCCTCGAGCTCCTCGCCCGTCCGCCAGAAGCGGACGTGGTGCCGCCGGCGCGCCGACGGCCCGGCGCGCTCGAAGGCGAGGTCCTCCTCGCGCCCGCCGTACGACTGGCGGCTCACCGGCGCGCGCGGGTCGGGGCGCTGCGCCAGCGCGTCCACCACCTCGCGCGCGAGGTGGCCCGCCGACGACCGGTACGCCACCACCCAGTCCGCCCCCGCGAGGGCGCGCTCGAGCTCCGCGCCGCTCCCGAGGAAGAGCACGTTCACCGGGTCGCCGGGGATGGTGCCGTCGGCGCTCGCGGTGCGCGCGGCGAGCGGGAACGGGAGGGCGACGAGTCCCGCGGGCGCCTCGGGCCGGGCGCAGGGGAATCCCGGCGGCAGGACGATCGGCGCCGCGGTGCGCACCACCGCCTCCTCGCCCGGCAGGATCGTGACGCGCTCGTGCTTCGCCGCGAGGTGCGCCGCCTCGAGTCCCGCCGCCGGCGCGGCCGCCAGGTCCGCGGCGAGGAGGGCGAGCTGCTCCGCCGCGAGCGCCACGATCGAGTGCCGCCCGCTGAACGCCGTCCCCTCGCGCACCCGGCGCGGCGACCACTCGAGCGAATCGAGGAGGGCGTGGAAGCCGATCCAGCGCCCGGGCCGCGCCTCCACCGAGTCGAACTCGATCCGGAGCGAGCCGCGGCCCAGCGCCGTGCGCCCCGCGCGGCTGGTGGCGATCGTCCCGGCGAGCGGCACGTAGGGCGGCACCGCGACGCAGCCCGTCACCGCGAGCGGCCCGAGCGTCTGCGCGCGGACGGCGCCGTGCACCGGCGCACGGCCGCTCTCGACCCGGTCCAGGAACCGGATGCGCACGGTGGTCCCGGCCGGGAGCACCTGGGCGTGGAGCGGCGCGGCGACCGCCGCCACCAGCACGGCAGCAGCGACCCTCATTCGGTGGCTCGGCATCGAGGCTCCTCTCACGAGCGGGCCGGACCCCGATGCTACACCGGATGCACCATGCGACCAAGCGAACCTGTTTCAGCACGTCTTCACGAGCCGTTCAGTCCATCCATACCACCTTCGAATCATGGCACCCCTCGCGACGATCCCGGCGCGGGGGCGTTCCTGCTTCCCGCCCGGCGCAGCGCCTTGCGCGACGAGGTGACCCATGCCCCGCGATTTCCCCGGCGCCCAGCCCGGCGCCACCGTCGCCACGACGTACTGGCATCGCCTCGAGGATGGCCGCGTCCAGTGCGACCTCTGCCCGCGGGCGTGCCGGCTCCACGAGGGGCAGCGCGGGCTCTGCTTCGTGCGGGCCCGGCTCGACGACGCGGTCGTCCTCACCACCTGGGGCCGGTCGAGCGGCTTCTGCGTGGACCCGATCGAGAGGAAGCCCCTCGGCCACTTCCTCCCCGGCACCGCGGTCCTCTCCTTCGGCACCGCCGGCTGCAACCTCGCCTGCCGTTACTGCCAGAACTGGGACATCAGCAAGAGCCGCGAGGTGGACACGCTGGCCGACGAGGCCTCGCCCGAGGCGATCGCGCGAGTGGCGGTGGACCTGGGCTGCCGGAGCGTCGCGTTCACCTACAACGATCCGGTCATCTTCCACGAGTACGCCATCGACGTGGCGCAGGCCTGCCGCGAGCGCGGCCTCCGCACGGTCGCGGTCACGGCGGGCTACGTGAACCCGGCGCCCCGCGCCGAGTTCTACCGGCACATGGACGCGGCGAACGTGGACCTCAAGGCGTTCACCGAGCGCTTCTACCACGACACGTGCGCCGGCGAGCTCGCCCCCGTGCTCGACACGCTGCGCTGGATCCGCCACGAGACGGGCACCTGGCTCGAACTCACCACGCTGCTCATCCCGGGCGAGAACGACTCGAGCCATGAGCTCGACGCGATGACGCGGTGGATCGCGGACGAGCTGGGCGTGGACACCCCGATCCACTTCACCGCCTTCCACCCCGACTGGCGGATGCTCGACCACCCGCCGACGCCGTTCGAGACGCTCGCGCGCGCGCGTAGCATCGCGCGGGGCAACGGGCTCCGCTACGCCTACACGGGGAACGTCCACGACGAGGAGGGGGCGTCCACCTGGTGCCACGCCTGCGGGCTCCGGCTCATCGGCCGCGACGGCTACGCGATCACCTCGTGGCAGCTCAGCGAGGGGGGCGCGTGCACCCGCTGCGGCACGCGGTGCGCGGGCGTGTTCGAGGGGCTGCCGGGGGACTGGGGGAACCGCCGGCTGCCGGTGCACCTCGCGGCGTATGCGGGGGACGAGGACTGAGATCCGTCGGGGACTCGACGGGTCGCCGCAGCACAAACGTTTCCTTCTGAACCAAACTCCGGTTCCGCGCCGGGTTCGAGCCTGCGTGGCTCGGTCGGCCGGCCCCCGCCAGGGGGTGGGCGTCCCCGTCGGGTGACGGGGAGGCCGGGTCGCGCACAACGGCTAACATTGCCTCCCCGCCGGCGTGAAGCATTATGTAAAGAGGGATGCATCATCCCTCCCTGACACTCGTCGAACAGCTGTTCAAGGACCGTCGCCTCCGGCTGGAGCGGGGCGCGCTGCTGGGGCGCGCCCCGGCGCCGCTGCCCGCGGCGCGCTTTCGTGACCGGGCCGCGGGCATGCTCATTGGCCTCGCCGTCGGCGACGCGCTGGGCAACACGTCGGAGGGCCGGAATCCGGATGAGCGTCGCCGGCAGTTGGGCGAGGTGCGCGACTACCTCCCCAACCGGCACGCCGACGGGTCCTGCGTCGGGCTGCCGTCGGACGACACGCAGCTCGCCTTCTGGCTGCTCGAGCACCTGCTCGAGCACGACGGCCGCGTCGAGCCGGCGGCGCTGGCGCAGACTTGGGCGACGCGCCGGATCTTCGGGATCGGCAAGTCCATGAGGGAGTTCGTGGACCGGTTCCGGGAGGAGCGGCGACCCTGGGAGGAGGCGGGCGTGGCGTCGGCGGGCAACGGCGCGCTGATGCGCGTGGCGCCGGTCCTGCTCCCGCACCTGGCAGCACCGTCGCCCGCACTCTGGGCCGACGCGATCCTCGCCTCGATGGTGACGCACAACGACGCCACCTCGACCTCGGCCTGCGTGGCGTTCGCCGCGATGCTCTGGGACCTGATCGCCATGGACGCGCCGCCGGCGCCGGCGTGGTGGCTCGAGCGGTACGTGCAACTCGCGGCCCCGCTCGAGGGGGCCGTGGCGCTCCGGAGCAGGAAGGCCGGCGACGCCTGGCGGGGCCCGCTCCATCGCTTCGTCGCCGAGCGCTGCGGCGCGGCGCTCGCGGCAGGGCTACCCACGCGCGAGGCGTGCGACGGGTGGTACTCGGGGGCCTACCTGCTCGAGACGGTGCCGTCGGCGCTCTACATCCTGGCCCGGCACGGGCACGACGCGGAGGAGGCGATCGTGCGCGCGGTGAACGACACGCGGGACAACGACACCGTCGCTGCGATCGTCGGGGCCGCGGTGGGCGCTCTGCACGGGCGCTCGGGCCTGCCGCCGCGCTGGCTCGGCGGGCTCACGGGGCGCACCGCGGAGGCGGACGACGGCCGGGTCTTCGCGCTGGTCGAGCTGGCGCTCGACCGCTGGACGCCGGCATAGCGGTCCACGCGCTCAGTTCCCGTCGCCGGCGCCCCAGCGGTAGCCGCGCGCCGCGAGTTCCTGCAGCACGGCGGTGACGGCACGGCGGTCGAGCGCGAGCCGCCGCCAGAGCTCCTCGAGGGCCCAGGCGTGTCCGCCGCCGTCGTGGCCGTAGTGGAAGACGACGCGCGCGATCCCGGCGAGTCGGGCGGCGAGGAGTTGCAGCGTCGCCATAAGCTCCCGGTCGCCGCCGAAGGCGCCGCAGCCCCACCAGCCGGTGTGGAGCACGGCGACCCGGCCGTCGCCGTGGAGGTCCCGGGTGCAGCGCACCGCGGCGCGGTAGCCGCTCCAGGCGGTGCGCA
>JBAIWX010000145.1:0-8488 GCA_037916975.1 Gemmatimonadales bacterium
CGCTCGATCGAGTCGGGGCCGAGGAGCAGGACGTAGGCATCGCCCGTCCGCGCGACGACGGCGGGGAGGGCGTCGCCGGCCGCGTCGCGGACCGCCTGCGGCACGTCGTCGCGGTGGAAGTAGGTCACCGGCACGCCGAGTTCCGCCTTGCAGGCCTTCCACTCCGACTTCTCGCCGGCGAGCCCGTGCGTCACCGTGCAGAGCACGCACCCCTTGAGCGCGAGGAGCTTGCGCGCGCTGTCGGCGAGGGCCGCGAGGATCCCCGAGTCGGCGCTGAAGACGAAGATCAGTTCCTCGACCGGTCGCATGCGCTCCCTCCCGTGGGGGTGCCAGCCGGCCGGCGGCGCGCCGGCGGCCGGACCGTGCCCGGTCCGGCGCACGGAGGATACCACCGGCGCCGCCCCCGTGGTCCCGCCCCCCCGGGTCCGGGTCCGGAGTCTCCCGGAACGGCGGCCGCTTGCGATCCGCGCTAACTTGGGGGCATGCGACCCACCGGATCACCCGCCGAGGCCGGGCTCGCGGCCGACCCCGCCGACGAACGCTGGCCCGCCGTCGTCCACGGGACCTGCGCGGCGCGCCGGAGCTACGGGCTGCCGCCCTTCCTGCGCGAGCGCGCCGTGGACGCGGTGCAGCGCACCCTCGCCGTGCTCTTCCCGCACTTCACCCGGGAGCCGCGGGCGGTGCGGCGCGACGTGGAGGGGGAGCTCGACGAGCTCGTCGCCGCGCTCGCGCGCGTCCTCGAGGTGGACGGCGTCCCGGCCCCGCCGGAGGAGCTCGCGCGCGGGCTCGTGCTGGCGCTCCCCGACCTCCGGCAGGCGCTCCTCGCCGACGCCGAGGCGATCCACGGCGGCGACCCGGCGTCGGAGTCGCTCGACGAGGTGATCCTCGCCTACCCGGGCTTCCTCGCCATCGCCACCTACCGCGTGGCGCACTGGCTCGCCCGGCGCGAGGTGCCGCTCGTCCCGCGGCTCTTCACCGAGTGGGCCCACGCCCAGACCGGCATCGACATCCACCCGCGCGCCGAGATCGGCCCCGCCTTCGCCATCGACCACGGGACCGGCGTCGTGATCGGCGAGACGACGGTGATCGGCCGCCACGTGCGCATCTACCAGGGCGTGACGCTCGGTGCGCTGCACGTCGCGAAGCAGCTCGCGCGGGTGAAGCGCCACCCCACCATCGGCGACGATGTCGTCATCTACGCCAACGCGACCGTGCTGGGCGGCAACACCGTGATCGGCGACCGCTCCGTGATCGGCGGCAACGTCTGGCTCACGCACAGCGTGCCGCCCGACTCCCTCGTCACGCACGAGGGGATGGCGGAGCGCTCGCGCCCCGCGGACGACGGCATCGAGTTCCACATCTAGCCTCGCGATCCACCGACCACGACGCGAACGCCCCGCGGCCGGGGCGCGCCAGGGAGAGCGGCATGCGCGCGCAGACCATCCTCGAGACCATCGGGCGGACGCCCCACGTGCGGATCAACCGGCTCTTCGGCGCGCAGGCCGAGGTGTGGCTCAAGGCCGAGCGCGCGAACCCCGGCGGGAGCATCAAGGACCGCATCGGCCTCGCGATGATCGAGGACGCGGAGGCGCGCGGCATCCTGAAGGCGGGGAGCGTGATCATCGAGCCGACCTCCGGCAACACCGGGATCGGCCTGGCGATGGTCGCGGCGGTGAAGGGCTACGCCCTCACGCTCGTGATGCCCGAGTCCATGTCCATCGAGCGCCGCCGCATCATGGCGGCCTACGGGGCGAAGCTCGAGCTCACCCCGCGCGAGAAGGGGATGAAGGGCGCCATCGAGCGTGCGCACCAGCTCGTCGCCGAGACGCCCGGCGCGTGGATGCCGCAGCAGTTCGAGAACCCCGCGAACGTCGCGGTCCACCGCCGGACCACCGCGCGCGAGATCCTCGAGGACTTCCCCGAGGGGCTCGACGTGGTCATCACCGGCGTCGGCACCGGCGGGCACATCTCCGGCGTGGCCGAGGTGCTGAAGGAGCACTGGACGGCGCTCCGGGTCTTCGCCGTCGAGCCGGCCAAGTCGCCGGTGCTCTCCGGCGGGAGCCCGAGCCCGCACCGGATCCAGGGGATCGGCGCCGGGTTCGTCCCCGCCAACTTCCACGGGCAGGCGGTGGACGGCGTGATCCAGGTGACCGAGGAGGAGGCCTTCGCGATGGCCGCGCGCTCGGCGCGCGAGGAGGGGATCTTCCTCGGCCCGTCGTCGGGCGCGTCGCTCGCCGCGGTGGCGAAGAAGCTCCCCGAGCTCGCCCCGGGGACGCGCATCCTCACCTTCTGCTACGACACCGGCGAGCGCTACCTCTCGGTGGACGGGCTCTTCCCTGCCTGACGCCGCCTCCCTTCCCGCCGGCACCGCGCCGCGCGTGCCGGTGACGGTGGTGATCCCCACGCTGAACGAGGGGCACCGCATCGGGGAACTGGTGCGGGCCCTCGCGTGGGCCGCGGAGGTGATCGTGGTGGACGGCGGCTCGGCCGACGCCACGCGCGCGGAGGCGGAGGCGGCGGGGGCGCGGGTGCTCGAGCTGCGCGGCGGGACCATCGGCGCGCAGCGGAACGCCGGCGCCGACGCCGCGCGCACCGACTGGATCCTCGCCCTCGACGCCGACGAGCGGCCCGCCCCGGGCCTCGCGGCCGAGCTGGCGGGCGTGCTCGACGCGCCCGCGGCGGACGCGTACCGGGTCCGCTGCCGCGTGCTCTACCTGGGCCGGGAAGTGACGTGGGGACGCTGGGCGCGGGACTGGCACGTGCGGCTCTACCGCCGGCCGCTCCGCTTCACCGGCACCGCGGTGCACGAGAAGGTGGACCCGCCGGGTCCCGTCGGCACGCTGCGGGAGACGCTGCTCCACGAGCCCTACGCCGACGTCTCGCACCACGTGCGCAAGATGGCGACCTACACCCGCTGGGGCGCCGAGGACCTCCGGCGTCGCGGCCGCCGCGCGAGCGGGTGGCAGCTCGTCACCCGCCCCGTCTGGCGCTTCCTCCGCGAGTACGTCGGCTACGGCGCCTGGCGCGCCGGCCGCCTCGGCCTCCTCACCGCCGGGATGGGGGCCGTCACCGCCTTCCTCAAGTACGCGCAGCTCCTCGGCCTCGAGCTGGCCGAGGAGGCGAAGCGGCGCGAGCCCCCGCGGCCGTAGCCCGCGGCGCCCGCCCGCTCACGCGGGCACCCACCAGAGCCGCCGCCGCCACGCCAGCGTCCGCTCGAGCGCCTCCAGCGTCACCGTCGAGTCCACCGGGATCCGCCGCAGGTCGTAGCGGTCGGTGCGTCGCGCGTTGACGCGCCGCTTCGTGCCGACGCCGCAGCGGTAGCCGGCCTCGCGCGTGAGCCGCCGCACCCTGCGGCCCTGGCTCCCGTACGGGTAGCACATCGCCGTCACGGGATGCCCCAGCACCTCCCCCAGCACCTGGCGCGAGAGGAGGAGCTCCGAGCGCACCTCGTCCGGGGTACAGCGCGCGAGGCGGCGGTGCGTGTGCGAGTGCGAGCCGATCTCCATCCCCTCGCGCGCGAGCGCACGGAGCTCGTCCGCGGAGAGGAGCCGCGAGGGCTCGGGGTCGCGGTCCCAGCTGTTCGTGCCGCCCAGCAGTCCGCTCACCGCGAAGATCGTCGCGCGCGCCCCGTGCCGCCGGAGGTGCGGTACCGCGTGCTCGCGGACGGTCACGTAGGCGTCGTCGAAGGTGAGGACGACCGGCCGCGCGGGGAGCGGTGTCCCCGCGTCGAGCCACGCGAGCCAGTCGGCGAGGACGACGGGCCGGTAGCCCCAGGCGTGGAGCGCGTCGAGCTGCGCCCCGAACTGGTCCGGGGTCACGTAGTTCCCCACGTGGGCACCGCTCGCGGGGAGCGGCGCCACGTGGTGGTACATCAGGACGGTGAGGAGCATCGCCCGCGCCTCGTCATGCCGGAGAGTCGGCGGGGGGGACGGGCGGTGTCAACCGCGGGCCCTGCGCCGCCTCCCGTTCCTTCCAGAGCGCGTACACCGCGGGGATCACGAGCAGGGTGAGCACCGTGCTGCTCAGCATCCCGCCCACCATCGGGGCCGCGATCCGCTGCATCACGCTCGCGCCGGCACCGTCGCCCCGCAGGATCGGGAGCAGCCCCGCGATGATCGCCGTGACGGTCATGAGCTTGGGGCGCACCCGTTCCGCCGCTCCCTCGACGATCGCGTCCCACAGGTCCTGCCGCGTCGCCGGGCGGCCCTGCGCCCGCTTCGCCGCCCAGGCCTGGTCGAGGTAGAGCAGCATCACGACCCCCGTCTCCGCCGCGACGCCGGCCAGCGCGATGAAGCCGATCGCCACCGCCACCGACCAGTTGAAGCCCATCGCCCAGAGGAGCCAGACGCCGCCCACGAGCGCGAAGGGGAGGGAGAGCATCACCACCAGCGCGTCGCCCAGGTTCCGGAAGTTGGCGTACAGCAGGAGCAGGATGAGCACCAGCGTGGCCGGCACCACCAGGAGGAGCCGTGCCCGCGCCCGCTGCATCTGCTCGAACTCGCCGCTCCACTGCAGCGTGTAGCCCGGCGGGAGCGGCACCATGCCGGCGACCATCTTCTGCGCGTCGCGCACGTAGCCGCCCACGTCGCGCCCCGCCACGTCCACGTACACCCACGCGGTGGGGAGCGCGCCCTCGGTGCGCACGACCATCGGCCCCGCCACCTGGCGGATCGTGGCGACCTGGCCCAGCGGCACGAAGGCCTCCTGTCCGCTGAACCCCGGGGTGCCGCCGCCCATCGCCATCCCGGCCGGCGCCGCGGCGGCCGACGCGCCCCGGTGCGCCACCGGCACCAGCACCTCCGCGAGGCGCTCCGGCGTGTCGCGGAGCTCCTGCGGGTAGCGGATCCGCACCCCGTACCGGGCGCGCCCTTCCACGGTCTGCGTGACGGTCATCCCGCCCACCGCCGTCGCGATCACCGTCTGCACGTCGCCGACGTTGAGCCCGTGGCGCGCCGCGGCGGCGCGGTCCACGTCGATGTCGAGGTAGTAGCCCGAGCTCGCGCGCTCGGCGAAGGCGCTCCGCGTCCCCGGGACCATCTTCACCGCGTCCTCCACCGCGCGGCCCAGGCGCTCGAGCTCGGCGAGGTCGGGCCCGAAGATCTTCACCCCGACCGGCGTCCGGATGCCGGTCGCCAGCATGTCGATGCGGCCCTTGATCGGCATCGTCCACGCGTTCGTGACGCCCGGGATCCGCACCGCCGAGTCGAGCCCGGCGAGGAGCCGCTCGGGCGTCATCCCGGGGCGCCACGCCCCGCGGGGCCGGAGCGTCACCGTGGTCTCGAACATGTCGAGCCCCGCGGGGTCGGTGGCGGTGGAGGCACGGCCCGCCTTTCCCCAGACCGACGCCACCTCGGGGAACGCCCGGAGCGCGCTGTCCTGCATCTTGAGCAGCTCGCGCGCCCGGGCGACGCTCGCGCCGGGGAGCGTGGTCGGCATGAAGAGCAGGGTGCCCTCGTCGAGCGGCGGCATGAACTCGCTGCCGAGCCGGGTCCAGGGCACCCAGGTGGCGACGAGCACCAGCACCGACGCCCCGATCGTCCCCCAGCGGTGCCGGAGCACGAAGCCGAGCACCGGGCGGTAGAGCGCGATGAGCGCCCGGTTGAGCGGGTTCGCGTGCTCGCGGCGGATGCGGCCGCGGACGAAGAGCCCCATCAGCACCGGCACCAGCGTGATCGAGAGGAGGCTCGCCGCCGCCATCGCGAAGGTCTTGGTGAAGGCGAGCGGCCGGAACAGCCGCCCCTCCTGCCCCTCGAGGGCGAAGACGGGCAGGAAGCTCACCGTGATGATGAGGAGCGAGGTGAAGAGCGACGGGCCGACCTCCCGCGCCGAGGCGCGCACCGCCTCCCAGCGCACGGCGGGGGGGAGCCGGTCGGCGTCCACCGCGGCGTCCGCGCCGGGCGCCGCGCGCTCCAGGTGCTTGTGCATGTTCTCGATCATCACGATCGCGGCGTCGATCATCGCGCCGATCGCGATCGCGATCCCGCCCAGCGACATGATGTCCGAGCCCACCCCGGCGGCGCGCATCCCGATGAAGGCGAGGAGCACGCCGAGCGGCAGCGTCACGATCGCCACGAGGGCGCTCCGCGCGTGGAGGAGGAACGCGACGCAGACGAGCGCCACGATCACGCTCTCCTCGAGGAGCTTGCCGCGCAGGGTGTGGATGGCGTCGAGGATGAGCTCGCTCCGGTCGTACACCGGGCGGATCACCACCCCCGGCGGGAGCCCCGAGCGCACCTCGGCGAGCCGCGCCTTCACCCGCTCGATCGTCGCGAGGGCGTTCTCGCCGAAGCGCATCACGACGATCCCGCCGACCGCGTCGCCGCGGCCGTCCAGGTCCGCGATGCCGCGCCTCGCGGCGGGGCCCACGCTCACCCGCCCGAGCTCGCCCACGCGCACCGGGGTCCCGTTCGCGGTCGCGGTCACCACCACGTCCTCGATGTCGCCGATGGACCGGAGGTAGCCCAGGCCGCGCACCATGTACTCGCGCTCGGCGAGCTCCACCACCATGGCGCCCACGTCCGAGTTCGCGCTCTGGAGCGCGCTCATCACGCGGGTGATCGGGATCCCGTACGCCTGGAGCCGCGCCGGGTCGAGGTCCACCTGGTACTGCTTCTCGAACCCGCCGATGGACGCGACCTCGGCGACCCCCGGCACCGCCGTGAGCACGTAGCGCAGGTACCAGTCCTGCACGCTGCGGAGCTCCGCCAGGTCGAGCCGCCCCGTCGTGTCCTCGAGGGCGTACTGGTACACCCAGCCCAGGCCCGTCGCGTCCGGGCCGAGCGTCGGCGTCACCGTCGCCGGGAGGCGGTCCTTGAGGCCGTTCAGCACCTCGAGCACCCGGCTCCGCGCCCAGTAGAGGTCGGTGCCGTCGGCGAAGATGACGTACACGAACGACACGCCGAAGAACGAGTACCCGCGCACCGTGCGCGCGCCGGGCACCTTGAGCATCTCCGCGGCGATCGGGTAGGTGACCTGGTCCTCGACGATGCGCGGCGCCTGCTCCGCGAAGTCCGCCTGGACGATGACCTGCACGTCGCTGAGGTCGGGGAGCGCCTCGAGCGGCGTGCGCCGCACCGCCACCACCCCCGCCGCGGCGAGGGCCGCGACGAGGAGCAGGACGAGCGCCCGGTTGCCGAGCGACCAGTCGATGATGCGACGGAGCATCGGTCACCTCCGCCCGGTGTCGGCCGGCATGTCCATGCCCGGCATGGCGTGGTGGTCGTGCCCGGCCGGCGGCGCGGGCGGGGCGGCGTGCGGGTGCGCGGGCGCCGTCGCCGGCCCCGTGCGGCCGGCCGGCGTCGCGGTGGACTCGGGCGCCGTCATGTCCATACCCGGCATGTTGCCCATCCCGCCGAGCAGGGTGCCGAGGTTCGACTCCGCGTCGAGCAGGAACGTCGCCGACGCCACCACCGTGTCGCCCGCCGCGAGCCCCGAGAGGACCTGGATCCGCTGGTCCGCCGTGGCGCCGAGCTGCACCTCGCGCGGGGTGAAGCGGCCGTCCGGCCGCTTGAGGAAGACGAGGCTCCGCTGCCCCGTGACGAGCACCGCCGAACGCGGGATCGTGAGGCCCGACGCCACGCGCGTCGCGAACTGGAGCGTCGCGTACATCCCGGGCTTGAGCACGAGCCCCGGGTTGGCGAGCGCCACGCGCACGCGCGCGGTGCGCGTCTCGGGGTTGAGCGTCGGGTAGACGTACTGGATCGTCCCCGCGCGCTCCACGCCCGGGAGCGCCGGGAAGGTCGCCGTCACCGGGAGCCCCGGCCGCACCGCGGCGAGGTCCTGCTCGAACACCTCCCCCTCGAGCCAGACGGTGCCGAGGTCGGCGAGCCGGTAGAGCGGGTCGCCCGGCATGATCCGCTGCCCCGCCACCACGTTCTTCTCGAGCACCACGCCGGAGGCCGGGGCGCGGAGCGCGAACGTCCGCTGCGCCTCGCCCGTCACCTCGGCGCGGGCCACCACCTCCGCCGGCACTTCCCACTGCCGGAGCCGGCGGCGCGCCGCCTCGGCGAGTTCGCGCGCCCCCTCGCGCGCCTCCGCCGTGCCGCCCGCGACGCGGCCCTCGAGGCCGCGCGCCACCAGCAGCTCCTGCTGGGCCGTCACCGCCATCGGCGCGTACAGGTCGAGGAGCGGCTCGCCGGCGCGCACCGGCCGGCCGGTCCAGTCCACGTGGAGCCGCTCGACGTAGCCCTCGAGCCGGCTCGTGACCGTGCGGAGCCGCGTCTCGTCCCACGTCACCTGCGCCACGATGCGCACCTGGCGTTCCACGGGGCCCGCCTCGACCGCGGCGTAGGTGACGCCGATCCGCTGCGCCTGCGCCGCGTCGAGCGCGACCGGGCCCTGCCCCTCGTCGCGCGCCGTCATCGCCGCGTGATCGTGCGCGGCGCTCGCCGGGCGCGCTTCGGCCGGCGTGCGTGTGAACGCCCACGCGATCATCGTGGCCGCGAGCAGCACCGCCACGGCGAGCACGGTGCGCGAAAGCTTCGTTCTC
>JBAIWX010000146.1:0-11416 GCA_037916975.1 Gemmatimonadales bacterium
CCCCGCGCCTCGAGCGCCGGGATCGTGGCCCGGACCTCCTCGGCGCGCGCCGCCAGGTACCCCGCCGGGCCGCCCGCGGCGAGCGCCTCCGCGAAGCGCTCCGCCGGCGCGGCCGGGTCATTCCGCCGCTCGGCGACCGCCGCCGCGAAGTCGCCGAGGCGCTCGTGGCAGCGGATGAGGCGCTCGCGCGCCGCCCGATAGCCGGGGTCGAGCGCGAGGGCCCGCTCGAGCTCGTGCCGGGCCGCCCCGTAGCGGCGGAGATCCATGCAGGCGGCTGCGAGTCCGTTGAGGTGGAGCGCCACGCGCGGCTCGAGCCGCGCCGCCTCGGCGTGGAGCGCCAGCGCCTCCTCGTGCCGCCCGAAGAGGCTCCTCAGGATCGCGAGGAACCGGTGGCCCTCCGCGTAGGACGGGTCGAGTTCGCGCACCCGGCGGAAGCGCCGCTCGGCCTCGCCCCAATCGCCGTCGAGGTACATCGCCTGGACGCCCAGGTGGACGTGCGGGATGGCCATCGCGGGGTCGAGGGCGAGCGCCTCGTGGCTGAGCGCGATCGCGCGCCCCCAGGCCGCCTCGAACGGCCGCAGGTGGTTCCGGGCCCCCGCGACGGCATAGTAGTTCGAGAGGCCCGCCACCGCGGGGGCGTAGCCGGGGTCGAGCGCCAGCGCCTGCTCGAAGAACTCGCGGCAGCGCTCGAGCGCGTCGGGATGGCCGCCGGCCGCAGCCCGCCAGAAGGCGTGCTGGCCCCGCACGTAGAGCACGTGCGCCTCGCCCCGGCGCGGGGGCCGCCCGTGGGCGACCAGCTCCAGCTGGTCCGCCGAGGTGGCGCCGAGGGCGCGGCAGACCGCGAGCGCGACGTGCGCCTCCAGCATCACGAGGTCGTCCTGCTCGGCGGAGAAGGCGTCGCCGAGGAGGAGCCGGCCGTCCGCCACGCGGACGACCTCGAGGCGCAGGCGGAGTTGCCCGCCGGTCGTCGCGAGCACGCCCGTCACCACCGCCTCGACGCCGAGTTCGCGCCCCACGGCGAGGACGTCGCTGCCGGCCGGGCGCGCCGGGACCACGCTGCGCGCCGTGACCCGGAAGCGCGCGACGCGCGCGAGGCGGTTGGCGATGCCGGCGCCGAGGCCCTCGACCAGCTCGGCCCCCTCCTCCCGCCCGCTCCGGTCGGTGAACGGCAGCACCGCGAGCGACCCGAGCCGCGCCGGTGCCGGGACCTCGGGGCGCGCGCGCAGGCGCTCGGCGAGCGCGACGGTGTCGGGGGAGGGCGGCGCACCGAACTCCGCCTCGATGCGCCGGGCGAACTCGTCGTAGGCGCGCACGGCGCCGGCCCGGTCGCCGCAGTCGTCGAGGCGCACGAGCAGCTTCCGGAGGGAGAGCTCGTCGTCCGGGGCGAGGGCGTGCGCCTGCTGGGCGAGCCGCGCCGAGGCGGTGGGGTCGCCGGCGGCCCGGAGCGCGTCGGAGCGCGCCCACGCGGCGGCCGCGACCGCGTCCCGGAGCCGGCGCCGCTCCTCGTCCAGCCAGCGCTCGAACTCGGGCGCCTCGGAGACGTGGAACCCCGCCAGCAGGTCGCCGGCGTGGCGGGCGAGCGCCTCCTCCACCCGCCCGGCGGCGAGTTCCGCCTCGAGCGCGAGCGCATCGCACTCCACGCGCGCCGCGTCCACGCCCACGAGCCCGTCGCCCGCGGTGATGATGAGGTCCTCGCCGAGGGCCTGGCGGAGGGCGTGGAGGCAGTTGCGGAGGGCATGCCGGCCCCCCGCCTGGTCGGCCTCGGGCCAGAGCAGGGCGACGATCGTGTCGCGCATGTGGAGGCCGCGCGGGCGCGCGAGGACGAGGTAGGCGAGCGTGGCGAGGCGGCGGGGCTGCAGCACGCCGGAGGCGACGGGTTCGCCCGACGCGAGGCGGACGCCCGGTGGCCCGAGGACCTGCAGTGCGACCTCAGTCGATGCGCGCGACACGGATGACGATCGCCAGTGGAGGGTGCAATGTAGACGATCCCGCGGCCACGGCCACGCACAGCCCGGCCGGGGGCCGACACGGCGACGGGCAGCCGGCCCCCCGCGGGGACCGGCCGCCCGTATCCATCCCGGCGTGCCGTTACCGCTCGTACGCCAGGTTCGGCGCGAGCCAGCGCTCCATCTCGGCCACCGGCATCCCCTTCCGGCGGGCGTAGTCCTCCACCTGGTCGCGCTCGATGCGGCCGACGCCGAAGTAGCGGGCATCGGGATGCCAGAAGTACCAGCCGCTCACCGACGAGGCCGGCAGCATCGCGAAGCTCTCCGTCAGGTGGATGCCGGCGTTCGCCTCCGCCTGCAGGAGGTCGAACAGCGTCCGCTTCTCGGTGTGGTCGGGGCAGGCGGGGTAGCCCGGCGCCGGGCGGATGCCCTGGTACTCCTCCTTGATGAGTCCACGGTTGTCGAGCGCCTCGTCCCGGGCGTAGCCCCAGAACTCCCGCCGGACGCGCTCGTGCAGCCGCTCGGCGAACGCCTCGGCGAGCCGGTCGGCGAGCGCCTTGGCCATGATGGACGAATAGTCGTCGTGGGCCGCCTCGAAGCCGCGGACGAGCTCGTCGAGCCCGCCGCCCGCCGTCACGGCGAAGGCGCCCACGTAGTCGGCGAGCCCGCCCTCCGCCGGCGCCACGAAGTCGGCGAGGCAGAGGTTCGGCTGCCCGCTCCCCTTCGCCATCTGCTGCCGCAGCATGTGCAGGGTGGCGAGCGGCGTGGTGCGCGCCTCGTCGGCCCACAGGACGACGTCGTCGCCCTGCTGGTTCGCGCGGAAGAAGCCGAGCACCGCGCGCGCCCGCAGGAGCCGCTCGCGCACGATGCGGTCGAGCATCCGCTGCGCGTCCGCAAAGAGGTTTCGCGCGGCGGCCCCCACGGTCGGGTCGTCCAGGATCGCGGGGTAGTGCCCGGCCAGCTCCCAGGTCTGGAAGAAGGGCGTCCAGTCGATCCGCCCCACCAGTTCGCCGAGCGGGTAGTCGTCGAGGACGCGGAGGCCCAGGAACGAGGGCGCGGGCGGCGGGCCGGCGTGCGCGGGGCGCGCCCGGTTGGCGCGGGCCTCGGCGAGCGTCGCCTTCCGCTCCGCCTGGCGGCGCTCCGCCCGCGCCGCGCGCACGTCGGCGTACTCGGCGGCCACCTGGGCGGTGAAGTCGCCGCGCAGCTGGTCGCTCAGCAGGCTCCCCGCCACCCCCACCGCGCGCGAGGCGTCGAGCACGTGCACGACCGGGTGGGGGTAGCGCGGCGCGATCTTCACCGCGGTGTGCACCTTGCTCGTCGTGGCGCCGCCGATGAGGAGCGGGATCGTCAACCCCTCGCGGGCCATCTCGCTCGCGACGAAGCTCATCTCCTCGAGGCTCGGCGTGATGAGCCCCGAGAGCCCGATCAGGTCGACCCCCTCCTCCCGCGCCCGCTCGAGGATCCTCGCGCAGGGCACCATCACGCCGAGGTCGATCACCTCGAAGTTGTTGCACTGCAGCACGACGCCCACGATGTTCTTCCCGATGTCGTGGACGTCGCCCTTCACGGTGGCGAGCAGCACCTTCCCCTTGCTCCGCGCGTCCCCCTCCGCCTTCGCCGCCTCGATGTAGGGCACGAGGTGCGCCACCGCCTTCTTCATGACGCGGGCGCTCTTCACCACCTGCGGGAGGAACAACTTCCCCGCGCCGAAGAGGTCGCCCACCACGTTCATGCCGTGCATGAGCGGGCCCTCGATCACCTCGATCGGGTGCTCGACGAGCTTCCGCGCCTCCTCCGTGTCCTCCACGATGAAGTCCGCGATCCCCTCGACCAGCGCGTGCGCGAGCCGCTCGTGGACCGGCCGGGCGCGCCAGGAGAGGTCCTCCTGCTTCCGCGCCGCGAGCCCCTTCACCGAGTCGGCGACGGCGAGGAGCCGCTCCGTCGCGTCAGGCCGCCGGTTGAGCACCACGTCCTCGACCCGCTCCAGGAGGTCGGGCGGGATGTCGTCGTAGATCGGGAGCGCGCCGGCGTTCACGATCCCCATGTCCATCCCCGCGCGGATGCCGTGATAGAGGAAGACCGCGTGGATCGCCTCGCGGAGCGGGGTGTTCCCGCGGAACGAGAACGAGACGTTGCTCAGGCCCCCGCTCACGAGCGCGCCGGGCAGGGTGGCCTTGATCCGGCGCGTCGCCTCGAAGAAGGCGACGGCGTAGTCGTTGTGCTCCTCGATCCCGGTCGCGATGGCGAAGATGTTCGGGTCGAAGATCACGTCCTCGCGCGGGAAGCCCACCTGGTCCACGAGGAGCCGGTAGGCGCGCGTGCACACCGCCACGCGGCGCTCGACCGTGTCGGCCTGCCCCTGCTCGTCGAAGGCCATGACGATCACCGCGGCGCCGTAGCGCCGGCAGAGCCGCGCCTGGCGGAGGAACTCCGCCTCCCCCTCCTTGAGGGAGATCGAGTTCACGACGCCCTTGCCCTGCACGCACTTGAGCCCCGCCTCGAGCACGCTCCAGCGGGAGCTGTCGAGCATGAACGGGACCTTCGCGATCGTCGGCTCCGCCGCCGCGAGGTGCAGGAAGCGCACCATCGCCGCCTCGGAGTCGAGCATCGCCTCGTCCATGTTGACGTCGAGCATCTGCGCGCCGTTCTCGACCTGCTGGCGCGCCACCTCGAGCGCGCCCTCGAAGTCGCCGGCGAGCACCAGCTTCGCGAACTTCGCCGAGCCCGTCACGTTCGTGCGCTCGCCGACGTTCACGAACCCCGTCTCCGGGCCGATCGTGAGCGGCTCGAGCCCCGAGAGCCGGAGCCGCGGCGGCACCTCGGGGAGCGCGCGCGGCGCGACGCCGCGGAGCGCCTCGGCGATGGCCCGGATGTGGGCGGGCGTCGTGCCGCAGCAGCCGCCCGCGACGTTCAGGAGCCCGGCGTCGGCGAAGTCCCGGAGGAGCCCCGCCATGTAGTCGGGCCCCTCGTCGTACTGGCCGAACTCGTTCGGGAGCCCCGCGTTCGGGTGCGTGCTCACGTAGCAGGGCGCGATGCGCGCCAGCTCCTGCACGTACGGCTTGAGGTCCCGGGCCCCGAGCGCGCAGTTGAGCCCGATCGCGAGCGGGCGCGCGTGCGCGACCGAGTTCCAGAACGCCTCGGTCGTCTGCCCCGAGAGCGTCCGCCCGCTCTGGTCGGTGATCGTCCCCGAGATCATGACGGGGACACGCTCGCCGCGCCGGTCGAACACCTGCTCGATGGCGAAGAGCGCCGCCTTGGCGTTGAGCGTGTCGAAGATCGTCTCGACGAGCAGGAGGTCGGCCCCGCCGTCGAGGAGCCCCTCCGTGGCCTCCGCGTAGGCCGTGACGAGCTCGTCGAAGGAGATCCCGCGGAACCCCGGGTCGTTCACGTCCGGGGAGAGCGACGCCGTCCGGTTCGTGGGGCCCAGCACCCCCGCCACGAAGCGGGGGCGGTCCGGCGCCCGCGCCTCGAAGTCGTCGGCGACGGCGCGCGCGAGCCCGGCCGCGGCGACGTTGAACTCGCGCGCGAGCGCCTCCATCCCGTAGTCGGCGAGCGACACGGTGTTCGAGTTGAAGGTGTTCGTCTCGAGGATGTCGGCGCCGGCGTCGAGGTAGGCGGCGTGCAGGTCGGTCACGACGTCGGGCCGCGTGAGCGCCAGCAGGTCGTTGTTCCCCCGCAGGTCCCTCGGCCAGTCGGCGAAGCGCGTCCCGCGGTAGTCCGCCTCCGTCAGCCGGTAGGCCTGGATCATCGTCCCCATCGCGCCGTCGAGGAGGAGGATCCGCTGGCGGAGGAGCGCCTCGAGCGCCGCGAGGCGGCGCGCGCGGGTCCACGGCGTCGGGCCCGCCCCCGACGGCGTCCAGCGCGGGACGGGCGGCGCCTCCGGCTCGGCGGTGGCGGCCCCCGCCTGCGCGTGCACGGGACAGGCGGCGCTCATGCCGCGGCCCCCGCGCCCGCCGGCTTCGGGCGCACGCCGAGGAGGTGGCAGATCGCGTAGGAGAGGTCGGCGCGGTTCAGCGTGTAGAAGTGGAACTCCCGCACCCCCTGCGCAGCGAGCCCCTCCACCTGCTCGGCGCACACCGTGGCGGCGACGAGCTTCCGGGTCTCCGGGTCGTCGTCGAGGCCCTCGAAGCGCTCGCCGAGCCAGTCGGGCACCGAGGCGCCCGCCTTCCGCGCGAAGCCGGTCATCTGGCGGAAGTTCGTGACCGGCATGATCCCCGGCACGATCTCGCAGAAGATGCCGCGCCGCCGCGCCCGGTCGAGGAAGCGGAAGTAGGTGTCGTTGTCGAAGAAGAACTGCGTGATGGCGCGCGTGGCGCCGGCGTCGATCTTCCGCTTGAGGTTGTCGAGGTCGGCGCCCGGGCTCGCCGCCTCGGGGTGCCCCTCCGGGAAGCACGCCACCGTCACCTCGAAGTCCGCCACGCGGCGGAGCCCCGCCACGAGGTCCGACGCCCAGGCGTAGCCCTCGGGGTGGGGGACGTACCGCTCGGCGAGCTCCGGCGGGTCGCCGCGGAGCGCCACGATGTGCCGCACCCCCGCCGCCCAGTACTCGCGCGCGATCGCGTCCACCTCCGCGCGCGCGGAGCCAACGCACGTGAGGTGCGCCGCCGGCTGCAGCGACGTCTCGGCGAGGATGCGCCGCACCGTGCGGTGCGTGCGCTCGCGCGTGCTCCCGCCCGCCCCGTACGTCACCGAGACGAAGCGGGGCGCGAGGGGCTCCAGGCGCTTGATCGCCCGCCAGAGCGACTCCTCCATCTCCGGCGTGCGCGGCGGGAAGAACTCGAACGAGACCTGCATCGCGCTCATGCGCGGGCACTCCTCACGGTCGCGGCGGAACCCGGGGGCGCGGTGTGGCGCCGGCCGGGACGCCGGAAAACGGCACCCCCCTTGGACCTGCGGCGGCCCAAGGGGGGAGCCGTTTTAGCAGGATGTTTTACGTGGCCGCAATAGGCACAAATCGCCACGGATTTCAATTGTCTGGTCCAGCACTGCAGCAAGTATCGGGCCTTTCGCGGCTCCTGTAAAGCCCGCGCCGCTCAGGGCGCCGGCGCGCCCACGCCGAGCCGTGCCACCACGTCCGCCGGCGAGAGCCCCGCGACCTCGACGACCTTGCTCCGGCTCCCGTGCCCGGTGGCGAGGCCGATCGCGCGCCGCGGGACCGCGAGGCGCGCCGCGAGGAGCTCCACGAGCGCCTCGTTCGCGGCGCCGTCCACCGGGGGGGCAGCGAGGCGGACGCGGAGCGCATCCCCGTGCCAGCCGACGACGTCGCTGCGTGTCGCGCGCGGCTGCGCGCGCACGCGGAGCCGCGTGCCGAGCGCCGTCGCCGTCAGCGCGCCGCCCACGAGCCCAACAGGCCGAACACCGCCGATCGCGCGAGCACGAGCACGAGGTACGCGACGAGGGGGCTCAGGTCGAGCATGCCGAACGGGGGCACGATCCGGCGGATCGGCGCGAGGAACCAGTCGGTCAGCGCCGCCGCCACCCGCACCGGCCGGGCGTAGGGCGAGATCCCGAGCCAGCTCGCGACGACGCGCACGAAGAGCGCGAGCATGAGGAGCGCGAACGTCCAGTCGATGCACTGGGCGAGGATGGCGAAGGGGCCGGCCTGGGCGAGCGCGCCCAGCCGGTAGCCCAGCTCGATGAGCCAGCGCAGGAGCGCGAGCAGCACGAGCCCGCCGGCGACCGCGACCGCCATCAGCCAGAACGGCGCCGCCTGCGGGTTGCCCCCCGCGCGCAGCAGCCGGCGCTCCATCGGCACCACGACGGGGTCGCTCAGCCGCCGCACGAGCCGCGGCCACGCGCCGAAGGGATTGAGGTGTCCGCGCCGCACCGCCCAGTGGGTCAGCGCCACGAGCGCCGTGGCGGAGAAGGCGGCCACGATGGTCCAGCGCAGGACGAGGTCGAGCCAGTAGACCAGCATCGGGCCGGCCGGCGTCAGCGCTCGGCCCGGGCCACCTCGAAGGTGCCCGTCGAGCCGGCGGAAGTGACGCACGAGAGGTGGAACCGGCCGCCGTTGAGCGAGGCTTCCTCGAGCACGACGTCGGTGCCGCTGCACTGCTGCAGGGCGCGCCCCGCCGGCCGGCGGTAGCCGACCGAGACGGTGAAGTGCGCGCTGTCGGCGGCGATGGCGCGGAGCGTCTCCGGCGTGAGGCTGTCCACGCCGAGCTGCCGGAGCGACACGGGCGGCCGGCCGCGATGGGAGGCGCGGTAATCGGCGGCGCGGTCCACCAGTTCGAAGATCTCGCCGCCCAGGCGCGTGGCTTCGGCCTGCGCGTCCGGGGCCGGCGGGGCGCCGCCCGACTGCGCCGGGCTCGCCTTCCCGCCGCCACGATGGCAGGCGGCGAGCAGGGCCGCGAGGGCCAGTGCCGGGAGGAACGTCCTGGGGTGACGGGGGAGCGTCATGCGGGGTCCGGGCTCGGGGAGTCGGAGCCCGGAATATAGGGACAGCGCCCCGGCTCAGCGGCCGAGGCGCTTCTCCATCAGGGTCCAGGGGCGCTCGTGCATGTAGCGGGGCCGCCGCACCACGACGGTCCAGCCGAGGGCGGCAAGGAGTCCCTGGGCCCGCTCGTCGTCCGTCCAGAACTCGGCCAGGTGCGCGCCCTCCTCGGCGGCCCGCTGCTCGAACGCGGCGAGCAGCCGATGCCCATGCCCCTGGTTCCGGTACTCGGGCGCCACGATGAGGTCGAGCAGGTGGGCGACGCCGCCCCGGACGTAGTAACGGAGGCCGCCGATCCAGTCGCCGACCTCGCTGGTCAGGCCGAGGTAGTAGTCCTGGAAGCCGCTCGGCTCCCCGGCCTCCGCCGCCTCACGCTCGAGCTGCTCGGTGAGCCAGTTGGCGAAGTCCTCGTCCTGATCCATGGCGCTGATGCGGAGCTCGGGCATGTCGGCCTCCTCGTGGCGGCGCCCGGTTCCTGGCGGGGCGCCTGCCGTACCTGCTGCTGAAACGGGCAATTCCGGTGCCAAGTTCCCTGCCGGAACGGCGGATGGCTGGCGGGACGGTTTGCATCCACGTCCGCGGGGCCGCATACTGCGGCGGGGCCAGCCCTTGTCTGATGCTACCCGTATACGTCCCGAGGGTGTTCCCGGCCCGGCCGGGACGAGGGCCCGGTGCATGAAGCGGCTCGATCTCGCACACGTCGCGTACGACGCGGTTGACCTCCTGAGAGGGCAGCTGGCTGCGCGCGTGGACCTCCGCTTCCGGGCCGGTTTCCACTCGCTGCCCCTCGCCGCCGACCCGGCGTCGCTGCGCCGCGTGATCGCGGCGCTGGTGACGGCGGCCGTGCCGGAGGCCCCGCCGCGCGTCCGGCTCCGGCTCGAGGCGGCGCCGCATGCCGAGCCGGCGGACCTCAGCCTGGCGCTCCGGCAGCTCCTGCCGGTGGAGAGCGGCCGGGCGCCGTTCACGGCCGACCAGGCCGACCTCCAGAGCATCGGCGCGGTGCTCGAGCCCCACGAGGGCCTCGCGCCGGGGCTCCTCTGGCAGCTGCGCTTCGCCGCCGCGGAACCGCCGCGCGCCCTCGGCGAGGCGCTCCCCATCGGCGACGAGACGATCCTGCTCGTGGACGACGAGGAGATCGTGCGCGAGACCGGGCGCCGCGCGCTCGAGCGGCTCGGCTATCGCGTGGTGCTCGCCGCCGACGGCCTCGAGGCGCTCGAGCGCATCGCGACGGTGGGCGATGCCGTGGACCTGCTGCTCACCGACATCACGATGCCGCGCCTCTCGGGCCTCGAGCTCGTGCGCCACCTGCGCAACGGGGGGAGCCGGGTCCGCGTCCTGGTGGCGAGCGGGAGCGCTCCGCTCACCGAGCGCGGTCCCGGCGCCCCGCCGCCCGGGCTGCCCTTCATCGGCAAGCCGTGGCTCCTCGCCGAGCTCGCCGCTGCCGTGCGGCGCGCGCTCGACGAGCCGCCCGCCTGACGCGGCGCGACCGTCAGTCGATCGTCGGCAGGAAGGTGGGCTCGCGCCGCGCCTTCGTCGCCTGCTCGAAGGCGTACGCGTAGCCGAGCAGCTTCCCCTCCGTCCACGCCGCCCCCACGAACGAGAGCCCGACCGGGAGCCCCGCCACGAGGCCGGCGGGGACGGTGACGCTCGGGTAGCCCGCCACGGCGGCCGGCGTCGAGCTCGAGCCGGTGAAGTGGTCGCCGTTCACGTGGTCGGTGGTCCAGGCGGGGCCGCCGGTCGGGGCCACGAGCGCGTCGAGGCGGTGCCGGGCGAGCACGGCGTCGATCCCCCGGGTGCGCGAGAGGCGGCGGCACGCCGCGAGCGCCTTGAGGTACGCCGGCTCGGTCAGCGGACCCTTCCGCGCCGCCTGCTCGAAGAGCTCCTGCTGGAACCAGGGCATCTCCTGCGCGGCGTGCTCGCGGTTGAAGGCGATGAGCGCCTCGAGGGTCCGGTGGCGTGCGGTGTCCCCGCGGCCGGCGAGGTAGCCCTCGAGGTCCGCCTTGAACTCGTAGAGCAGCACCTCGAGCTCCGGCGCGTCGAGCTTGCCGTGCGAGGGGAGGTCGGCGGGGTCCACCAGCGCGGCGCCGGCGTCGCGGAGGGCCGCGAGCGCCTGCTCCATGACCCCGTCCACCGCCGGGCTGATCCCGAAGAACTTCCGCATCACGCCGAGGCGCACGCCGCGGAGGCTTCCCGCCTCGAGGAACGGCAGGTAGTCGGTGAAGGTGCGGTAGCGGCTCGCGGCGGTCGCGCCGTCGCGGGCGTCGATGCCGGTCATGGCGCCGAGGAGGATCGCGGCGTCGCGGACGGTGCGGCACATCGGCCCGGCGGTGTCCTGCGTGTGCGAGATCGGCACGATGCCCGAGCGGCTCACGAGCCCGACCGTCGGCTTGACGCCCACGAGCCCGCAGTTGTTGCTCGGGCAGACGATGGAGCCGTCGGTCTCGGTGCCGACGCCGAGTGCGGCGAGGTTCGCGCTGATCGCGGCGCCGGTGCCCGAGCTCGAGCCGCAGGGGTTCCGGTCGAGGGCGTACGGGTTCCGCGTCTGCCCGCCGCGCCCGCTCCACCCGCTCGTCGAGCGCGTCGAGCGGAAGTTGGCCCACTCGCTCAGGTTCGTCTTCCCCAGGATCACCGCCCCCGCCGCGCGCAGGCGCTCGACGAGGAAGGCGTCCCGCGGTGCGGGGGCATCCGCGAGGGCGAGCGAGCCCGCGCTCGTGAGCATGCGGTCGCCGGTGTCGATGTTGTCCTTGAGGAGCACCGGGATCCCGTGCAGGGGGCCCCGCGGCCCGCGCGCCGCGCGCTCGGCGTCCAGCGCCTCGGCGATCGCGAGCGCGTCCGGGTTCACCTCGATCACCGACCGGAGCGCGGGCCCGCTGCGGTCCACCGCCTCGATGCGGGCGAGGTAGAGCGCCGCGATGGACCGTGCGGTGTGCCGGCCCGACTGCATCAGCCCCTGCAGGTCGGCCACCGTCGCCTCGGCGAGCTCGAAGCCGCCCGGCGCCTGCCGCGGCTGCGCGCGCGGCGTGTCCGCGCGCGTACC
>JBAIWX010000147.1:0-15847 GCA_037916975.1 Gemmatimonadales bacterium
CCCCCCCCCCCGCCGCCGCGCCCTGAGCGCGGCGGCATCCCCCTTCCACGGACGGAGGCTCACATGGCCGAGCGCAGGACGATCGCGGTGGTGGGTGCCACGGGTGCCCAGGGCGGCGGGCTGGTGCGCGCCATCCTCGCCGATCCCATGGGCGGGTTCGCCGTGCGCGCGCTCACGCGCGATCCCGACGCCGAACCGGCGCGGGCCCTCGCGCGCCTCGGCGCCGAGGTGGTGCGCGCGGACGTGAGCGACCCGGCGAGCGTGGCGCGCGCCTTCGCCGGCGCGCACGGCGCCTTCTGCGTGACCTTCTTCTGGGCGCACATGTCGCCCGAGCGCGAGATGGCGGAAGCGAAGGGCCTCGCCGAGGCGGCGCGCGAGGCGGGCGTGCGGCACGTGATCTGGTCCACCCTCGAGGACACCCGCCTCGAGATCCCGCTCTCCGACCCGCGGATGCCGACGCTGCAGGGGAAGTACAAGGTGCCCCACTTCGACGCGAAGGGCGAAAGTGACCGGTTCTTCGCCGACCTCCCGACGACGTACCTGCTGACGTCCTTCTACTGGGAGAACTTCATCCACTTCGGGATGGGCCCGCGGCCCGGGCCCGACGGCACGCTGGTGCTCTCGCTCCCGATGGCGAACGCGCCGCTCGCGGGGATCGCCGCCGAGGACATCGGGCGCTGCGCGTACGGGATCTTCCGGCGGGGCGGGGAGTTCGCGGGGAAGCGGGTCGGGATCGCGGGCGAGCACCTGACGGGCACGCAGATGGCCGCCGGCATGGCGGCGGCCTTCGGCCGGCCGGTCCGCTACGAGGCGATGCCCTTCGAGGTCTATCGAGGCCTCGGCTTCCCGGGCGCGGACGACCTCGGGAACATGTTCCAGTACGACGTCGAGTGCGGCCCGGCCGTGCTCGCGCGACGCGACGTCGCGTTCTCCCGGTCGCTCAACCCGGCGCTGCAGGGCTTCGCGCAGTGGCTTGCGGCCAACGCGAGCCGGATCCCGCTGGGCTGAGCGCCGGGCGGCGTCACGGCAGCGGGGGTCGCGGCCGGCCGGCCGCGACCCCCGTCGCGTTCCCCGGGGCGCCGCCCCGCGTCAGGCGGTGGGCCGCCGCGCCGCCATCTGCGCCGTCCACGCGAGCTGGAAGCCGCCCGTGGCGCGCGTGAGCCGCTCGGCGGCCTGCGCGAGCTGGCTCGCGGAGGCGGAGATCTCCTCGGTGGAGGCGTTGAGCTGCTGCGCCGCCGCCGCGATCTCCTCCGCCGCCGCGGCGTAGTCTTCCGTCCCCGCCGAGACCTCCTTCATCCGCCCGGCGATCTGCTCGACCAGGTTCCGCACCTCCTCGGCGGAGCCCGAGATGCCGCGCGTCCAGGCGTCGTTCGCCTCCGCGTCCTGCGCGACCATGAGCAGTCCCTCGGCGGCGGCGTGCGCGGCGTCGCGCGCGGCGAGGCCGCCCTGGCCCAGCCGGAGGAGCCGCTGCCGGGCGCCGGCCACCCGCTCGAGCACCATCTGCACCGTCTCGCTGGTCGTGGTCGCCGACTGCGCCGCCTGCGCGGCCAGCTTCCGCACCTCCTCCGCCACCACGCTGAACCCGCGCCCCTCGTCGCCGGCGCGCGCGGCCTCGATGGAGGCGTTGAGGGCGAGCATGTGCGTCTGCTTCGCGATGGCCTTGGTCTGGCTGACGAACTTCTCGATGTCCCCGGAGGCGGCGGCCAGGGCCTCCGCCTCCGCGGTGCCGTGCTCGACCTCGGCGGCGAGGCGGGCGAGGAGCTCGGTGCTCTGGTCGAGGCGCTCGCGGTGGGCCCGGGCCGAGGCGGCGAGCATCGCGTTGCGCTCGGCGGCCTCGACGGCGCCGCTCGCGAGGGTGCGCGCGATCTCGAGGATGCGCCCCGCGTCCTCGGCGGCGCCGCGGACGGTGCTCGCCTGCTGGCTGGCGCGCTCGGTGAGGTCGTTGGTGGTGCCGGCCACCTCCTGCGTGGAGGCGGTCATCTGCTCGGTGGAGGCGGCGATCTCCTCCGCCATCGCGGCGGCGTCGCCGGCCGACTGCTGGATCGTCCCGACGAGCTCGCGGAGCGCCGAGGACATCGTCGCGACCGCGCGCAGGAGCGACGGCGCCGATTCCGACACGGCGTCCGCGGGCAGCGTGCGCAGGTCGCCGCGCGCGATGTTGGCGGCCAGCTGTTCCGCCATCACCGCCGGCCGCACGTAGCGGCGCTCGACCCACCGGGCCGCGAGTGCCACGAGCGCGAGGTCCACCCCGCCCACGAGGATCGCCGCGATCCAGACGGCCCGGCGCGCGTCGTCCGCGCCGGCGCGCCGGGTCGCGAGGTCCGCGACGGCGTCGCTCACGAACCACGCGGCCGCGACCACGGCGGCCGCCACGATCAGGGCGGCGACGAGGAAGGTGCGCCGGGTGGCGCGCAGCTCGTCAGTCGGCATGCGCCTCCGAGGAGGTCCGGGACGGCGGCCCGGGGGCGGGCCGCCGGGACACTAGGGTGCGCCGCGCGCCGGCGACAAGGCTCCGGCGCCGGCGGTCCCGCCGGCGCGCGGGCGCCGCGCTCAGCGGCGGGCGCCGCGCGTGCCGCGTTCCCACTCGCCCCAGAGGTTGAAGTCCTTCATCTGCTGGGGCAGGTCGGTGGTGCGCATGAGCTCCTCCACCTCGGCCCGCCCGTGCCGCGGCAGGCGCGGCAGGTCGTTGGCGAAGCGCCAGGTGAGCGCCGCCGCCACGGCGGCGTTGAGGCGCAGCTGGCGCGGGTCGCACTTGTCGAAGGTGTCGGAACGGGCGTGGTAGTTCGGGCCGTAGCTCGCCGGCTCCTGGTTCGCCACGAGGTTCGGCACCCCGGCGAGCATGAAGTCGAAGTTGTCGGTCCCCACCACCGGCGCGTTCACCTGCTGGAACGGCCCGAGCCCCGCCACCGGCTCGAGCGCGCGGTCCACGAGCGCGACGAGGTCCGCCCGCCCGTTGGTGAAGAAGCCGCTGATGCGGCCGCAGCCGATGTCGAACGAGGCGGTCATCGCGTGCCGGTCGAGCTCGCCCGCGTGGCGCTCGACGTAGCCCGCCGAGCCGACCATCTCCTGCTCCTCGCCGTTCCAGAGCGCGAAGCGGATCGTGCGCGCCGGCCGGAGCCCGAGCCGCGCGACCTGCCGGGCCACGTCGAGCACCAGCGCCGCGTTGGCGCCGTTGTCGAGCGCGCCGTCGCCCAGGTCCCAGCTGTCGAGGTGCGCCCCGATCAGCACCACCTCGTCGGGGCGCGTGCTGCCGCGGATCTCGCCGATCACGTTCTCCGCGTCGTACGGACCGCCGGTCTCGAGCGCGATCGTGGCCGTGAGGGTGAGCGGCACTCCCTGCCGCAGCAGGCGGAGCGCGCGGCGCGCCCCGTCGCTCTCCATGACGAGCATCGGGCTCCGGTTGTCCTCGCGCACCGCCACGTTGTGCCGGTAGAGGAGGTCGTTGGGCCGGGAGCTCATGTACACGACGCCGAGGGCGCCCGCGGCGCGCGCGCGGCCCTCGATGAGCGTGGTCGCGTTGTACTCGCGGAAGAGGCCGTCGATGTCGGTGAGCTCCGGCTGCTCGACGAGCAGGTAGGCCCCGCGCGCCGCGGCGCCCAGCCGCGCGAAGTCGGCGTCCGCGCCGGGGCCGGCGTCCACCAGCGGGGCCGTCGTGCCCGACGGCGGCGTCGCCACCGAGTAGGGCATCGAGGCCACCCGCGGCGCGAAGCGGATCCCCGGGCCCGCGATCACCGCGCTCGCCGAGCGCTCGAGCCAGAGCGACGGCATCCGGAAGCGCTCGGTCCGTGCCGGGACCCCGGCCTCCCGGAATGCGTCGAGCGCCCAGGCCACCGCCCGCGCGTTGGCGGGGGAGCCCGTCGCGCGGCCGCCGATCCGGTCGGTGAGCCACGCGAGGTCGCGGAGCAGCGGGGTGTCGCCGAGGAGGGCGCCCACGAGGCGCTGGGCGTCGGCGGTGGCGTCCTGCGCGGCCAGCGGTCGCGCGGCGAGGGCGAGGGCCAGGGTCACGAGGGCCCGGCGGGCGGGGAGTCGGGTCATGGGCACGAGGGTCGGGCGTGGCGGCCGGCGGGGCGGGGGTCCCCGGGGCCCGGGAAGATCGTCCGTCGGTCCGTCCCGCGCCAGCGGCCGATGGCGGTAACCCCTGCCGCGGGATTAGCTTGCGGATTCGCTTGCACCAGCGCCCCGGCCCGCTCGGGGCGCCCGTCCGAGGCCCGGCATGACCGACACCACCGCTCCCCACGACGTCTACCGCCCCGACCTGGTCGAGGCCAAGTGGCAGGCCCGCTGGGCCGAGCGCCACACGAACGAGCCCGACCTCGACGGCGCGGCGCGCCCGTTCTACAACCTCATGATGTTCCCCTACCCCTCCGCCGAGGGGCTCCACGTGGGGAACATGTACGCCTTCACCGGGAGCGACGTCTACGGGCGCTTCAAGCGCCTGCAGGGCTACGACGTCTTCGAGCCGCTGGGCTACGACGCGTTCGGCATCCACTCCGAGAACTATGCCATCAAGGTCGGCGTGCACCCGGCGGAGCTGATCCCGCGCAACATCGCGAACTTCCGCCGGCAGCTCACCCGCATCGGGCTCATGGCCGACTGGCGGCACGAGCTCTCGACGACCGACCCGGCCTACTACAAGTGGACGCAGTGGCTCTTCCTGCAGCTGTTCAAGGCGGGGAAGGCCTACAAGAAGAAGGCCGCCGTCAACTGGTGCCCGAACGACAAGACCGTGCTCGCCAACGAGCAGGTGATCGACGGGCACTGCGAGCGCTGCGGCGCGCAGGTCGAGCAGCGCTTCCTCGAGCAGTGGTTCTTCCGGATCACCGACTACGCCGCGCGCCTCCTCGCCAACCTGGACGACCGGTCGAAGATGGACTGGTCGGCCACCACGACCACCGCGCAGCGGAACTGGATCGGCCGCTCCGAGGGGGCCGAGCTCGCCTTCGCGACGGACGCCGGGCCGCTCACCGTCTTCACCACGCGGCCCGACACCGTCTTCGGCGCCACCTTCATGGTGCTGGCGCCGGAGCACCCGCTCGTCCCCGCGCTCACGAGCGACGCGCAGCGCGCCGCGGTGGAGGCGTACCGCGCGCAGGCGGCGGCGCAGGACCTCGTGAGCCGCAAGGTGGGCGACAAGGCGAAGACCGGCGTCTTCACCGGCGGTTTCGCCGTGAATCCCGCCACCGGCACGCGGATCCCCGTCTGGATCGCCGACTACGTGCTCATGGAGTACGGCACCGGCGCCATCATGGCGGTCCCGGCGCACGACGAGCGCGACTTCGCCTTCGCCACGCAGTACGCGCTGCCCATCGTGCGCGTGGTGGCGGGCCCGGACCAGGCGGCCGACACGCCCCTCGCGGGGGCGTACGTCGAGCTCGAGGGGGCGCGCCTCGTCAACTCGGCGCAGTTCGACGGGATGGCCCCCGCCGACGCGCGGCGCGCCATCACCGAGTGGCTCGCCGCGAGGGGAGCCGGCGCCCTCCGCGTGCAGTACCGCCTCTACGACTGGTGCATCTCCCGCCAGCGGTACTGGGGCCCGCCGATCCCGATCATCTACTGCGACGCCTGCGGCGCCGTCCCCGTGCCGGAGCAGGACCTGCCGGTGGTCCTCCCGCCGATCGACGACTTCCGCCCCGACGACAGCGGGATCTCGCCGCTGGCCAGGCACGAGGAGTGGTACTACGTCCCCTGCCCGCGGTGCGGCGCGACGGCCCGGCGCGAGACCGACGTCTCCGACACCTTCCTCGACTCGGCCTGGTACCACCTCCGCTACCCGAGCACCGAGTTCGCCGACCGGCCGTTCGACCCGGCGCGCACCCGGCGGTGGTGCCCCGTCACGACCTACATCGGCGGCAACGAGCACGCCGTGCTGCACCTCCTCTACTCGCGCTTCATCGCGATGGTGCTGCACGACCTCGGCCATCTCGACTTCGAGGAGCCGTTCGCGAGGTTCCGCGCCCACGGCCTCATCGTGAAGGACGGCGCCAAGATGTCCAAGTCGCGGGGCAACGTGGTCGTCCCCGACGAGTACATCGCGAAGTGGGGCGCCGACGCCTTCCGCATGTACCTGATGTTCCTCGGGCCCTACGAGGAGGGCGGCGACTTCCGCGACGCCGGGATCAACGGCATCCGGCGCTTCCTCGACAAGGTCTGGCAGCTGGTCGGGCAGGCGGCGCAGGCCGCCCCGGGCGACGAGGTCACGAAGGCCGTCGTCGCGAAGTGGCACCGCACCAAGAAGAAGGTCGCCGAGGACGTCGAGGCCCTCGGCTACAACACCGCGATCGCCGCGCTCATGGAGATGCTCAACGTCCTGCGCGACGGGCACGTGGTCGAGCGGACGATCGCCGAGGAGTTCGTCGTCTGCCTCGCCCCGTTCGCGCCGCACTTCGCCGAGGAGTGCTGGGAGCGGCTCGGGCACGAGACGTCGGTCTTCGACGCGCGCTTCCCGGGGTGGGATCCCGCGCTCCTCGTGGACGAGGTCGTCGAGCTCGTCGTGCAGGTGAACGGGAAGACGCGCGGCAAGGTGAGCGTCGCCCGCGACGCCGCCGAGGCGGCCGCGGTGGCGGCGGCGCGCGCCGAGCCGGGGATCGCGCGCTTCCTCGAGGGCCAGGCGGTGCGGAAGGTCGTCCACGTGCCGAACCGGCTGCTCAACATCGTGGTGGCGCCGGCATGAAGTACCGCATGGCCATCGCCGTGCTCGCGCTCGTCAACGCGCTCGTGGCGACCTACCTGCACCTCTGGAAGGTCGGCAAGGTCGGCGCCCTCGCCTGCTCGACCGGCGGCTGCATGGTCGCCCAGTTCAGCCGCTTCGGCTGGTTCCTCGGCGTGGACGTGGCGCTCATCGGCGCGGTGGGCTACACGCTGCTCCTCGTGGCGGCGCTCGTCAGCGTGCAGCCGCACGCGATGGACGCCCGCGGCGGCACCATCCTCCTCGGCCTGCACGTCGTCCCCGCGCTCCTCTTCACCGTGCGGCTCAAGTACGGCGAGTGGGTCGTGCTGCACACCTTCTGCCCGTGGTGCCTCATCTCCGCCGTGTCGATCGTGCTCTGCACGGCGCTCGTGGTGCTCGACTGGCGCCGCGTGAACGCGGCGGCGCCCGTGCCGGCCGCGGCGTAGCGCCCGCCGCGGGCACCCTGCGCGCGAGGGGGGCGGCCCGCCGGGCCGCCCCCCTCGTCGCGTCCGGGCCGCTGCCCCGGCGCCGTCACTCGTTCCGCCGGACGAGCCGGGCGAGCACCAGCACCCCCAGCCCCACGACGATCCCCGCCACCACCCAGGTCGGCTGCGCCCCCCGGGCCCCCGGGGTGGCCGAACCCACGTAGAGCGCCACCCCCAGCCCGAGCGCGGCCGCGACCGCCGCGACGACGATCGCCACCGCCGGTGCGCGCGTCCGCCGGAGCAGTTCCGCCCGCAGCGCCTGCTCGAGGTCGCGCGGACGGGCATCCGGGAAGTCCCGCTGGAACTGGTCCACCGTCTCCTGCAGCCGCCGCGACAGCTCCCGGGCCCGCGGCGAGAGGATGACCTGCTGGGAGGGGGTCGGGACGAAGACCATGGCGTGGCTCCTGTGCCTGTCCGGGACGTCGAGGTGGCGTGCGGCGTTGCGGCGCGATCGCGCCCTCAACCGCCCGCGTCGGCACGGTCCGCCGCCGACTCGGCGACGCGTCCCGGCACCTGCGCCCTGGGACGGAGCCGACCGCCCGCGAACTGCCCGAGGAAGAACGCCCCGACGTAGAGCGGCAGCGTCGCGAGGTGGAAGCCGAGCCCCGACGCCCAGCGGAGCCCGATGGCGAGCGGCACCGGCGCGTGCACCGCGAGGAACCACGCGGGGGAGAACTTCCGCACGCCGGCGCGCCAGAAACCGAAGGGAACGTTGAGCAGGAAGATCAGCGCGGCGACGCCCAGCGGCGTCAGTGCGAAGAGGCGCATCGGGCGGTTCCCGGGGTCAGAAGAAGAGCGCGCGCGAGAGCGCGGTCTTGCACTGGTACCACGTCCCCTCGCGGCGCTGGAAGACCTGCAGGCCCATGTCGCGGTCGGTGCGCTGGTCGATCGGCGGGTCGAAGCGGGCCACCTCCGCCGCCGTGAGGGGCACGCACACGGGCCGGAGCGCGTAGCGCCAGGCCAGCACGGCGGCGGCCAGCAGCAGCAGGATCCCGATCCGTCGCCACATCGTCGGCCAGCCTCCCGGGGGCAGTTCCCCGCTCGCCCCGCTGCCGAATTGTAGGCACGCGGGCGCCGGGCGGGATGGCCGGGCCCCGGGGCGCGCCCGGCTCAGCGGGGCGGCGTGGCATTTCAAGTCTTTCAAGGACAACATCTTGGCGGCACGGACCGGGGCGCGGTGCGCCGCCCCGAAACCCCTGCCGACGGCCGTCCGTCATCCGGGGGACCCCCGGCTGCGACGCTCCGCGCGGTCCGGGCATCTTTCCGGGTGCCATGACGAGGATCACCGCGATGGAGCTCTACCCGCTCGCCAACGCCGAGTCGGTCGTCGCCCGGGCCAGGGCCGGCGACGCCGCGGCGTTCGAGGCGCTCTACCGCGCGTTCGAGACCCCCGTGTACAACCTGGCCCGCCGCATCTGCCGCACCGCCGAGGACGCGGAGGACGTGCTGCAGGAGACCTTCTTCGAGGTCTGCCGCAGCATCGGCCAGTTCCGCGCCGAGGGGAGCCTCTGGGGCTGGGTGCGGAGCATCGCGGCGAGCAAGGCGCTCATGCGCATCCGGCGCAACAAGTACCGCGACACGGACGAGCTGCCCGAGGACGTCATGGAGCACCGGCGCGAGGACGCGGGGCTCCGCATGGACCTCGAGGCGGCGCTCGAGCGGCTCTCCGAGACCGCGCGTGCGGTGGTGTGGCTCCACGACGTGGAGGGCTACACGCACGAGGAGATCGCGGCGATGATGGGCCGGACGACGAGCTTCTCCAAGTCGCAGCTCGCCCGGGCGCACGGGCGGCTGCGGCGGTGGCTCGGCGAGGAGGTGGCGTGATGCGGCACCTGACCCTGGACGAACTGCTCGCCCTCGACGAGCCGGGCGTCGTGCCCGGCAGCGGCCGGGCGCGGGAGCACCTCGCGGCGTGCGCGGCGTGCGCGGCGGAGCAGGCGCGGCTGCGGCAGCGCCAGGCGCGGCTCCGGGCGCTCCCCACGCTCCGTCCGGCACGGGACCAGTGGCCGGCGGTCGCGGCGCGGGTCGCGGCGGATCGGCGCCGCCGCCGCACGGTGACGATCGGCGGGTCGGTGCTGGCCCTCGCGGCGTCGGTGGCGCTGGCGGTGCTGGTGCGGCGGGAGCCGGTGGCTCCCGGCGCGGACCCGGCGGGTGTGCCGGAGGCGGTGGCGGCCGTGCCGTCGCAGCCGGTCCCCGTCGGGCCGCGTCGTTCCCCCGCACCGGAGGCCGCGCCCGTGGCGGCCGCCGCGCCGGCCGCGGGAGCGGTGCGCGACGCCGACGCGCTCGCCGTGGAGCGGCAGCTCGAGGCGATCCAGGCGCGCTCGCAGGCGCTCGAGGCCGCGCTCGACGCGTACGCGCCGGACGCCCGCATGACCGACGGGCGCACGGTGCGGATCGCCACCGACCTCGAGGATCGGATCGCGAACGTGGACCGCCAGCTCGAGGCCGTCGAGCTGCAGGTGCCCGCCCGCCGGCCCTCCCCGGAGGCGCTGCGGCTGTGGAAGGAGCGTGTGGGGCTGCTGGATGCGCTGGTGGACGTGCACGTCACCCGCGCCAGTCACGTCGGGCTCTGAGCCCGGAAGGAGCAGGCAGGCCATGCAGACGAGGTACTGGACCGTGGCGCTCGGCGCCCTCGCCCTGGCGCTTCCCGTCACCCGTGCGGCGGCGCAGGACGAGGACCGCGTGCGGGTGCGCCTCGAGGGGCTCCCCGACATGGTGCGGGAGCGGGTCAACCTGGTGATGAACCGCCGCGTCCGCCTCGGGGTGAAGGTGAACCTCCAGGCGCGCGAGACCGACTCGATCGGCGCCTACGTGGACGCCGTGACCCCCGGCGGCCCCGCCGACCGGGCGGGGATCCAGTCCGGCGACGTGATCACGAAGCTCGACGGCACCTCGCTCCTCGCGAAGGGGCGGCCCTCCGGTGCCGACGCCGGCCGCTCGCTCCCCGGGCTCCGCCTCATCGAGCTCGCCGCGAAGCTCGAGCCGAACGACACGGTCGCGGTGGAGCTTCGCCGGGGGAAGGAGCGCAGGACGGTGAAGCTCGTCACGGGGGACGAGCCGCAGGTGCTCTCCTGGAGCGGCCCCGACGGCCAGGAGGGTTTCGTGTACCGGCTCGGGCCCGACGAGGGCGGGCCGCCCCGGGACGGCATGCGCGTGCCGGGGCCCGACATGGAGCGGATGCGCGTCGAGCTCGATCGCCTGGGCGACGCCATGCCGCGCATGACGATGCTCTATGCCGGGCCGCTCGCCGACCTCGAGCTCGCCCCGCTCAACAAGGATCTCGGGCAGTACTTCGGCACCACCGAGGGCGTCCTCGTGATCAGCGTGCCGGACGACTCGCCCCTCGGCCTCAAGGGCGGCGACGTCATCCTCGGCGTGGACGGCCGGAAGCCGTCGAGCCCCTCGCAGCTGCTCCGCATCCTCCGCACCTACGAGGGCGAGGAGCCGGTCAACTTCGACGTCATGCGCAACCGGCGCCGCGAGCAGGTCGGCGGGAAGATGCCGAAGGGCGGGGACTGGCGCCGCGGGCCGTTCCGCGTGCACGCCGACAGCGTGAAGGTGGAGCACCGGAAGCCCTGACCGCCCGCGTCGCGGCCCGGAGACGCCAACGGGAGCCCCTCGGGGCTCCCGTTCGCGTTCCGCGGCTCCCGCGGGGGCCCGCGCGGGCTACGCGCGCACCGCGGGCCGCTCGCGCGTCGGGTGCACCTGGCGCGCGAGGTGCGCGAAGGCGGCGACGTCGAGGCTCTGCATCCCGTCGCTCAGCGCGTGCTTCGGGTCGGGGTGCACCTCCACGATGAGCCCCGCCGCCCCCGCGGCGAGCGAGGCCATGCCCAGCGCCGTGACGAGGCTCGCGACGCCGGCGGCGTGGCTCGGGTCCACGATCACCGGGAGGTGGCTCTTCTCCCGGACGAGCGCCACGGCGTTGAGGTCGAGGGTGTGGCGCGTGGCCCGCTCGAAGGTGCGGATGCCGCGCTCGCACATGACCACCTGCGGGTTCCCCTCGGCCAGGATGTACTCCGCCGCCATCAGCCACTCGTCCACCGTGGCGCCGGCGCCGCGCTTGAGCAGCACCGGGATGCCGCTCCGCGCCGCCGCGCGCAGCAGCGAGAAGTTCTGCATGTTCCGGGCGCCGATCTGCAGCATGTCGGCGAACTGCGCCACGAGCGGCACCTCCTCCCACGAGAGCACCTCGGTGACCACCGGGAGTCCCGTGCGCTCGCGCGCCTCCGCGAGGTAGCGGAGCCCCTTCACCCCGAGCCCCTGGAAGTCGTACGGCGAGGTGCGCGGCTTGAAGGCGCCGCCGCGCAGCATGTCCGCCCCCGCGCGCGCACACGCCTCGGCGGTCGCGAGGATCATCTCGCGGCTCTCCACCGAGCAGGGCCCCGCGATGAGCACGGGCTGGCTCCCGCCGAACTCGAGGTGGCGCACCTTCACCACGGAGCCCTCGGGCTTCCGCCGCCGGTCCACGAGCGGGATGTCGGGCTTCTTCACGTGGTGCGCCGGCGTCGGGTGCTGCACCTGGAAGGCGGGCACCCCCTCCGTCCACGCCTCGTAGCTCCCGAGCACCACCATGCGCGCCGCGAGCGCCTCGACCTCCTCGAGCGCCTCGGCGACGCGCGGTTCCGTCGCCGCGCCCTCGACGTCCACGTAGAACCGGTAGGTCCACGGCGCCGACGGCTCCGGGCGCGACTGGAGCGCCGTGAGGTTCACGCCGCGCGCGCTGAAGGCGAGCAGCGTGTGGGCCAGCATCCCCGGCCGGTGGTCGAGCGAGACGATGAGCGAGGTCTTGTGCGGCTGCCCGCCCGCCGCCGCGAGCGGCGCGTCGGTGCGGCAGAACATGAGGAAGCGCGTCTGGTTGGTCGGGTCGTCCTCGATCCGCTCGGCGAGCGGCACGAGCCCGTGCGCGGCGGCGGCGGGATAGGCGGCGATGGCCGCCCAGGAGTCGTCCCCCTCGCGCGCCACGAGCTCCGCGCTCCCCGCCGTGTCCCACGCGCTCACCAGCTCGGCGTCCGGCAGGTGCTGCCCGAGCCACCGCCGGCACTGGCCCAGCGCCACGGCGTGCGAGAGGACGCGGCGGATCCCCGCGAGCGTGGCGCCCGGGCGCGCCATGATGGTGTGGTGGACCGGGAGCAGGGTCTCGTGCGTCAGCCTGAGCTGCCCGTCGCCGAACGCCTCGTGCAGGAGGTCGTACGTCGCGGTCACCGAGCCGATCAGCGAGTTCTCGATCGGCAGGATCCCCGCGTCCGCGCGACCCTCGCGCACCGCCGCGACGACATCCTTGACCTCGCGGCACGGCACCGCCTCCATGGCGGGCCACCGCCGGCGTGCCGCGGCCTCGCTGAAGGCTCCGTACGTTCCCTGGATGGCGACTTTCATGATCGAGCTCCGGGCTGATCGGTTCGTGGATCGGGAAAGCGAAACGCCCCGCCGGCGTCAGGGCCGGCGGGGCGTCGAGGGTCCGTTCGGGTGTCGCGCTACCGCACGCTACCTGAACCGGACGCAGCTCGAGCCGCGCCGGCGCCGGTAAAGTAGGAGAACCAATAGGTGCGGAGGTTCGACATGGTTCAGGGAGTCTCGCTCGCGGGGCCCGGCGTTGTCAAGCACCCCCCGCCGGGAACGCCTCCGGGGGGAGGTTCCGCCGCAGCTCCTCGAGCCACGCGGCGCTCGACGCGTCGCTCGGCGCGCGCCAGTCGCCGCGCGGGGAGAGCGAGCCGCCCGACCCCACCTTCGGGCCGTTCGGCATCGCCGAGCGCTTGAACTGGCTCTGGCGGATGAAGCGGTCGAGGAAGACGCCGAGCCAGTGCGCGATCGCCGGCAAGTCGTAGGCGCGGCGGCGGGCCGCCGGCACGAGGTCGGGCCACGCCCCCCGCGCCGCGTCGCCCCACGCCTGCCACGCGAGGAATGCCACCTTGCTGGGCCGGAAGCCGAAGCGGGAGGTCCAGTAGAGGTGGAAGTCCTGCAGGTCGTACGGGCCCACCACCGCCTCGGAGTGCTGTGCCGGCTCCGCGCCGTCGCCCGGCACGAGCTCCGGCGAGATCGCCGTCGCGAGGATGCGCTCGAGCACCGCCGCCGTCGCCCCGTCCACCCGCGCGGTCGCGACCTGCCAGCGGAGCAGGTGCTGGATGAGCGTCTTGGGCACCGACGCGTTCACGCCGTAGTGCGACATCTGGTCGCCCACGCCGTAGGTGCACCAGCCGAGCGCGAGCTCGCTCAGGTCGCCCGTGCCGAGGACGAGCGCGCCGTGCAGGTTGGCGAGCCGGAACAGGTGCGAGGTGCGCTCGCCGGCCTGGACGTTCTCGTACGTCACGTCGTATGCGGGCTCGCCCCGCGCCGCCGGGTGGCCGAGGTCCCGCAGCATCTGCGTGGCGGAGGGGCGGATGTCGACCTCCCCCGCGGTGACGCCCAGCGCGCGCATGAGGGCGTGCGCGTTCGCGAGCGTCCCCGCGCTCGTGGCGAAGCCGGGCATCGTGTACGCGAGGACGTTGGTGCGCGGGAGCCCGAGCGCGTCCATCGCCTGCACGGCCACGAGGAGCGCCTGCGTGGAGTCGAGGCCGCCCGAGACGCCGACCACCACGCGCGCGAGCCCGGTGCGCTCGAGGCGCGTCACGAGCCCTGCCACCTGGATCCGGTACACCTCCTCGCACCGCTGGTCGCGCCTCGCGGGGTCGGCCGGCACGTACGGGAACCGCGCGAGCGGCCGTCGGAGCGTCGTGACCTCGGTGCGTGCGGCGAGCGGGAGCGGCACCCGGCGGAACGCGCGCAGCCGTTCGGCGTGGTCGTGGACCGCGTCGCCGAAGCTCGTCATCCGCGTGCGGTCCTGCCGCAGGCGCGCGAGGTCCACGTCGGCGATCGCGAGCTCCGGCTCGCGCGAGAAGCGCGCCGTCTCGGCCAGCACCTCGCCGTCCTCGCAGACCATCGCCTGCCCGTCCCAGGCGAGGTCCGTCGTGGACTCGCCGTGGCCCGCATTGGCGTAGACGTAGGCGGCGAGGCAGCGCCCCGACTGCATGGCGAGGAGCCCCCGGCGGTACTCCGTCTTCCCGACCGTGATGTTGCTCGCCGAGAGGTTGGCGAGCACCGTGGCGCCGGCCAGCGCGCTCCACGTGCTCGGCGGGAGGGGCACCCAGAGGTCCTCGCAGAGCTCCACCGCGAGCGTGAAGTCGGGGATCCCGTCCGCCTCGAAGAGGAGGTCGGTCCCGAAGGGCACCTGCGCGCCGAGGAGCGTGATCGCGGGCCGGAGCGCCTCGCGCGCGGCGGCGAACCAGCGCTCCTCGTAGTACTCCCGGTAGGTCGGGAGGTAGCTCTTCGGCACCACGCCCACGAGCCGCCCGCGCGCGACCACGACGGCGCAGTTGAAGAGCCGGCCCTCCGCGCGGAGCGGCGCCCCCACCACGAGGGCGCAGGGGAGGTCGGTGCTCGCCGCGACCAGGTCGGCGAGGCCCCGCTCCACCGCATCGAGCAGCGCGTCCTGCTGGACCAGGTCCTCGCTCGTGTAGGCGGCGAGCCCGAGCTCGGGGAACACGGCGAGCACCGCCCCCTCCGCCGCCGCGCGGCGGGCGAGGGCCAGCGTCCGCTCGGTGTTGGCAGCGGGATCGGCGACCACGACGGGCGGCACGCACGCCGCGACCCGGGCGAACCCGTGGGTGGCGATGGAATGGAAGCGATGGCTCATGGTCTGGTGGCCGGCCGGGCGCGGGTTGAGTTGCGCCCCGGCGGCGCCTAGAATCTCCCCGCCCGGGGCCCCCCGGGCAACTCGCCGGCCCCGGCCGGCCCGACCCGCCGCCCCGGGAGCACCGCGTGGACCTGCACCGCCCGACGAGCCCGCCGACCACGCTCACCGCCGGGCTCCCCCGCGCGGCGCTCCTCCTCGCGCTCCTCGCCGTCCCCGCCGCGGCGCAGACGGGTGGCGGGCTCCCACCGCACGAGTCGCTCAACCCGCTCGCCGTCGCGCGGAGCCCGCTGCTGTTCCTGCCGTACCAGGAGGTCCCGGCGGGCCGCTGGCGCTCGGCGGTGTCGCTCGAGTACGGGAACTGGATCGACTACCAGCTCCCGATCGGCCGCGAGTACCTCCTCGACGCCGAGGTCTACCGGCTGCAGCTCACGGCGACGCGGGACGTGGCCCGGGGCGTCTTCGTGCAGGGGACGGTGGGGGTGAGCGGGGCGTGGCGGGGCTTCGCCGACGGCTTCTTCACCTGGTACCACGACCTCATCCGCTTCACCCAGCCCGAGCGCCTCGCGCGGCCCAAGAACACCTTCGGCTACGACCTCGCGCTGCCCGACGGCACGGTGCTGTCGCCGAGGCCCGCGGGCCCCGCCCTCGAGGACGTCCGCCTCACCGCGGGCTGGCGGGCGACACCGCACCTCCAGGTCGCGCTCACCGCCACGCTCCCGACCAACACCGCCCCCGAGGGATACCGGCGCGGCGTCCCGGCCGCCGGGGCGGTGGCCACCTGGCGCCAGACGGTGCTCCGGAGGGTGACGTACGAGGTCTCGGCGGGGGGTGGCCTCCAGCCCCGGTACGGCGTGCTGAGCGACTACCAGCGCACCGCGTTCGCCTCCGCCGCCACCGGCATCCGCATCCGCCTCTGGGGCCGGCAGGCGATCTACGGCTACCTCTGGTACCACTCGCCCCGGTACCTCGGCACCGGCATCCAGTCGGTGGACGCCCGCGAGTTCACCGGCGACTTCGGCTGGATCG
>JBAIWX010000148.1:0-2261 GCA_037916975.1 Gemmatimonadales bacterium
CTCGTTCAGCCTGGCCTGAACGCGACGCGGCCCCCGGCACCGGGTGCCGGGGGCCGCCTGCCTCGAGCCGGATCCTGCCGGGCGCCCGCCCCGCCCGGGGCCATCCCCCGCGGCCGCCGGCCGGCCCCTGCGGGCCGGCCGGGGCCGGGGTCCTCGCTCAGAGGGCGAAACGATACGAGAGGCCGGCCGTATAGACGAGGTCTAGCTGCGTCTTGTCGGTGCCGGCGTTCTCGAACTTGTAGAGCCAGCCGGTGCCCTGCGCGAAGAGGCCGAGCCGGCTCTTCGGCAGGCGGTACTCGAAGCCGATCGAGCCGCGGCCGGCGAACTTCGTGGTCCCCGCGGCGCCGGTGGCCTTCGGGTCGAGCGTCACGGCGCCGGCACCGAGGCCGACGAACGGGGTGAACCCGCCCGCCGTCGGGTACTGGGCGACGCCCTCGGCGCCGTAGAAGAACTTGTTGAACTTCGCGTCGGGGCTGAACGAGCTGGTCGCCTTGACCTTCGCGTCGGCCCAGGCACCGTCGGCGCGGAGCCGGAAGTACTTCGTCACGTCGAGGCCGAGGCCGGCGGTGGCAGCGAAGCCGGTCTTGAACTTCGCGTCGGTGGCGTTGTCCACGAGCGAGGTCGTGGGGGTGGAGGCGCCGGCGCCGCCGTAGATGACGAGGGCGCGGTCCTGGGCGCTGAGCGCGGCCGGGAGGACGAGGGCCAGCGCGAGGGCGCCGGCGGCAATGCGGGACGAACGGGACATACGGACGGACCTCATGTCTTTCTGCGTTCCTGCGTGGACGGCTGCTCGCTGGGACCAGGGGCCTCGGGCGGCCGTCCACGGGTGAGCGTGGCGCCGGAGGCGGCCCGGGTCGCCGAATCTCTGGGGCCTCCGGGGCGCCTCAGTTATTGGCTGACGCACCAAATAAAGATGCTAAGTTGTTGATTTGTCAAGGTCGCATAGCCTATTGCTTTTCTGTTGAACATCTAATTAATTGTGAGATATGAATATCCCTTCAGCACCCGGCGCTGACGAGCGCACCGAGGGCCCGCGCTGGCAGCGCCGGCCCGCCGAGCGGCGGCAGGAGATCATCGCCGCCGCGCGCCAGGTGTTCGGTGCCGAGGGCTACGAACGCGCCACGCTCGCGCAGGTCGCGAAGAGCGCGGGCGTCTGCGCCGGGACGGTCTCGCACTACTTCGGCTCGAAGGCGGAGCTCTTCGAGGCGATGGTGACCGAGGAGGCCTTCGCGGAGCTCGCCGGCGACGAGTCGCTCCTCGTCGCGCACCGCGGGAGCCACCGGGCGCTGCTGCACGAGCTGCTCGGCCGCATGTGGCGGCGGATGTGCCGCCCGGGGAAGCCGGAGCTGGTGCTCACGGTGCTCCGCGAGCTGCACGCCTTCCCGCAGTCGGGGCAGGTGCTCTTCCGGCAGCTCATCGAGCGGAGCAACCGGGTGCTCGCCGCGGTGCTGGAGGCGGGGCACCGGGCGGGGGAGTTCGATGTCCCCGACGCCGAGGCGACGGCGCATCTCCTCGGGGCGGCGGTGCTCGGGATCACGCTCGAGCTGCGCTTCGTGGCGCCGTGCATCGCGGACGGGCCGTGTGCCGACCGCGCGCTCCCCGCGCTCCTCGCCGCGGCGGATCGCATCGTGGGCCAGGGACGGGCCACGCCAACCATCAGGACGGAGTGAAGGCAATGCTGGGTGACACGATCACGGGCGGTCACGGGGTCCGGCGCGCGGCGCCGCTCGCGGGGGCGGCGGCGCTGGGGCTCTTCGTCGCGGGGTGCGGCAAGCCGCCGGCGCCGCCGGCCTTCCCGCCGGCGGAGGTCGCGGTCGAGACCGTGCGGACGGGCCGCGTGCCCGAACAGTACGAGTTCGTGGGCGAGGTGGTCGCCTTCCGCCGCGTCGAGGTGCGGACGCCGGTGAGCGGCATCATCACCGAGCGCCCGTTCCGCGAGGGCGCCGAGGTGAGGAAGGGCGACGTCCTCTTCCGGATCGACCGGACGCTCTACGAGGCGGCGTACCGCTCGGCGGAGGCGCGGCTGCGGAACGCGGAGCGCACGCTCGCGCGCTACCAGCCCCTCCTCGCCGACAACGCGATCGCGCAGGTGGACGTGGACAACGCGCAGACCGAGGTGGACCGGGCGCGCGCTGACTTCGACCAGGCGAAGAAGAACCTGGACGACGCCACGGTCCGCGCCGAGATCGCCGGCCGGGTGGGGAAGGCGCAGCTCGAGCTCGGTGCCCGCGTCACGGGCCCGGCGGACCTCCTCACGACCA
>JBAIWX010000149.1:0-1605 GCA_037916975.1 Gemmatimonadales bacterium
ACGGGCGCGATCAACCTTGATGCCGCGATCGGGGTGGGCGGCATCCCGCGGGGGCGTATCACCGAGATCTATGGCCCGGAGTCGAGCGGCAAGACCACGCTGACACTGCACGTCGTCGCGAATGCGCAACGGCAGGGCGGTGTGGCTGCCTTCATCGATGCCGAGCACGCGCTGGACGTCGAGTACGCGAAGAAGCTCGGCGTGGACGTGGACAGCCTGCTGATTTCGCAGCCGGACACCGGCGAGCAGGCGCTCGAGATCTGCGAGATCCTGGTGCGCTCCGGCGCGGTGGACCTGGTGGTGGTGGACTCCGTCGCCGCCCTCGTGCCCAAGGCCGAGATCGAGGGGGAGATGGGCGACCCGCACATGGGGCTGCAGGCCCGGCTCATGAGCCAGGCGCTCCGCAAGCTCGCCGGGGCCATCAACCGCTCGAACTGCGCGGTGGTGTTCATCAACCAGCTGCGCGAGAAGATCGGCGTGATGTTCGGGAACCCCGAGACCACCACCGGCGGCAAGGCGCTCAAGTTCTACGCCTCGCTGCGGCTCGACATCCGGCGCATCGGCCCGGTGAAGGAGCGCGAGGCGGTCATCGGCAACCGGGTGCGCGTGAAGGTGGTGAAGAACAAGGTCGCGCCGCCGTTCCGGCAGGCGGAGTTCGACGTGATGTTCGACGAGGGCATCAGCCACACCTCGCTCGTCGTGGACATCGCCTCGGAGGCGAACATCATCCAGAAGTCGGGGGCCTGGTACTCCTACGGCGACCAGCGCATCGGGCAGGGGCGCGAGAACGCGAAGCTCTTCCTGCGGGACAACCCGGCGCTCATGGCCGAGGTCGAGGCGAAGGTGAAGGAGGTCCTCGGCATGAAGGCCGGTGCCGTGGCGGCGGGCGAGGAGTCGGATGACTGACCGCCCGGCGGGCGCCGCGTCGCGCGCGCCCGTCGTCACCGCCCTCGAGCCGGACCCGCGCCGGCCGGGGGCGGTGCGCCTCCTCGTGGACGGCGCCCATCGGAGCACCGTGGACGCCGCCGATGCCGAGGCGCTCGGGCTCGCGCCGGGGCTCGCGTTCGACGCCCCGCTCGCCGAGCGGGTGGACCGGGCGGCGGACGCGGAGGCCACCTTCCGCACCGCGCTCCGCGCCCTCGAGCGGCGGGCCTTCGCCCGGGTGGACCTGGGCCGCCGGCTCCGCCGGAAGGGGCATCCGGCGGCGGCGGTGGATGCTGCCGTGGCCCGCCTCGACCGCCTCGGGCTCCTGGACGACGCGGCGTTCGCCCGGGGCTACGCCGAGACCCGCGCGGCGCGGGGGCGGGGGCCGGCGCGCCTCCGGCGGGACCTCCTCGCGATGGGCGTCGCCGACCCGCTCGTCGAGGCGGCGGTGGCGGCGGCCTGGGCGGATGGTCCGACCCCGGGCCCCGAGGCGGGGCCGGAGGGGGAGCGGAGCCCGGCCGGGCGCCCGGCGGAGGTCGCGCTGTCGCTCGCGCGCAAGCGCGCCGCGCAGCTCGCCGGGATCCCGCGGCCCGCCCTCCGGCGCCGCCTCCACGCCTTCCTGGCCCGGCGCGGCGTCACCGGCGCCGAGGCCCGCCGGGCCCTTGCCGCCGCCCACCGCGC